>DCGX01000044.1:6129-28260 GCA_002315505.1 Ruminococcaceae bacterium UBA1767
GGTAAATATAAAATTATTCTTGACAGAACTGCATTCTTTCCTGAGGGCGGAGGGCAGTGCGGTGATACAGGAAAAATTAAGGATGCCGTGATTTATGACACTCAGATTGAAAATAATGTTATTTTTCATTTTTCGAAAAATGCAGTTGAAGCAGGCGAAGAGGTTGAATGTGAGCTTGACTATGAGCCTCGTTTTCGAAGAATGCAGAATCATTCGGGTGAGCATATTCTGTCCGGTATAGTGCATAGTATGTACGGATACGAGAACGTCGGCTTTCATCTCGGCGAGGATGTGACGGTCGATTTCAGCGGCGAGCTTACAAGAGAACAGCTTCTTGAAATTGAGAAAAAAGCAAATGAGGCAATTTATAAAAACGTCAGCTTCAATATTACTTATCCGGATGCAGATGAACTAAAAGCACTTGAATACAGAAGCAAGCTTGAATTGACGGAAAATGTGAGAATTGTAACTGTTGACGGCTATGACAAGTGCGCCTGCTGTGCTCCTCATGTGAAAAAGAGCGGAGAAATCGGAATAATAAAAATTCTTGATTCGGCACGTCACAGAGGTGGCACAAGAATCCATATTCTTTGCGGACTTGATGCACTCGATGACTACAACAAAAAATATGATAATCTTTATGAAATTGCCGTCAGACTTTGCTCAAAGCAGAATGAAACGGCGGAAATCTTCGCAAAATATGTTGAGGATATGAATGAAATCAAACAAAAAAATGCGGAGCTTCAAAAGGAATTAGTTAAATTAAAATCTGCAAATATCGAATGTGACGGCAGAAATATAGTTTTCTTTGAAGAAACCGATATGGATAATTTGCGAAAAATCGTTCTTGAAAATGTCGGAAAATGCGAGGGAGTTTGTGCAGGCTTCTCGGGGAATGATGAGAAGGGCTATAATTTTGCAATCGCTTCGGATGTGGTTGATTTAAGAACGATGTCAAAGGAAATAAACACTGCTTTAAATGCACGTGGCGGCGGTTCATCTGAGCTGATACAAGGCAGATGTGTTGCAGACAGAAAAACAATAGAATCGTATTTCAGTGAGGTGTGAATATGAATATATGTGTATACGGAGCTTCAAGCACGGCTACGGGTGAGCAGTATCTCAGTGCAGGTGAGAAGCTCGGAAAGGCGATGGCAGACAAAGGATACGGACTTGTTTTCGGCGGTGGTGCCAACGGAATGATGGGTGCTGTCGCAAGAGGAATGACACAGGGCAACGGAAAAATAATCGGAATTGCTCCGTCGTTTTTCAATGTTGACGGCATTCTTTACGATAAGTGTACGGAATTTCTGTATCCCGATACAATGCGTGAGAGGAAAAGAATGATGGACGAAATGTCGGGTGCATTCATTGTAACTCCCGGCGGAATCGGCACATTTGACGAATTCTTCGAAATTCTTACACTCAAACAGCTCAATCGACATAACAAGCCGATAGTGCTTATGAATACAAACGGATATTTTGACAGCCTGCTCCAGGCATTTGAAAAGGGAATAGAGGAGAACTTTATGCACGAATACAGCCGTGAGCTGATGTTTGTATCGGATAGTCCGGAGGAAATCCTCGAGTATATCGAAAACTATAAAGCAGAGGAAATTTCTGTTTCGAAATTAAAAAGAATATTCAAAGGCAATTAAAAAATCAGATAACATAAGATTCTTCACGGAAAGTATTAAACACGGCAAAACAACTTTGTTATTGCTGGAATTCCGTGAGGAATTTTTTTATGATGAATATAATACCTCGTTTTGTGTATTTTTACATATTTTATACATAATTTTTAAAAAACTATTGAAATTTATAGTTAAATGTGATATATTAGCAACATGAGTTCATCATAGTAAGCAATTCAAGTGATGACTTATCATTCTAAGGGAGGTATTATTTTGAAAAACTATCACGCAAAGGACATAAGAAATATTGCACTTGCAGGTCACGCAGGTCGAGGAAAAACAACACTTGCAGAGGCTATGTTATATATTGCAGGACTTACAGACAGATTAGGTCGAGTTGACGAAGGTAATGCCGTACTCGATTTTGACCCCGAAGAAAGACGCAGAAATGTTTCTGTTGCAACCGCTATCGCTCCGATTGAGTGGAAGGATTGCAAGCTGAATATACTTGACACTCCGGGCCTTTTTGATTTTGAAGGTGAGATGTGCGAGGGCATCCGTGCCGCTGAGTGCGTGCTTATAGTTCTTGGTGCAGGACATAAATATGATGTCGGTGCAGAGAAGGCATTCAAGGCCGCTAAGAAACGAGGTAAGATGTTTGCCATTACTCGTTGTGACAAGGAGCATGGCGATTTCTACAAGACATTTGATGAAATCAGAGCAGTACACGGCGGAGCAGTTTGTCCTGTTATTGTTCCGTATATCGTTGACGGTAAGGTTAAGGCTTACGTTAACCTTGCTGACCGTAAGGGATATGAATATGAAAACGGAAAGGCTAAGGAAATCCCGATGCCTGACGATCCGAAAATCAAGGAAATGCTCGACATTCTCACAGAAGCAGTTGCTACTGCAAGTGATGAATTGATGGATAAATTCTTCAATGGTGAGGAATTTACAAGAAAAGAAATTATCAAGGCTCTCAATGAGGGCGTTAACACAAGCTCGGTTTATCCTGTTTATGCCTGCTCCGGCTATACAACAGATGGTGTTGAGCTTTTGATGGATGAGCTTGCATATTCAGCTCCTGATGCTGAATCCTATGCAGGTGGTAAGGATGTTGATTGTGACGAAAACGGACCTCTTGCAGCGGTTTGCTTTAAGACAGTTGCTGACCCGTTCGTTGGTAAGATGTCCTATTTCAAGGTTGACAGCGGTAAGATTACTCCTGAAACTCCTGTTTACAACGCACGTACAGGTGAAACAGAGAGAATGGGTAAGATAATTACAGTACGCGGTAATAAATCTGAGGATTGCAAGTGCATTCCTGCCGGTGATATCGGTGTAGTTACAAAGCTCTCCTGCGTAAAGACAGGTGACACAATCTGCGATGCCAATAATGTTGTTGAACTGAGTGCAGTTAAATTCCCGACGCCGTGTCTTTCAATGGCAATTCATGCCTGCAAGAAGGGTGAGGAAGAAAAGATTGTTACGGCAATCAACAGACTTCTCGAGGAAGACCCGACAATCAAGTTTGAAATCAATAAGGAAACTCACGAGCAGATTATCTCCGGTATGGGTGAACAGCATCTTGATATTATCGTATCAAAGCTCAAGGGCAAGTTCGGTCTTGATGTTGACCTTACAAAGCCTAAGGTTGCATACAGAGAAGCTATCCGTAAGTCAGTTAAGGTACAGGGAAGACATAAGAAGCAGTCGGGCGGTCACGGACAGTTCGGTGATGTATGGATTCGCTTTGAGCCTACAGACGGCGATGACCTTATCTTCGAGTCAGAGGTAGTCGGCGGCTCAGTTCCGAAGAACTATTTCCCGGCAGTTGAAAAGGGACTTCGTGAGTGTATGGCTCACGGTGTTATGGCAGGCTATCCGATGATAGGTCTTAAGGCAGTTCTCTACGATGGTTCATATCATCCTGTTGATTCATCTGAAATGGCATTCAAAACAGCCGCTTCACTTGCATTCAAGTCAGGTGTTCCGCAGGCAAGTCCTGTAATTCTTGAGCCTATCGGAACCTTGAAGGCACTTATGCCCGAAGCATTCCTCGGTGATATCATGGGTGATGTTACAAAGCGCAGAGGCCGTGTTCTCGGCATGGGCGCAAGTGAGGAAGACCCGAAGCTCCAAGAGCTTGTAGCAGAAGTTCCGATGGCTGAGATGACCAGCTTCTCAACAGTTCTGCGTTCGGTTACAGCAGGCAGAGGCTCATTCACATTTGAATTTACAAGATATGAGGATGCTCCGGCACCTGTAGCCGAGAAGGTTATAGCTGAGGCTAAGGCAGCAGAGGCTGATGAATAATTTTTATCCTTTGTATTGACAAATGCTGAAAAAATGATAATATATACTTGTCTTCGGGGCGGGGTGTGATTCCCCACCGACGGTAATCGGCTTGTGCCGTAGCCCGTGAGCAGATGCAGATTTCGGTGAGATTCCGAAGCCGACGGTATAGTCCGGATGTGAGAAGATTGTAATATGATTATAGCCCCGTACAGATAATTTCTGTACGGGGATTTTTTTCGGAGGAAATTATGGGAACTAAAAATACAGAAAAAACAAGAATGATTGCCGTAACGGCAATTATGTCGGCACTTTCAGCGGTGCTGATGTTTGTTGAAATATCGATTCCGATTATGCCGAGCTTTATTAAATTTGACTTATCTGATTTACCCGAGCTTATCACGGCTTTTGCATACGGTCCGCTTTTCGGTGTGCTTGTCTGCCTTATTAAAAATGTCATTCACATTGCGGCAACTCAGAGCGCAGGAATAGGCGAACTGTCGAATTTCATTCTCGGTGCAGTATTTGTTGCGGTTGCAGGTCTGTTTTATAAAATAAGACGAAACAGAAAATCGGCACTTGTCGGTTCTGCTGTCGGCTCGTTTTCAATGGCTGTATCGGCTCTTCCACTGAACCTGTTTGTGATTTATCCGCTTTACTTTAATGTTATGCCGAAGGAAGTAATACTTTCAGCTTATCAGGATATTCTTTCGTCAATAGATTCCTTATGGAAGGCAATTCTTGTTTTCAATGTTCCGTTTACATTTATCAAGGGTTTGATAATTGTTGCAATAGCGTTTGTTATTTATCCTAAGTTATCGCCGATTTTAAAGGGCGGTAAATCAAAGCAATAAATACTTGAAATAATAATAATATATGATATAATATTACCAATAATTATCGGAGGGGATATTATGAATTTAGATTCTATTATGGATAGTCTTAATTTTGCTATCCGACAGAAAATTGCAGTTTATGACACTATCGATTTCTTCAAAAATTTCTTCTCAAACGGATTTTCCTTCAAGAGAATTTTTGCGGGATTTATGGTAGTTGTTGAGATGTTCGGATGCGTTCTTTTTGATAACGCACGTACACCTCGTGGTGAAGCACTTGACCTTACGGGCTATTCGCTTGTTTTTGAGGATGAGTTTGAAGGTACAGAGCTTAATACAGACGTATGGAAATATCGTGGACTCGGTTCAAGAAGATTCGGCTTTAACGGCAAGGATGCAGTTGAGGTTAAGGACGGCAACCTTGTTCTTTCAGGCTATTATGATGAAAATGGTGAATATGGTGCAGGCTGGTACACAGGTATGATCAGTCTTATCGAGCACTACAACAAGGGCTATTTCGAGATTAAATGCATCTGCAACAAGGACAAGGGCTTCTGGAGTGCATTCTGGATTCAGGCAGACCACCCGTATGACCATTATCTTTCAAACGGCGGTATCGGTGGTGCTGAAATCGATATCTTCGAGGCTATGGATGCCGATGCAAAGCTCAAGAGCAATCGTAATGCTGTTTCGCAGACAATCCACTGCAATGGTGTTGATGACGATATAGAGAATATCGATTCATTCAGACTCGGTGTGTTCAAGGGAAATAACATCTACGAAGAGTACAACACATACGGACTTAAATGGACAGATGATGAGTACATTTTCTATATCAACGGTGTTGAGAGTGCTCGTGGTTCATATGGTAAAGGCGTTTCACTTGAGCCTGAGGAAGTAATCGTTTCACTTGAAATTCCGGAGCAGCTTCCTGAAGCAATTACAAGCAATAAGGACTATAAGACACAGATGATTGTAGATTACGTTAAAATCTATCAGCTCAGCAAATAATATCAAGTAATCAAGAGCCGTTTTTGCGGCTCTTTTTATTGGTATATATTGAAAAAATACAAATCTTTGTTATAATATATCGGAGGTGTCAGATATGAACGGAAAACTTATTGTTATAGAAGGTCTTGACGGAAGCGGAAAGAGTACACAGATTGAGCTTCTGAGAAAAAAGCTCGGTGCGGAGAATACCTTTCAGATTAAGCTTCCCGATTATGAAAGCGGTTCAAGTGAGCTTGTAAAAATGTACTTAAGAGGGGATTTCGGCAAGAAGCCTTATGATGTAAATGCTTTTGCCGCATCGGCTTTTTATGCGGTTGACCGCTATGCAAATTATAAGACAAAATGGAAGGAGCCTTACGAAAACGGTATGGTGATTCTTTCCGACAGATATACAACATCTAATGCTTATCATCAGGCTACAAAGCTCCCGCAGGATGAATGGGACAGCTATTTTAAATGGCTTGAGGATTTTGAATACGGACTTCTCGGAATTCCGAAGCCCGATGCGGTAATTTATCTTGATATGCCTATTGAAATTTCACAGAAGCTCATGTCATCAAGATACAAGGGTGACGAGAGCAAAAAGGATATTCACGAGGCAAATGTTGAATATCTTAAAAAATGCAGGGTTGCCGCTCTTGCCGCAGCGGAGAAGATGGGATGGTTTGTTATCACCTGCAACAATGGTGATGAACCGAAAAACATAGAAGAAATAGGCGATATTATTTATAAAAAAGTAGAATTTTTAATAAATTCATTATAATTCTGTTTGCTTGCTTTACATTTTTGCAATAATAGTGTATAATGTTCGTTAATTAAATGTAAAATGCGCAAAATATGGTATAACGATAGAGGTATTTATCATGATTTATGTTTTTCTTGCAAAAGGATTTGAAGAAATCGAAGCTCTTGCAGTTGTGGATTTCCTCAGAAGAGCGGAAATTGAAGTTTGCACAGTGGGTGTCGGCGGCAAGATAGTTGCAGGCTCTCACAATATTCCTGTTTTTGCAGACCTTGATGAAAGTGAAGTTAAGCTCGACGACAATCTCAGTGCCGTTGTTCTTCCGGGCGGTATGCCGGGAACACTTAATCTCGAGGCAAATAAGACAGTTAAGGATGCCGTTAATTTCTGCGTTGAGAACGGAAAAACATTGTGTGCGATTTGTGCCGCTCCGTCAGTTTTAGGTCATATGGGACTTCTGAAGGGCGTTAAGGCCTGTTGCTTCCCCGGCTTTGAAGGCGAGCTTGAGGGTGCAGACGTTAGTGATGAATATGTTTGTGTTGATAATAATATTATTACCGGTAAGGGTATGGGTTGTGCTTTACTGTTCGCCCATGCGATTGCCGAAAAGTTTTGTGGTAAAAAAGAAGCAGACCGAATTTTAAATTCTCTCCAGTGCGCTATATAAGGGAGGCAGAAAATGAAAGACGAGAACGATAAAATCCGTTCGGGTTACGATATTGACAGGATAATCGAAGAGTATTCTTCAACGGGAAACTCAAAAACCGAAAATTCTGAGGCTCCTAAACCTGCCGAAAAGAAAAAATTTGTTGTTCATATTGATGAAAGCCTGATGGATACACCGGCAGACAGCGGTACTTCAAAGCAGAATACAGGTGGAATTTATTTTTCAAATTACACCAAGCATCGACCGCAGGAAAAGAATAACAGAAACAGATATGCTACAGCTCAGCCGACAAATGAAAAGCCTGTTGTTAAAAAGACACAGCAGACTTCTTCGGGTAAGACCAGGGACACGGTCGAAAAAATCGGAGGAAAGGCTGCGGCAGGATTTCTTGCGTTTATTATCATCACAACTGTTATATTGTCATATATAGGAATTACCTGTACAGGCGATATGCTCGCAGTTAACAGAAGTGACGAGAATGTACCGGTTTCAATTCCGGAGGGTGCGTCATACAGCGAGATTATTGATATTCTTAAAGATGCAGGTCTTATCAAGCGTAAGGCTTTCTGCAAGGCCTTTATCAGATTCCGTGATTTTGATGATGAAAAATACCTCAGCGGTGACTATTATCTCAACAGCAAAATGGGTGTTGAGGGTATGCTGAAGGATATTATGGCTGCTCCCGTTACAGCGGATACAATTACTCTGAGCTTCCCGGAAGGCTGGACAATATCTCAGATTTTTGAAAAGCTCCAGAAATATGACGTTTGCGACAGTGCAAAGCTGTACACTGCTATTAAGAATGCTAATTTCTCATATGATTTCCTCAGCGAAATTGAGGACAATTCAAAGCGCTATCAGAAGTTAGAGGGATATATGTTCCCGGATACGTATGATTTCTATGTCGGCGCAGATACAAATTACGTTATTCGTAAATTCCTTGATAACTTTGAAAGCAAATGGGAAGACGAGTACGACGAGAGAGCTAAGTCTATCGGATTTACAAGGGATGAGGTTATTACTATGGCTTCAATCGTTCAGAAGGAAGCCGCCAATGCCGACCAGATGAAGACAATAGCTTCTATTCTTATTAATCGTCTTAAAAACCAGGCAAACTTCCCGACACTCGGCTGTGACAGTACGGCAATTTATGTCAGCAACTATGTAACACCGCTTGTCGGTGAGGCTCAGGGTGCGAACTTCTATGCCGCATATGATACAAGTGCAGTCAAGGGACTTCCTCCTGGACCGATTTGTAATCCGGGCATGGATGCTATCCGTTCGGTTCTTTATGCTGAGAATACAGATTATTATTACTTTGCTCATGATAACAGCGGTAAGATTTATCTCGCAACAACCTACCAGGAGCATAAGAATAACTTGATTCTTATTATCAAGGCAAACAACAGTGACTAAGCAGGTAAAAAAATGAGTGATATTAAAACAGCTTTCCCTGAATTGCTTGCACCTGCAGGCGATATGGAAAGATTTCAGAGAGCATTGTACTATGGTGCAGATGCTATATATGTCGGCGGTTCTGCGTTCTCGATGAGAGCGGCGCCTGCCAACTTCGGCTTTGACGAGCTTAAAGCAGCGGTTGAGATGGCACACAGTAAGGGTGCTAAGGTATATCTTACCTGTAATACCGTACCGAGAAATGACGAAATTGATGCTTTGCCCGATTTCCTTATGTCTGCAAGGGATACAGGAGTTGACGCATTCATTATTTCCGATCTTGGTGTTTTCTCACTTGCAAAGAAATATACTCCCGATGTTGATATTCACATTTCAACTCAGGCAGGTATCACAAACTATGCTTCTGCAAAAATGTGGTACGACCTCGGTGCAACGAGAGTAGTTACTGCACGTGAATTGTCGATGAATGACATTGCTGAGCTTCGTGCAAAAACCCCGAAGGAGCTGGAAATTGAGTGCTTCGTTCATGGTGCTATGTGCGTATCCTTCTCGGGCAGATGTCTTTTGTCAAATTATCTTGTTAACCGTGATTCAAATCGTGGCGATTGTGCTCAGCCCTGCAGATGGCAGTATGCTTTGATGGAGAAAACACGTCAGGGCGAGTATTTCCCCGTTGCAGAGGATGACAACGGCACATTTATTATGAATTCCAAGGATATGTGTATGATTGAGCATATTCCGGACATGGTTAAGGCAGGAATTTCGAGCTTTAAAATCGAGGGCAGAGCGAAATCCGCTTACTATACATCGGTTATCACAAACGCATATCGTGTTGCAATAGACGGCTATCTTAAAAATCCGACAGACAGCTATGTACCTGAAAAATGGGTACTTGACGAGATGTATAAAATTTCATCACGTGAGTATTGCACAGGCTTTTATTACGGTCATCCGAGAGATGACGCACAGATATATTATGACGGAGGCTATAAGCGTGACTGGAGCGTAATGGCTGAGGTTGTAAACAGTGCTGACGGCAGAGTTGTCGCACGTCAGAGAAACAGAATTTTTGACGGAGAAACACTGGAGGTGCTTGAAAGAGGCAAGGAGCCTTATGAGGTTGTTATTAAAGACCTCCGTGATGAAAAAGGCGAGCCAATCGAAAAAGCACCGCATCCGATGATGATTTTCAGCTTCGAGTGCGACAGACAGATTCCTGCCGATGCATTACTCAGAAAGGCTTTATAATTATGTTGTTAAGTAAAATTCTTGACAAAATTGAATACACCTGTGAGCAGAACACTGATATTGATATCAAAGACATAGTTTATGATTCAAGAAAGGCGAAGGACGGAGTAATGTTTGTCTGCCTTAACGGTTATCGTTTTGATGCTCACAATTATGCACCCGGTGCTTACGAGAGCGGATGCCGTTGCTTTATGGTTGAGCGTTTACTCGATTTACCAACGGATGCAGTGCAGGTTGTTGTTGAAAACACGAGAGCATCACTTGCCGTGGCTTCGGATAATTTCTTCGGTCATCCGTCAGAGGAACTGAAGGTTATCGGTATCACAGGCACAAAGGGTAAGACGTCGACCTCGCATATTGTCAAGAAGCTGATTGAGGCTTCGGGCAGTAAATGCGGAATAATCGGTACAGTCGGTGCTTTTTATGATGATGTAAGACTTGAAACGGTCAACACAACTCCCGAAAGCTATGAGCTTCAGAAATTCTTCAGAATTATGCTTGATAATGGTTGTAAATACTGCGTTATTGAGGTTTCGTCACTCGGTCTTATGATGCACAGAGTTGATTGCGTACAGTTTGAGGTCGGTGTGTTCACTAATCTTTCACCCGACCATATCGGACCTACGGAGCATCCCGATTTCGCCGATTATATGTATTGGAAATCAGTGCTTTTTGAAAGATGCAGATTTGCGGCGGTTAATGTTGACGACCCTGCATATGAGACTATGCTTAAAAATTGTAGGTGTGATGTTCTGACCTATGGTCTTAGCAATGCACAGATTACGGCATCAGATGTTAAGCTGTTAAAGAATAATAAATTTATCGGCATTTCATTTGATTGCAGAGAATTTGAAAAAGAGTATCACGCTGAGCTGGCATTACCGGGATTGTTCAATGCATATAATGCACTTGCGGCAATCAGCGTGTGCCATGCAATCGGAATTGATACTTCAGAATATATTGAATGCCTTGAGGAAATCAGGGTGGCAGGCAGAGCGGAATGCGTTTATGTCTGCGATGATTTTGATGTGATTATTGACTTCGCTCATAACGGAGTCAGTATGCAGAGTATGCTTGACACATTAAAGAGCTATCCGCACAATCGTATTATTGTCCTTTACGGCTCGGTCGGAGGCAGAACACAGCTTCGCCGAAGAGAGCTTGGACTTATTACGGGAAAGGAATGCGATTTGTCAATCCTCACGTCTGACGATCCCGACTTTGAGGACCCGATGGATATTATAAAGGATATCGCACAGGCGGTAACCGAATCGGGCGGAAAATATGTCGCAATTCCCGATAGAGGAGAAGCGGTTGAGTATGCACTTGAGAATGCACAGAAGGGCGATATTCTTCTGTTTGCAGGTAAAGGACATGAAAACTTTATGAAGATACGTGGCGAACACGTTCCGTTTTCGGAGAAGGAACATATAGAGATATTCAAGCAAAGGAGAAACCACAGGAATGTATGAATTCAAAGCACAAACCGACTTCAAAGCCTTTGATGACTTTCTGTTGAAAAACGGCGGAACATATATGCAATGCTCACTGTGGCCGCAGGCTAAGCCTGCGTGGAAGCCGTACTTCTATGCGGGATTCCTCAATGGTGAAAGAGTGTTCCAATGCCTTATTCTTGCAAGAAAGCTCTCTTTTGCAGGAACAATCTGGTATATTCCCGATGGATTTATCTGCGACTATACAAACGAGAGCCTTATTAAGGAATTTGTCAGCTTTATTAAAGCTGAAATGAAAAAGAATTCCGTTACAGCACTTTTATGTGACCCGCACATTATGCTTCGTGTTAACGGCGAAACTCAGCAGAGCGGACTTCAGGCACATAAGATGCTTATTAAAAACGGATTCAGACTAAATCACGATATCGAAAACTATATATATAAAGCACCTGTTCAGTTTTATCTTCCTATCAAAGATAAGGAAACAGGAGAAAGACATACTGCAGACGAGCTTATTCATAAGTGTGAAAAGGGTGTAAGATACTCTGTCCGTATCGGTGACCAGAGAGGTCTTGTGTCGAAAATCTGCAGCTATGATGATGTTAAGAATGACCCGACAATCATGGAGGATTTCATGAAGGTTATGGGTGATACATCGGGCAGAAATGATTTTATGGAGCGTAATAACGAATATACCACCCATCTTATGGAGGTTATGAAGGATTACGCAGACCTGTCACTCGTTTACTATGATAAGGATGAGGACAAGCGCCTGCAGGATGAGAGAGATGCAATTGTTGCCGCCAATCTTAAAAAGATGGAAACCTGCAATGAAAAGCAGAAGAAAAAGCTCACCAACGATAATGCGGCAATTCAGCAGCAGACAGACAATTACTTAAAGCGTGTTGCTCTCGCTGACGAATTCTGTAAGGACAGAAAATTTGTTGTTGCCGCAGGTCTTACAATCCGCTATAACGGAATTGCAGGCTGTGTTTTCGGTGGCAGCAGAAACATATTGAGAAATGAAACACGTCCGAGTCATTATGTTAACTATCTTCGCTTAAAGAAGAGCGTTGACAGCGGAATGGAAATTCACGATTTCGGCTACATTTTCGTTTCGGAAAAGAATCCGCCGAAGAATCCGGATGAGCCGCTCGGTGAATTTGTTACAAGAGAGGATTTCACGGGAATTGAGGATTTCAAGAAGAGCTTCAATACCGACAGAATAGAATTTATCGGCGAATATGCGCTGGTAAATAATAGTTTGAAATTCAAAATGTACAGTGATTTTGTACCGAAGGCAAGAAAGTTCAAAATCAGTGTTGTACGAAAAATAAGAGGAAAGTAATGAAAGGAGGTAATCGAATGCCGAAAAAGAAAACTAAGAAGAAGAGCTTTAAGGACCGTTCAAATGTCGGAGCTTTCTTTATTTCCGTGATTGCAATTTTCTGCTTTACAGCGATTATTGTCGGCGGTTACGTGTTTATTAATGCACTTATTACTGTTAATGGTGATCCTGCAATTAATCTTGACACAGCCAAGGATAATCAGAATCAGACATCCTTCCTTTATGCGACGGATACTGACGGTAAGCAGGTTGAGCTTCTTACACTTCACGGAACAGAAAACAGAATCTGGGTAGACCTTGAAGATATTTCACAAAATCTTCGTGATGCCTTCATCTGCCTTGAGGATAAGCGATTCAATGAGCATCACGGTGTTGACTGGATTCGTACAATCGGTGTTATGGTTAAACCGTCAAATTCAGGACAAGGTGGTTCAACAATCACACAACAGCTTGTTAAGAATATTACGGGCAACAACGAGGTTACCTATGTCAGAAAATATAATGAGATTCTTACGGCTCTGAATCTTGAAAAGAATTTCAGTAAGGATCAGATACTTGAGGCATACCTTAATACTGTTTACCTCGGTCAGGGCTGTTATGGTGTTGAAACTGCGGCTGAAATCTATTTTGGTAAGACAGCATCAGAGCTTACCGATGCAGAGTGTGCTGTAATTGCATCAATTACACAGAATCCGTATAAGTATGACCCGATTAACTATCCTGATAAAAACAGAGGTCGTCAGGAAACCTGTCTTTGGTATATGCATGAGCAGGGCAAGCTGACAGATGAGGAATATCAGGCAGCGTTGGATTATGACCTTATTTTCACAACTGATGACGATTATGTCCCGAGTGAGGCACAGATTCAGCGTAAAGCCAATGAGGAAAAGCTCAAGAATTCATCAGGCTTCCAAAGCTATTATGTAGACTACGTTATTGAAGACGTTATCGAAAGACTTCAGGATACTCTCGGCTATTCTGAAAAGGATGCTACTAACGCAATTTACGGTGGTGGTCTCAGAATTTATACCGCTGTTGACCTTGAAATTCAGAAAAAAGTCGAAAAAATCTACGTAAATAAAACCAACTGGCTTGATAAAGCGGCTCAGTCCTCATGTACTGTTATGGGCTATGACGGACGAGTAGTTGCCATTGTCGGCGGTGCAGGTGAGAAGGAAGGTAACCGAGTTCTTAACCGTGCAACACAGTCGCCGAGACCACCGGGATCTACAATCAAGCCGTTGAGCACCTATGCTCCGGGAATTGAAGAGGATGAGATTACGTGGTCAACCTATATCAAGGACTATGCAATCTACTACAACGGTTCATACTGGCCGCACAACTTCTCGGGTAATAACGGTTCAGGCTCATACTACACCGTTCAGAACGCACTTGCTCAGTCACTTAATACAATTCCGGCAAGAATTGTAGTTAATATGCTCGGCACAGAAAAGGCATATGATTATGTTAAGAATAAGTTCCATATCTCAACTGTTGTTGATGGCAAGGATAATAACCCTGCTCCGTTGGTTGTTGGTTCAATGACCTATGGTTGTACAACTCTTGATATGTGTGCCGCATACTGTTCATTCGGTAACGGAGGTAAATATTACAGACCTTACTCATTCTATTACATCACTGATGCAGCAGGTAATGTTCTTATTGACAACAGAAATGTTGATGGTGAGCAGATTCTTTCAGAGTCAACTGCTGAGGTTATGCTTCATATGCTTCAGACGGTTACAACTCAGTCAAGTGGTACAGGTTATAACTACAAGACGAGCGGATTTGATAACTACGCCAAGACAGGTACTACCGATGATAACAAGGATAAATGGATGATAGGCGGTACACCGTATTATTGCACAGCAATCTGGTACGGCTACGATACTCCGGAAACAATTTATACTAATGGTAACCCTGCAGGTACAATCTACAGAACCGTTATGAATTCAATCCATGAAGACCTTGCATACAAGGATTTTGAATACAATGATAAGGCCGAGAAGCAC
Source organism: Ruminococcaceae bacterium UBA1767 (assembly GCA_002315505.1). GTDB lineage: Bacteria > Bacillota > Clostridia > Oscillospirales > Acutalibacteraceae > CAG-488. Next base: position 20,793 of record DCGX01000044.1, read on the forward strand.
TATTATTGCACAGATACAGGTCGACTTGCCTCATCAAGCTGTTCATCTGCAGTAGGCTGGTATAAGGCTGACAGCGAGCCGGGTTATTGCTCAGGACACTACTATTACAGTGATGATTCTGAGGATGAAGATGTCGGCTCAGAAGAGGTTGAAGCAGAGGCAACGGATTAATGCTATTAATCTTTGAATTTTAATCAGGAGGCGGTTACATGATTATTATGTCGGTTGATTACGGCGATGCCAGAACCGGTATAGCGGTCTGTGACCGTCTTGAATATTTCGCACATCCTGTGGAAGTTATCAACCAGAGCTATGAGCCGAAGCTACTTGAAAGAGTGTGTCAGCTTATTGCTGAGCATAAGCCGGAGCTTATAGTTGTCGGACTTCCTAAGAATATGGATGCCTCGTGCGGTGCAAGAGCTGAAAAATGCCTTGAATTTGCACAGCATATTGAGGAAAAAAGCGGTGTCAGGACAGTTACGTGGGATGAAAGACTTACTACTGTCGAGGCACATAATTATCTTTCCTCCAACAATGTTAAGGGCAAAAAACGTAAGGATGTTGTTGATGCGGTAGCCGCTGTTATTATTTTGCAGGACTACCTTGATTTCAGGAGAAACTCAAATGCAAAATAAAAGGATTTATTTGTTTACGAAGTATGCAACAGAGCTGATTATGATGTTCTTCTTCATTATCCTCGTTGTACCGGGATTTAAGACTCAGGGTCATTTCTTCAGACAGCTGTTTATTACTTCCCTGTTTACGGGTTGCTTTGTACTTCTTGCAGAAAGGGTTCGTGTAAAGCCTGTTGTGTTCGGTCACGGACTGGCAGTAATGAGCGGATTCTGGATTGCAGTTGCAATATATAACCAGATAAAAGAACATGTGGCATCGGATGATAACAGTATATCGTGGTATCATCTTTTCGGATACGATAAACCTGCCGTTATGATTATGGTTTACGTTATCACGATGTTGTTTTTCATGACAAAGCTGTTTTTCTGTTGGGAAAATAAGCTGTTTGTACGCTATTATCGTGAATTAAATATGTTTGCTTCCGTAACTTTTATTATTTTTATGGCAATTATCTGGGTTTACGGATTCTGGATTTGCAGAAGTTATTTGAACTACGATCACTATATTAACCTTACTCCGTTCAATGCTTTAAAACAGGCTTTCTTTGATGAAAATTCAAAATATGACCTGTATGTGTTCTTCGGTAATATCGGTATTTTTATCCCGTTCGGAATGTATACCGCGGTTGCGATGAAGGGTAAGGCTAAATGGACATTACTTTTTATCCCTTTGATAGTAAGTACGCTGATTGAGTTGTCACAGTATTATCTCGGCAACGGTGAATCTGACATTGATGATGTTATAATGAATACCTTCGGATTTTACATCGGCGTATTGTTTAAGCTCGTTACAGACAGGATAATTCAGACACGTACAAAGGGTGCGATAAAATCATTTTTTATCTTTTGAGAAAAGACTTTTTGTACCCATAAGAATAAGAATTACAGAAAATATTTTTCTGATGATATTTTCATCTGATTGATTTAAAATAAAAAATCCGGCACCTGCACCGATTATTCCCAAAGCAATCATTTTCAAAGCGAGCTTCCATTCAATGAGCTTGTTCTTTGTATGAAAGCAAAGGGAGAGCAGGGCGGACGGTATGAAAAACAGTAAATTTATTCCCTGGGCATTTAACTGGGGAATATTTTTATACAAAGACAGATAGAGGATTAATATTCCTCCTCCGCCGAAGCCCATCGATGAGAGCATACCGGAAAGTACAGCGGCGATAATATCCTTAATCATTTTAAAAACATTTTAACTCCCGCATAGATAATAAAAACAGAAAAAGCCTTTGAAAGAAATTTCTCGGGTATTTTCGGCAACAGATATGCTCCTGCAGCTGAGCCGATTAGTCCGGGCAGGAGATAGACGTAACTGTCGCTGATTTTTACATCACCACGATAAATATACACAGCGGCACTGATTATTGTCAGTGGAAGAATAACCGCAATTGCAGTTGCGTGAGCATTTGCACTGTCGATGTTATTGTATTTCAGATTCTCAACGGCAATAATTCCGCCGCACGAGCCTGCGATTATGTTTATCACGCCTGTCAGAAATGAAAGGGTATAGCTTATTACTTTTTTCATATACATTTCACCTTTGACATATATTGTATAGGGGTGTTTGTGTGAGCAGAGAAATTCGCTGTACTGTTGCGATTACAGTCCTGTTTATATTAATATTGTTAGGTCTTTTATATTTAACATACCAGTTAAATTCTTCCTCGGTCGGTGCGTCGGCGAACACAGTGAGTATGAAAACGATTATTATTGACGCAGGTCACGGAGGCGAAGACGGCGGTGCTGTTGCAGATGACGGCACTGTTGAGAAAAATATTAATCTTGATATTTCCTTAAAGCTGGAAAAGCTGCTGAAGCTGTACGGCTTTGATGTAATAATGGTACGAAGTACCGACAGATTGATTTATTCTGATGATTCTGTTACAATAAGACAGAAAAAAGTATCGGATATTCGCAATCGGATGAAAATTATTGATGATAATCCAGATGCACTTTTTGTCAGTATTCATCAGAATAAATATGATGCTTCGTCAGTACACGGAGCACAGGTTTTTTACTCGAAAAACAATCCCGAAAGTCAGCTTCTTGCTCAGAGCATACAGAATTCCGTTGTAGCTTCAATTCAGCCTGACAATAACAGAAAGGTAAAGCCTACAGGCACGGAAATTTACCTTTTATACCATGCGAAAAGTGTTGCGGTGATGGCTGAGTGCGGATTTATATCAAATTATGAAGAATTATCCCTGCTGAAGCAGGATTCATATAAATTAAAATTAGCTATGGCGATTGCTGATGGAATAGTGGATTATTGTTTTAAGGCAACGCCCTGAGGAATGATAATATGGCACAGAAAGCAAAAAATATATATGTTTGTTCGGCTTGCGGTCACGAGAGCGCAAAATGGTATGGCCAATGTCCTGCCTGCTCGGAGTGGAATACAATGGAAGAAACCTTTAAAGCACCCGAAACAACTAAAAAAACAGCCTCAAGAACTGCTCTCGGCAATTTTTCGGCAGGTGTTCAGAAGATAAATGATATAACCTGTGATGGTGAGGTCAGATATAAAACAGGCTTAAAGGAGCTTGACAGAGTTCTCGGCGGCGGTATTGTAAAAGGCTCGCTTGTTCTTCTGAGCGGTGACCCGGGTATCGGTAAATCAACACTTTTGCTGCAGATTTGTCAGTTCCTCGGTGAGAGCTTAAATATTCTCTACGTGTCCGGCGAGGAATCTGCACATCAGATTAAGCTCAGAGCCGACAGACTCGGAGTAAATACAGATAATCTTTCGGTTTTCTGTGAAACAGATGTACAGATAATATCGGAATATATGCGCTCTGCGAAGCCCGAGCTTGTAATTATTGACTCAATTCAGACAATGAATGTTGCTGAGCTTAACTCTTCTCTCGGCAGTGTTGCACAGGTCAGAGAAAGCACAAATTGTCTTATGCAGGCGGCAAAAAGCCTTAATATTCCGACAATTGTGGTCGGTCATGTCAATAAGGACGGAAATATCGCAGGTCCTAAGGTGCTTGAGCATATCGTTGATGCTGTGCTTTACTTTGAGGGCGAAAGACATCTTTCCTACAGAATCTTGCGTGCAGTGAAAAACAGATACGGCTCAACCAATGAAATCGGTGTGTTTGAAATGAAGGATAACGGACTTTCCGAGGTCGATAATCCGTCACAGATGATGATTTCCGGCAGACCAAAAAACACCTCCGGCTCCTGTGTTGCCTGTCTTATGGAGGGCTCAAGACCTATTTTAGCCGAGGTGCAGGCGCTTGTCAGTGCTTCGGGCTTTGGAAATCCGAGAAGAATGGCAAACGGCTTTGACTATAATCGGCTTGCAATGCTTCTTGCCGTGCTTGAGAAGAGGGCAGGGTACTTTTTTGCAAATACCGACGTGTATATAAATGTAGTCGGTGGTCTTAAGCTGGACGAGCCTGCATCCGATTTATCGGTTGCTCTTTCATTGATTTCAAGTCTTAAGGATACTCCGATACGAGACGACGTAATCGCCTTCGGCGAAATCGGACTCGGCGGCGAAATTCGTTCAATCGGAAGCTGTGACCAGCGTATCAAGGAGGCGGCAAGACTCGGCTTTAATCGTTGCATTGTGCCGTACCATAATTTTAAAACGCTTAATCAGAGTATTAAAAATCTTGTTGAGGTAGTACCTGCGAGAACGATAAGGGCGGCATTTGAGGCAGGAGTCGAATGATATGGAAATTCGTGCTTTAAATACAAGTGATTATCGTGAAATTCTTGATATTTACAATTACTATATTGAAAATACAGTCTATACTCTTGAATTTGATAAGCTGACACTTGATGAATTTTCAAAAAGACTTGATAAAATCAGCAGTGGTTATCCGTTTATTGTCGCAGTTGAAAATAAAAAAGTTGTCGGATATGCTTATCTGAATGCGTTCAGCGAAAGAAAGGGCTACAGGCACACGGTTGATTTATCGATTTACGTTGACAAAGATAAGCTGAGAGAAGGCTATGGAAAAGCTCTTGCCGAAGAAATAATTGCTCTTGCCAAATCAGATGGATACAGAAACATAATCGCAATTATTACGTCAAAAAACGAGCGAAGCATAGAATTTCATAAGTCGGTCGGATTTTTCACGGTAGGAAAATTTACGGATGTTGCCGAAAAGTTTAATGAAACTTTCGGGGTGACATATATGCAGTTAAAATTAACGGAGGAATAATATGGAGAAGAAAATGACATTTAAAATGTGGTTTAATCTGATTTTGTTCGGATTAATGGGACAGATTGCATGGAATGTTGAAAACATGTATTTCAACACGTTTCTCTGCAACTCAATTTACGGCTCGGCCTCAGCTACTGCCGTAAACGGCTCACTGACTATTGTTGATGCAGTTGCGTGGATGGTTGCTTTGAGTGCAGTTGTTGCAGTGGTTACAACATTTATTATGGGCAATCTGAGTGATAAGATAAATAACCGAAAGCTCTTTATTTCGTTTGGTTATATCCTTTGGGGTATTGTTACAGGATGTTTCGGATTCATTTCTCTCGAAAATACGCAAAAGCTCTTCCATATCAGCTCTGAAACAGCTGTTCTTACAGGTACTGTATGGCTCATAATCGGTATGGATTGTCTTATGACGTTTATGGGCTCAACGAGTAACGACTCTGCATTCAATGCGTGGGTAACCGATATTACCTGCCCGAAGAACAGAACAACAGTTGAAACCGTTCTTGCAATAATGCCTGCTGCCGCAATGGGACTTGTGTTAGCTGTCGGCGGTATCATTGTTACTAAATTCGGTTATCCGATATTCTTCTTCGGACTCGGTGCATTCGTTGTTCTCTGCGGTGTAATCGGCTTGTTCACAATCAAGGATTCACGCAGCGGTGAAGTGAATAAGGATGCAAATTACTGGTCGAATCTTTTCTACGGCTTCCGTCCGTCGGTTGTGAAGGAAAATTCAAGTCTTTATCTTGCACTTGTTTCAATGTGTATTTACTGCACGGCTGTACAGGTGTTTTTCCCGTACTTAATAGTTTATCTTCAGCACAGTGACCTTGATTTTATCAATAATATCGGTACACTTTTCGAGGGCGGAAATCTTGCAATTACTGTGATAACCTTGTTTGTGACAGTTGTGTTGCTTGTACTCTTTGTTACGAAAGTAAATAAAATCGGTAAGGGTGTTTGTCTTGTAATCTGCTCAGTGCTTTTCATAGGCGGATTGATTGTCACAGGCTTTGCACATACGCCGACAATGTTCCTTGTGGGCTGCGGACCGTTCATCGTAGGCTATGCAATGCTTGCAATTATTCTCGGTGCAGTTATCCGTGACTTCACTCCCGAGGATAAGACAGGACTTTTCCAGGGTGTCAGAATGATATTTATGGTTCTCATTCCAATGGTTGCGGGTCCAAGACTTGCAATGATTGCTGCAAAGAATTCAACAATAACCTATGTCAATGATTACGGTGCAGAGAATGTTCTTCCGTCATCGAATATGTTTATTATCGCGGGAATTCTCACATTGTTCATTTTTGTTACGCTTATCCCGCTTATCAAAAAGGGACTTAAAACAGATAAAGTTTAATAGAAAATAAAAACAAGACATGAAATTGTAAAATTTCGTGTCTTGTTGCTATGGCCCGCCCGAAGAGGTTCGAACTCCCAGTCGTCAGAATCGGAATCTGATGCATTATCCAATTATGCTACGGGCGGAAATTATTCATAGTAATCAGCTCTGCTTAAATATAAGACAGAGCTGAAAACTTTTCTATTCGCAACTATTTTAACACACTTTCATTTTTGAGTCAACTACTCAAAGCTGAAACAATATAACGAAAGTGACATCAGGATACAGGAGGAAAATAAAAATGCAGTATGTATGCACGGATTTGCACGGATTTTCACTTGAAAAATTTGAAACAATGCTTGAAAGAATCAGCTTTTGTGATTCGGATTTTCTTTGGGTGCTGGGCGATGTCATTGACAGGGGAAATGATGGCGTTAAAATTCTGAAATGGCTGATGGCAAGGAAAAACGCACAGTTGATACTCGGCAATCACGAGGATATGCTTTTGAATTGTGATTTTTTGTTTGATGAGGCAACAGCGGAGAGCATCGCAGATTTAAATCCGATAAAGTTAAACACTTATCTGACCTGGATGTCAAACAGTGGCAGACCGACGTTAGAGGCACTTTCGGCTACGAGATATAAGGAGATAAGATATTTACTCAAATACATCAGTGACTGTCCGCTTTACAAGGAACTGAACGTAAACGGGAAGAAATATGTTCTTACTCACAGCGGACTCGGTAACTTTAAAAAGGAAAAGCAACTGTACGAATACACAAATAATGAATTGTTGTGGAACAGACCAACGCAAGATACGGAGTATTATGATGATGCTATGGTGATTATCGGTCACACTCCGACGGTATACTATGGTGAGGAATATAAGGGCAGAGCTTTTTCAACAGAAACATGGATTGATATTGATGTCGGAGCGGGACTAGGACTTAATCCGATGATATTACGTCTTGATGATTTAAAAGAATTCTATTTTGACGATAATTTGCAGCTTGTTTAGCTGAAAAAACAAAGATGTAAAAATAATACAACGATTGTTATTGACAAATCGATTGCTGTCGGTTATAATATAAAAGTCGTAAAAATGCCGGCGTGGCGGAATAGGCAGACGCAAGGGACTTAAAATCCTGTGAGTTGTTTACAGTTCTAAGTCTCAAAGTGTTTGATATTCAAGGCTTTCACGGCAATAAGACAAATTATTTTTAGGGCGTGCCCGCGTAAATGCCCGCATTTTTCCAGCAAAAAGTTAATACGCCGGTGTGGCGGAATAGGCA
>DCGX01000044.1:28276-28448 GCA_002315505.1 Ruminococcaceae bacterium UBA1767
AGACGCAAGGGACTTAAAATCCTGTCGGTTATTACCCGATGCAAGTCCCGAAGTGCTTGATATTCAAGGCTCTCACGGCAAAAAGGAAAAATTTCAAAAAGCAATGCCCGCGTAATTGCCCGCATTTTTCCGAGAAAAAGTTAATAAGCCGGCGTGGCGGAATAGGCAGACG
>DCGX01000013.1:0-14209 GCA_002315505.1 Ruminococcaceae bacterium UBA1767
ATTTATTGATTAAAGGAGATAAAAATTATGAAAAAGGCATTGTATATCGTGCAGGTCAATGCATCTTTTGATGAATCAATATATCTTCCTTATGCCGCAGGTACTCTTATTGCAAGCGCAAAGAAAAACGAAGAGTTAAATAAAGAATATGAATTTAAAGAAATTCTTTTCTTACGTAACGATATAGATACAGTGGTATCAAAGCTGGACGAGCCGTACATTATGGCTTTCTCAAATTATATATGGAATTTTGAGTACAATAAAGCTCTTGCAAAGAAAGTAAAAGAAAAATTCCCGTCATGCTATATTGTTTTCGGCGGACATAATGTTCCGTGCAATACGGATTTGCTTGAGGAATTGCCGTACATTGATATTTTGATGTTCGGCGAAGGCGAAAAGACCTTCTGCGACCTTCTGCTTTGCCTTAAAAATAATGCTTCTCCCGAAATTGTTCCGAATATCGCTTTTCGAAAAGAAGACGGAATCCCCGTATGTACCGAGAGGATGGATTATACTGATATAGATTATCCGTCACCATACGAGATGGGTGTGTTTGATTCGATTATAAAAAACACAAAATATTCTTTTTCTGCGATTCTCGAAACTAATCGAGGCTGTCCTTATGGTTGTGCGTTCTGCGATTGGGGTGCTCTCCATTCTAAAATCAGACAGTTCCCGATGGAGCGTGTTATCGGCGACCTCAAATGGATGTCTGACAATAAAATCGAATACTGCTACTGTGCCGATTCTAACTTCGGAATTTTTGAACGTGACCAGGGAATCATTGACTACGTTATTGACCTGTATAAAAAAACAGGATATCCTCAGAAATTCCGTGTGAATTATATGAAGAATAGCGACGAAAAGGTATTTGATATCAACAATCGTCTTTATGAGGCAGGAATGAGTAAGGGCGTAACTCTTTCATTCCAGAGTATGTGTCCGAAAACTCTCGAAATTATCGGAAGAAAAAATATTACAATCAATCATTTTAAAAAATGGCTCACAAAATATAAACAGGCAGGAATGAATGCATATTCTGAGCTTATTCTCGGCTTGCCGGGTGAAACCTATGACAGCTTTAAGGCAGGAATTGAACAGCTTCTTGAAGCAGGTCAGCATTCGTCGATATTTATTTATAATTGCGAGCTTCTCGTAAATTCAAAATTAGGCAACAAAAATACCATTAAGGATTACGAAATTGAAACCGTAAGAATTCCGTTTAATCAGGACCATTTTGCACTCGTTTCGTACGATGTTCAGGAATATTCAAATATAATTATTTCCACCTCGTCTATGAAGCGTGAGGACTGGGTAAGGTCGGCAACAATGTCTGTATTTGTTCAGGCGCTTCATTGTCTCGGCTTGCTTCAGTGTGTTGCAATTTATCTTTTCAACGAGAAGAATATTTCATACACGGAATTTTACAGTGATTTTGTTAACGCATTAAATAACGATGACGGTGTCTGCGGTGACATTTGCAGAATGATTATTAAAAAACTCAACGATTATTCGACAGGTAACGGAATGTGGTCGTATTATGATGAAACCTTCGGCAACATTTCATGGCCGATTGAAGAGGGCCTGTTCCTGAATTTTGAGAATAATTATGAAGCATTTTATGATTTCGCAGAAAAATATTTGTCAAAATATTCGATAGATGAAGAAATTCTGTCACAGCTTATCAGGTATCAGTGCTTCGTTTTGAAAAAACACACAGACGGCAGCGAAACCTTGAAAACAGATTATGATTTCATGTCATATTTTGAAAAAATAAATGTTGATGAATATGAAAAATTATCTGAAGAAAAATGTACATATTTAAAGGATGCATCGGGCTATGATAACATCGCTTCTTATGCAAAAAAAGTTATTTGGTTTGGCAGAAGAAGCAGTAATACGTTGAGTAAAATTGAAAAAATATAACGATTGACAGCAGGGTGATTGCTTGAGCAAGCTTGACAAAAATAAAATAACGGAGTTTGCAAAATCCAACAGCCGAATTATTATGCTTGCGTTGGTTATGCTCGCAAACTATTTTTTGTTCATAAAAAATTATTCGGATACAATCAACGAGAGTCAGCATTTGTTACTCCTTTCTTATCAGAAAATCGGATTCGGTCCGAGAGCATTTATCGGAACGATTTTGGAATTTCTGGGCTTTACCGTAAACAATCCGGGTGCGGTTAACTTGCTTATTAATATTGTTTATTTTGCAGTAAGTGTATTATTCTTTTTGATTGCGGTCGGCATAATAAAAAAAAGCGGAGAGAAAAATGACACAACCTTTATCCCTGTTTTCTTCTGTGTTTGTCCGTTGTTTCTGTACGGATTTTCTTACAATCTTTACGGCAGTACAAGTGCTTTTCTTGTACTATTTGCTCTTGTTTGCTTCGAATTGATTATCAGCAGAAAGGCAGTATGGACTGTGCCGCTTATATGTATTCCGGCGATTCTTACAGACCATATTTTTGCGTTTATTTATCTGCCCGCAATTTGTCTTTTGATGTGGTATAAATCGAGAAAAAAGAACGATAAGCTATACAAAAATAATCTTATTTTTACAGCAATAACAAGTATACCCGTATTAGTTGCAGTAATTTGTTTTTCATATAAGTCAGTGCTTCCGAGCATTTATTACGGTAATTATTTTAAGAGCTTTGCTTCAAAGGACTATCATTTCTTTGAGGATTTAAGTCAGAATTATTATGGAAAAGCATCAATTGTTTTTTATGAAATTCTGTGGATTTGTATTGCAGCCTTGTTTATTTTTTCTTTCGTATTTTTGTGGAAAAAATGTATTGAAAATTCAAAAAGAAAAGTATTTTTTATTATTTGCGCGGCACAGCTGCTTCTATGCATTCCGACAATAATTTATTTCAGAGGCTATCGCTCGTGGATGATTTCAGTTCTGATTTCTCAGGCAATTCTTGTTTTCGGACTTATATCCGAAAATGATAAGAGTGTTGTTGAAGCTGTTGGTAAGCTGAGCTTGTCTATGAACAAAAATAAATATTTATTTGCAATTATTACTTTCATTTTTGTATTTATTATATCGGTATTCCTGCCGACTTTTACGATTTAAAAAACAGGTGGAATTATGAAAAATAATACGTTGCTTTCTAACGAAAAATTTAATAGAATTCAATGGAAAAATTATGCAGGATTATTTACTTTCATTTTTTTCATCGTAAGAATGGTTTTTTTGATGCCGAAAAACTTTTCGGAAATGAGTGACCCATGGTCGACTTCATTTTACGCAATTGATTATAAAACTATGGGCTTTGTCCCTCGTGCTTTTGTTGGCTCGGTTTGTGCATTGTTTTCGGATTATATAAGCGGAAAAGCGATTTATATAATTTCACTTTGTGCAACGGTTCTGCTCGTTGTAATTGCCTGTATTCTGATAAACAAGGTTGTAAAAAATCTCAGTAACAATGAGAGCCTTATTTTCTTGTTTCTCGTAAGTCTGCTTCTTATTGCACCGGAGGGTGTTCATTATTTGTTTGATAAGGAGCATATGGGAATAACAGATATTTACTTCATAATGCTGACATTGTTAATTGTTTTGTGCTCTGAACATAAAATATTCAGATGGTTTATTCCGCTCATCTGCGGAGTGTGTATGTCAATTTATGAAGGCTATGTTTTCAGCCTCGGTGCAGTTGTCGGAATTGTTTTGCTTTATATGATTTACAAATCACCGAAAAAAGTCGCACCGATTATTATAACGGTTTTATGTGCGATTGCGATTGTTTCAACATTTTTTTATTACTGCTATTTCTTCAGAGCCGATTATCTCGGAGCAGTTAAATTTGAAACATACAATGAAATGCTCGATGCCTTGTCGAAACGAACTGACACAGAAATGTCGTTTATGCTTGAACAGTTGTATTTCTGGTGCTCTACTTTTACGGTTTTCACTGACGGAAGATGGGACATTGCTAAGGTGTTCAGTTCTGCGGTTGAAGTAAGAAGAGAATGCCTGCCGACATTCCTTGCGGTTTATTTGACAGCCTTAACCTTATGGATTCCTGCTTTTCGCAATGAAAAAGATCGCTTCTTAAAATTTATTTATTTCCTGTGCAGTATTTCACTTGTGTTTTCATTACCGCTGTTTGTTTTTTCTCAGCAGATGAAATACATCACGTATAATGTTTTTACTCAGATTATTCTTGTCGGATTTTTCGCAATAAAAGAAAAAACATTTTCGGCAGTGGTTGAAGAAAGAGGAAAGAGCTTTGCAAACAATCCTTTGATAATGCTTGCAGTGTGGGTAGCTTTGATTTTATTTAGTAATATATAATTTACAAGGGGATAGCTATGGTTATTTCAAGAACGCCATTCAGAATTTCCTTTTTCGGCGGAGGAACAGATTATAAAGAATATTTTGAAACGCACGGAGGTAGTGTGCTCGAAACAGCTTTTAATAAATTCTGTTATGTAACTGTCCGTGATTATCCGCCTATTTTTCCTTTTAAAAACCAGTTTACCTATTCGAAAATCGAACGCTTTAACACTCCCGAGGAGGTTTCACATCCTGTTGTGCGAGAGTTTCTCAAATATATGAATGAGGATGGTCTGCAAATCAGTTACGATGCCGATTTGCCTGCAAGAAGTGGTATCGGCTCAAGCTCAGCATTCACCGTCGGTCTTCTGAATGCGACAAATGCACTCAGAGGACGAAAGAGTAATCCGTACTCGCTTGCTAATGATGCGATTCTTATTGAACGTGAACTATGTAGGGAGAACGGTGGATTTCAGGATCAGATTGCTGTGGCTTACGGAGGATTTAATCGCATTGATTTTGATTCGTCGGGGTTCTACGTTAAGCCTGTCAATGTTTCTCCGTCGATTCTTTCACAGCTTAATGAAAATCTTCTGCTTTGCTATTCGGGTATACGCAGATTTTCGTATGATATTTCCACTGACCAGCGAAAAAATCTTCCGAATAATATTGATTCACTCGGAGAGATGAAACAGCTTGTTGATGATGCGGAAAAAATATTGGTTTCGTCGAATTCACCCGATGAGATAGGTCTGCTGCTCGACCATACGTGGGAGCTTAAGCAAAAATTATCGTCGAAAATCACCAATCCGATTATTGATGAAATTTACGAAATTGCGAAAAAGAACGGTGCAATCGGCGGCAAATTACTCGGCGCAGGTGACGGAGGCTTCCTTTTATTTTACGTTCCCGAAAGTAATCAGAACAAGGTTAGAGAAGCACTTAAAAAATATATGTTTGTTCCGTTTGAGTTTGAACAGACGGGAAGTCAGATTGTTTACAGAAGTTGATTTTTGTGAGAATTTCTTGACAACTTAAATTTATAAATGTATATTCAAGTTAAAGAGGCCGTAACGAAATTTATCATTTCGTCACAGCCTCTTTTATAATGTATTATGTTTTGTTTAAACGTGGACAAGCACAACACCGACAAGTGTACCGATTAATGCGAAAATTCCCGGTGCTTTTGACTTCCACATCAGGAAGGATTCGGGGAGAAGCTCGCCGAACACGACATACAGCATTGCACCGCCTGCAAAGCTCAGTGAAAGTGACAGCCAGATTGGACTTACAAGACCGAGAGAGTATCCGATGATTGCACCGATTATTGTCGGCACACCCGAAATTGCGGTAATCATTATGGCTTTCAAGGGTTTTGTGCCGCCCGACACGAGCGGAGCGGAAACAGACATACCCTCGGGAATATTATGAAGACCGATTACGATTGCTATTATAAAGCCTGCGCCGCCTGTGATATTATTCGAGTCGGCGGCATACGATGCACCGATAATCATACCTTCGGGCAAATTATGTAGTGCAATTGCAAATGCCATAACAACGCCTGCAATAAACAGGTCGTGCTTTTTATCACTCTGATTTTTCTTGTGCACTTCGTAGTGGTCTGAATGAATAAGCTCATTAAGGCTGTCGGCTGTTTTAGGGTGAAGTGAGTCAATATGCTGAACTTCGGGATTGGTGTATTTGTCGATTACGATGTTGAGCAGGTAAATCAGGAAATAGCCGAATACAATTCCTCCGATTACTAACATCAACGGCATTTCTTCTGTTGCACCCTCCGGTCGGAATGCTTCGGGAATAAGCTCAAAGCAAACGATTGCCATCATAACTCCACCGGCAAAGGCGAGAAGCAAGCTGACAGCTTTATCGGATTCTCGTTTTATCGAAGCGCCTATAACACCGCCAAGTCCTGTACCGAAAACACCTGAAATAGCTGTAATCAAAATAACCCACAAAAAAATATTCATATAACAACTCCAATCCGGTCAGCCTAAACTAACCCATCGGATAGTTTATACTTATTTTGTTAAAAAGTCAATCAAAATGTCGAAAAGTTTTCATAATGCAGGTATTAATTAAGATTTTCATAACGATAAGAAAATGTGATACAATATTCTATTGAAAAAATCGGAATATGATGATACAATAAATAGAAACGAACGGGGTGAATTGTATGGGGTTAAAAAATATAGATAAATCCGCAGAAGAAAAGGGTGCAGGTGTGAAAACACTGTGGGAATTCGTAAAATTTATTTTCGTTTCCTTGATTGCAATGATTGTTCAGTTCACACTTCTGAATACATTGAAATTTATACCGTTTATCGCTGACTTGTATACGCAGGCGGGTGACCCCGATTTTCACTGGCTCGTCTTTACAGTAACTGCTGTTTCGGGCGGACTCGGATATTTCATAGTAAATAATACCGCAAATATTATTGCTCAGATTGTTTCGTTCTTTGTAAACAGAGATAAAACCTTTAATTCAAGCGCAAATATTGCGATAACACTTCCCATATATATAGTATTTACGATTGCACTAATTTGTTTTTCAGCATGGTTAAATCCCGTTCTCAAGGATTTGTGTATGACACGATTTAATCTCAGCGGAGACCTGTCGTCAAATATTTCTACGATGGTTTGCTCAGCGGTTCAGTTCTTCCTTTATTTCCCTGTTGACAAGATTCTGTTTCATAAAAAGAAGGAACTTGATTAATTAACAGCAAAAGAGATAAGTGCTAAAAGAAGGTAATGAAATGTTTAATATGGAAATTAATCCATTTAAGAATAAAATATGGCTTGCGACACCGACAATGCACGGGGATGAAATCAAATATATTCAAAAGGCATACGATACAAACTGGATGTCAACTGTCGGAGAGAATATTGATGAGGTTGAAAAGCAGATTGCAGACTTTCTCGGAGTTAAGCATACGGTCGGACTTACTACAGGCACGGCGGCACTTCACCTTTGCACAAAATCAGCAGGAGTAAAGTCGGGTGTTACAGTTGCCTGCTCGGATATGACATTCAGCGCAACGGTGAATCCTGTAACATATGAGGGCGGAAAAACGATTTTTGTTGATACTGAGCGTGACACGTGGAATATGAATCCTGTTGCACTCGAAAAAGCATTCTCAATTCATCCCGAAATCGAAGTTGTTATCGTTGCACATCTCTATGGAACTCCGGGTAAATTGGAAGAAATAAAGAGAATATGCGATGAGCATAATGCCATTCTTATTGAAGATGCGGCGGAATCATTCGGTGCGACTTATAAAGGAAAGCAGACAGGTACCTTCGGTAAATATAACGCAATCTCGTTTAACGGAAATAAAATTATTACAGGCTCAGCAGGTGGAGTGTTTATTTCAGATAGTGACGAAGCTGATAAGTGTGTCAGAAAATGGTCAACACAATCGAGAGATTCCTCTCCGTGGTATCAGCATTCGGAAATCGGTTATAACTACAGGATGAGCAACGTTATTGCAGGAGTGGTAAGAGGTCAGCTACCGTATCTTCAGGAGCATATTGCACAGAAAAAAGCAATTTATGAAAGATATAAAAAAGGATTTGAAGGACTTCCTATTTCGATGAATCCCTATGATGATGAAAACAGCGAGCCGAATTTCTGGCTTTCATGTATGATAATTGATAAAGAGGCAATGTGTCCGCAAAATAGGGATGAGAATACCGCAAGTTATGAGCCACAGCACGGAAAATCATGTCCTACTGAGATTTTGGAATCGCTGGCGAAATTTAATATTGAAGGCAGACCGATATGGAAACCGATGCATATGCAACCATTATATAAGCAATGTGAGTTTGTTTCAGCGGAAGATGGTGCGGATGTCAGTGCAGATATTTTCGAAAGAGGTCTTTGTCTGCCGAGCGATAATAAAATGACCATCGAAACACAGGATAAGATTATTGAGATAATCAGAAATTGCTTTGAATAAATCCTGATACATTTATACGTAAGTGTTTTTATATTATGATAATTGAATAATATTAATTTATGTCCCGAAATCCGAAAAGATTTCGGGATTTTACTTTTGCTTGACTGTGATAAACAAAATGCTGTTAGGATAATTTATCGTAATTTCAATATACAATCAGATTCTGAACTTCGCTAAAAGTGATGGATAAGGAATAACTGCAATATTTTAATAAAAAATAAAGGCCGTCTTTCGACGACCTGAGATTCAGTTTTATTGGCGGTTAAGCCAATCACCCGTTATCAGAGTTTTCTTGCAATTGAGCTTGCAGTGAAAAGATTGATAAGATTGTGGAATGAAAACAGCTTCTTTGTGTCTGCGATTTCATTCAAAATTGATTCTTCTGCTACGTAATAAATATTCTTTTCTGTCATAGCTATTCATTCCTTTCTTTATTTTGTGGCTTTATTATAGCAGATAAAAATACATTTGTCAAGCACTTTTAACAAAAATAATAATAAAAATTTGTGCAGTATAACTAACGACATATTTTGACACTGTTAATAATAACCAACAAAATAAGATGAAAAAGGATGCACACTTTGTATAAAATGCACATCCGATGTTATCAGTATATTCTGAATTCTGAAATTGTTGCAAAATCTCTTGTTTTTTCTATTACAAGCTTGATTCTTCT
Source organism: Ruminococcaceae bacterium UBA1767 (assembly GCA_002315505.1). GTDB lineage: Bacteria > Bacillota > Clostridia > Oscillospirales > Acutalibacteraceae > CAG-488. Next base: position 8,939 of record DCGX01000013.1, read on the forward strand.
TGCGTCCATTGTGCGAAGTAAACAAACTTTTTTTCTGCCGATTGTTGTACCCTTGTAGAGCTTGTGCCAGCGCTTGTTGTAGAAATAATAGAGCTTGAATTTTTCAACCTGTTGTCCTGTTTTTATGTTCTCACATAACACAACCTTGTTGATGTTGCGAACCTCGCCCATATCAACGGTGATTGTTGCTTTTCTGCAGTTGCTCTTCGTTTTGAAATACGATTTGCCGGAATTGATGAACTTGACACTGTGCAGGTCATCACAGTTGTCGTCCGATACGAAAACGGCATTTTCGGTAAAATCGTCCTTAAATTCGATAGAAAGCTGAGCACCGAGAGTAACAAGATGCTCAATATCAACCTTGTCGAGCCTGCCGGTGTGAGAAGGGGAAATGTTTAAAATGAAGGTTGAATTGTTTCCGACAGAACGGAAATATGTTTCAAGAGCTTTTGAGAGAATCTTCACGTCAAGATTATCCTTTTCATGGTAGAACCATCCCGGACGAAGTGAGACGTCCATAATTGCCGGAAACCATACAAGCTCTTCAGCTTTTTTGATTACGTTGCGACTGCCGAGATCGGGCTGAACGAGCTTTGACGGGTGAGCGTTGTTGATTAAATCTTTTGAAACAACGCTCCATTCATTTGAACGGCTTATTCCTGTGTGATTACCGCACCAGCGGATATCGGGACCGCAGTTGCATATCATTGCATTCGGCTGATGCTTGCGGATTGTATCGTAGTATCTCTGCCAGTCATAATCCTGTTTTCCGCTATTATCTCTTTCGAGCCATACACAGAAAATGTCACCATAGTTTGTGCAAAGCTCTGTGAGCTGATTTACGAAGAAATCGTTATATGCTTCTGTACCGAAGGTTTCTTCGTGCATATCGTACGGAGAAATGTAAATACCGAATTTAAGACCTTCTTCACGGCATTTTAACTCAAGCTCTTTTACAAAATCGCCTTCGCCGTCACGCCACGGAGAATTCTTTACCGAATGGTCGGTAAATTCACTTGGCCAAAGGCAGAAGCCTTCGGAAAATTTGCAGGTGAGGATAATTCCTTTCATGCCTGCACTTTTTACAGCTCTGACCCATTGAGTGGGGGAGAATTCGGCAGGATTGAAGTATTTTGCAGGTTCTCGACCTGTACCCCATTCCGTGTTTGTAAATGTGTTCATTCCGTAGTGGATAAACGCAATGAACTCGGTATCCATAAAATCAATCTGAGCCTTTGACGGAACAACAGAATTAGCTTTTTGAATAATATTGTTATCAGACATAATATTACCTCATATACATAATATAAGATATAATATCATATTATCGGTAACATTTCAACAGTATATTGTTTGACATAGACATTTGCTTGTGATATACTTTTTAAGAACGTTTATAAAGGAATGATAATCGTAAAAAGATTAATAAAACAGTGTTTATTTTATTGATGTTTACGTATAAGCGGGTCGGCTTCGGTTGCAACGTACGGCTTGTTTCGGCATACCCGAGAGATTAATTTATTCCAACGGAGGTAAAATATGTATATTTTAAATGTTTTGAAATCTATTCTTTTCGGTATAATCGAGGGAATTACAGAGTGGTTGCCGATAAGCAGCACCGGTCATATGATTTTGTTTGAAAAAATCTGTAAATTCGAGGGTGTTTCGGAGAATTTCTTCAGTATGTACGAGGTTGTTATTCAGCTCGGTGCAATCATTGCCGTTGTCGTAATGTTCTGGCATAAACTATGGCCGTTTGCAATGAAGAAAACGGAGAACGGCAAGCAGGGAATTTCGGTAAAGCAGAACATTATTGTTTTGTGGATTAAGGTTGTTGTTGCGGTTATTCCTGCGGCGGTGATAGGCCTGTTTCTTGATGACTGGCTCGATGAACATCTTTACAACCACATCACAGTAGCAATAACATTGATTATATATGGTGTATTGTTTATTCTTGTTGAGCAGTACAACAAAAAACGCAGACCGAGAGTTAACAAGCTCACTGAGCTTACATTTAAAGATGCTTTTCTCATCGGTTGTTTCCAGGTTCTTTCTCTTGTTCCGGGAACTTCACGTTCAGGCTCAACAATTCTCGGCGGTATTTTCCTCGGCTCCTCAAGAAGAGTTGCATCGGAATTTACGTTCTTCCTTGCGATTCCCGTAATGTTCGGCGCATCATTGCTCAAGGTTTTGAAGTTCGGTTTTTCTTTCACGGTAATGGAGGCGGTTATTCTCCTTGTCGGAATGATAACAGCGTTTGCAATTTCCATGATTGCAATTAAATTCCTTATGAATTATATTAAAAAGCATAACTTTAATGTGTTTGGTATATACAGAATTATACTCGGTGCAATAGTTTTACTTTCGTATTTCATTACTAAAAAATAACGAGGCGATTTTATGCAGACAATAAGACGTTTGCAACTTGAAAATGTTTTAAATTGCCGTGATTTAGGCGGATATCCTTCAAAATACGGGATAACAGAATTCGGACGTTTTCTTCGTGCCGGAATAGTGTTTCAGCCGACAGATGACGATTTGAAAGCGCTCGGAAATTACGGAATAAAGACCGTGATTGATTTGAGAGGACAGTATGAGTCGGATAATGACCCGTATGATTTCAGTAAAATCTGCGGAGTAAGTCATTATCATATGTCACTGTATGATGCAAACGTAGCGCTTGAGAATGAATTGCAGATGACATTGCAGGAGAAGTACGAGTATATTGCGGATAATCATATGCAAAATATTGCGCAGGTGCTGAAGCTAATAGCGGATGCAGATGACGGAGCAATATTGTTTCATTGCTATTTCGGTAAGGACAGGACAGGAATTTTGAGTATGCTTTTACTGACGATTGCGGGAGTTTCTAATGAGGATATAATAGCTGATTATCAGCAGTCATATACTTATCTGAAAGAATTTATCAAAGAGCATTCGGAAATACTTTGGAGTAATGATACATCGATGCATGAGTCATTGCCGCAGACAATAGAAAATCTGCTCGGACATATGTATGAAAAACACGGCTCCGTGATGGGATATCTGAAATCAGCAGGCGTGAGCTATGAAACCACGGAAAAGATAAGAAAACGCTTTTTTAGATAAAGCCAAAATAAAGTCACATTTTATCAAAAAAACTATTGACAAAATGTGACTTTTCTATTATAATAACAAAGCTGTGTAAAACGAGGCGTAACTCAGTTTGGTAGAGTGCTTGGTTTGGGACCAAGATGCCGCAGGTTCAAGTCCTGTCGCCTCGACCACCGTAAAACCGTTGATTCTCTAGGGATTCAGCGGTTTTTTGTTTTTTAAAATGACCCTATAAAAAGTGTTGTACCCCCTAAATTTTACTAATTTTTGTCAGTTAGGGGGGTACAATAGGTGGGTACGGATTTTGATATTTTCATTTATTCTATCGCCAAACAGTTTCTCAAAAATTTTCAAAAAATACTTAAAAAATATGTAAAACTTATTAATAAATGGACCCTTTGTAAAATTTCTGTCATATTATTATTGAATGGCTAATTGATAGGCAAAGGGGATGAATGATATAAACTTCATAAGCCATTACCTAAATATTAAATAATAAAAATTATTAAATTTAGAAAGGGTGTTTTTATGACATTTCTTGCAGACGCCAAATACTGCGCTGCTATTGTTCACGCAACGGAGAAGTACAACAAGTACGGAATTAATGTTGCAGAAGAGTACGACTACATAAGTACATTGGAAAATGAAATTACATATAACGTTACAAAGAGCGTAACTGATGAAATGGTTCTCACCAACAGAGTGTTTTTCTTTAGACATTTGCTTATTAAATTATGCCGTGATGAATTGGGCACGGATGATAACATTGAACTTTTCAAAGAGATAAAGCGTGTTTATACCAACCTCGGCGAATTGATAATTCAGTGTCATAACGGTACTCAAGACAGATATGACCTTATGGACTCGCTTGCTTTTAAAAAGAACCAAATTGAATTTATGGTTAATAATACTAAGGGCAACAAAAAGCTAATTTACACATTGATATTCAATGAAATTGAATATGTGATATGGAAATATTGTAAGCACGAGTTTGTAGAGAAGAAATAACGCATTTAACCGGAGCGACTTTTAAGTCCTCCGGTTATTTTTGCAACTTCATATATTTATTTTTCAATGGACTTTCTCAAATCCTTCTTTGCCTGAAAAAGACGACTTTTAACAGTGTTTTCATTTGTGCCGAGTGCCTGTGCAATCTGCTTTATTGACATTTCGTTGAAATAGAACAAAATAATAACAGTTCTTTTCTCATCATTAAGATTGTCGATGAGTTTCATTATTTCACTGCAGAATTCTTTTTCTTCTAATTTCTCCGAAGGGCCGAATTCTTCGTCTTCGATTGAAGAAATAATCAGATCCTGCTCGTCTTCGTCATTGAAAAGGGCGGGATTGTTCTTTCTCAAAAGATTTTTTGATTTGTTTGCAACAACCATATTAAACCAGCTTTTGAAAGATTCCGGATTTTTAATATCGTTGTATTTTTCAAGAAGATATATATATGCTTCCTGTAAAACATCCTGTGCGTCGTCTTCGTTTTTGCAGACTTTTAGTGCTGTGAAAAATGCCTGCTGGTATGTAAGGTTGTAAATTGCTTCAAAAGCCTCACCGTTGCCGTTTTGTAATTCGATAACATAATCTGAAAGTTCCTTAGTTTTAGTAATCATAATAATTCCTCCTTGCTTTTGCTAATAAGACGCAGGAGGTTTGAAAATAGTTTGAACTTTTTTAAAAATTTTTTATTTTTTTTATATTTTTTTAAAATTCAATAAAAAGAAGGGATTTCTGTATACTCATAATGACATACTTGTCGCCACTACGGGATGAATTTTACTTGACATTCCTTTCAGCCTCCCTTGTGCAAAGGGAGGTGGATTTGACGAAGTCAAAGACGGAAGGATTGTTGTGCTTGAGATTCTTCGTCGCTTTGTTCCTCAGAATGACATATGCAGTTTTTCGTAGTGGACGATGCCCACATCGTCCCAAAAGCAGGAACTAAGTCAAAGACGGAGGGATTGTTGTGCTTGAGATTCTTCGTCGCTTGCTCCTGAGAATGACAAGGCTTAGTATATTTTGTAGGGCAGGGGCTCTGCTCCTGCCAAAATTTCGTAAGGAATTTAAGTGTACTTAACCGTAAATAATATCTATTAGAATAAAAATCATAATCTCATAATAAGAATTTTTCATTTGAAAAATTCCGGCAGGAGCAGAGCCCCTGCCCTA
>DCGX01000013.1:14281-26569 GCA_002315505.1 Ruminococcaceae bacterium UBA1767
GAAGTTTGCATCATTATTTAATGTAATCTTTTTTATTCCCCAACTTTCCGTGAAGAGCCAATTTTCAAAAATAAGCAAGAGTAAGCCGTTACTCTCCGAAATTCGGAAAAGTAACGGCTTGAAAAGGAAATTTTTATGAGATTGTCTTAATTAGTACCAAAGCCAACCGAAGAGAACAATCTTGATAAGCCACTGCCACCATGTATAGCTGACAGAAACTGTAGCGCTGTCAGAAGCAACTGTATTTCCGCTTGCATCCTGAAGCTCAGCAGTGATTGTTGCAGTGCCTTTGTTTGCACCGTAAACATATCCGTTGTCATCAACAGAAACAACATTTGGATTTGATGATGTGTATTTAACAGTATAGTTGCCTTCACCGTTATAATTTACATCTGTTGTAAGTGTAGTACCACTCTTGTAGTTCAACGAAGTACCGGCAATACTGATTGTTGAAGGCTGTGGTTGTTCGTCTTCCTTTATAGCGATAAATTTGCTGAAATGGTTTGTTTCGAATTCAAGGTAACCGTTAATAAGCTTAACGCCGGTAATTCTTTCTGCAACGAGTTCGTTGTTTTTATCGTTGTAGTAATGGAAAATCTTAACCTTTGAAATATCGTTAATTGTACCTGAATATGGAATTCTTACTGTAACTTTGCCGTTCGGCTGAATTTCTTCGCCTTTATATGTAAGGCTGATGTTGTAAACATCAATATCCGGAATTCTTGTCAAAGAATAGTCTTTGACAATTCTGTCAACTTCAGCGTCAGCACTTGTTTTTTCGACATTGAGTTGGATTTTATCAACGTCAACATTGTTATCAAAGCTGTTGTTCGGACATTCAACCTGAACACCAGCATCGTTGTTCTCTATAGTAATAGGTTCATCGGTGTCGGGCTTGCTGTTGAATTTAATATTTGTGCATGCAAAAAGTTTCTCATTTCCGGATTTTACAGTCATTGCATTCCACTGAGCTTCTGTACCGGCATATTTAATGATATCCGGAGTATTGATTCCATAAAAAGCATCGCTGTCAATATATGTTACTTCACCTTTAAAAGTAACATCTTTTATTTTCGATAAATACCCGAATGTATCAAACGCATTATGCGGAATATGATTTACATTGCTGCCAAACTCGACAGTTTCTACTGCAGAACCTGCAAAAACATTCGAATGGTTATTGTCAGCTGCGCTCCAATCAACTAAAGGAATGTCTGTTGATGAACTTGCAAATGCAGAAAGTTCAATGGAAAATGCTTTTGCCGGAATCAACGCACTTGCTGAAAGCTATCCCGACTTGAAAGCAAATGTTAACTTCTTGAATCTTCAAGATACGATTTATGATCTTGAAAACACTCTTCAGGCAACAAGAAGAATTTACAACGAAGAGGTTTCGGAATACAACTCAATGGTTGAAAAGTTCCCAAGCTGTATTATAGCAAAAAAATGTGGCGCTACGCTTGAAAAATATTTTGAAATTGAAGAGCATAAGAGAAATGATGTTAATTTGGAATTTTAAGCAAAAAGATATTATTTCGCTGATAAGCCGAAATAGAAGCGTTTGTTATCAATGTTAACGCCTATGGAAAACAAAATCAGCAGGCAAGAGGTCAGCTTTCAATACAATAGAATTATACGATTCGATTCTTAGCGGTAAGTAAAAAGGTTTAACGGTTTTATTCATTGACTGACCTTTATTGGTTTGATTGGTGTTGATTTTTATCAATCCAATATAACTTCCTCGAAGATGAGAATTCAAACGGGTTCTCATCTTCAAATTTTTTTAAATAATATTAAATGATTTCAAACTTTTTACAATCTGAATGTGCCTTATTAGTGAAAGGTAATATGTTCCGCCATCTTTTAAAATGTATGGGTCAGGAGCATTTTCATAAACAGGATTTGTGTAGGTTTTATCGTATTCCTGAATTTGACTTGGAGTGACAGTGAAATTTTCATAACCACCTTGCTCGCAGAATACACCGTATCCGGTTTCACTTGAATTGTAATAAAAATCAAAAGCAGGGTAAGAATCTGTGTCATATAAATTATCTGTAATGTAGCAAAGAACTCGGTTGCCGTCATAAAGGACTTTCATATTATAAAAATTATCTGATTTGATGTTAACTGTTTTTGAACCGAGTAAATTATATTTGCCGTCTTTAACATTGTAAATATACGCTTTGCCCAAATCGGGATTTATGGCAAACAATCCGAACTGGTCCTTTGATTCACTCATAGCAAAAGTAAGGCCTGTGTAAGAGTTTTTAACTGCTTTGATATCGGCGCTCGCAATTCCTGCGTCATTACTCATTTTTATAGCCTCATTTGTTTTTGATTTTTTTACGGAATATCTGCATTTTAATGTGAACTCGATTTCTGTGTTGTCATACAAAACTTTTACAGTACCAAGCTCATCATTTTCCTGTCGGAAAGATGCAAACGCATTTTGAAAGCCATAACGAATGGTTGCGTAAGCAAGTGTCAAATTTTTGTATGCGTGAGCAAGCTTCAAAAGGAAGCTCTTAATTAGTTTTGTGTTGTCAAACTTTGTAGCAAAATTAAGCACACCTTCGTCCTCAACAACACGAAACTTTAACACATCGGATTCGTATAAGTATTCAACAAAGCGTTCTGTCACACCGGGTGTAAGATAATAGTCACTTTGAGGGTAATCCATCCATACACGCATATCCTTAATTTCATCAAGAGAAGTGTTTTTTATGGACGCATAAACAAAAATTTCTTCACCTTTGTTATACGATTGTTTTTCAGAATAAATTTCAACAGAAAGCGGTGCAGACGAATCTGACTCAATTGCGAAAATATTCAATGTCAATGTAGAAAGTACCATTATTAAAGAAAGAAAAATACAGATGCTCTTTTTCATAAAATAACCCCCATTTATATAGATTTTTCAGTTACATAATTATATCACAAGCGTAAACGTCAGTCAAACAATTGTTCTTTTTATTTGGTCTTTGGAATGAAATAAAAGTCGCAGACGCGCAGTGCCGTGAAGGTATGCGTGACATCAATGCGATGTGTAAGAATGGAGAACTATGTGTTATAACATTTATTTATATGTTATGGCATGGCTTTGTGTTTTTCTTGAGATTAAAACATCTGGCTTGGGGACAGCAACGCAGTTATCTCTTCAAAATCCGGACTGGGCAGAAAAATCCTGCCACAATATGCACCGGATTCTTGTAAAACTAACTGAATAACAACACTAAACCCGTCATATCGGCGGGCTTTTTCGTGTATCGTACGCTCGTTGGTTTGATGGTTACGTATGTCTTAATGATATCCGATAAAAATAAAATGCTTTACAAACATATTATAAATGATTATAATTAAATGGGGTATGAGAAGTTTTGGAGGAATATTATGGCAACTTTAAAAGAAATTCAGGATTGCGAACTTAGAATGCTTAAGGACATCGATAAAATCTGCAGAGAAAATAATTTAAAATATTCACTTGCCTGGGGCACAATGCTGGGTGCAGTACGCCATCAGGGCTTCATACCTTGGGATGATGATGCGGATATTGATATGCCATATAAGGATATGAAAAAATTTGAGAAAATTATTGCAAAGGAATATTCAGATGTTTATTTTTTTGATGGAAGAAACACTAATCCCGGTTGCTTTATGCTATATGGAAAATTGAGAAAAAACGGAACATATATGAAAACGTTAAAGCAGGAGGAAAATAGTAAGCATTTAGGTTTATGGATTGACATTCTTCCTTTGATAAGTTTATCAGATATCACATTTTTAAGAAAATTGCAGTACAAGTTTTTTAAATTTATCAGATTTATAAGTAGCCTTTTTGCAGCAACAAAGAAAATAAACAATAAACCTCTTGTTGACTATTTTATTATAAAATGGCCGCTCAAAATTCTTGAAAAAATATCATGGGGGTTAATTTGTGTGCTCGGAGTAAACGGCTCCGAATATCTTGAGGTTGAGTTGCCTGTCAGCTGTGGATATCCGGAGGAAGAGTATGCACAAACAATTTTCAAAAAGGATTTCTACACAAAACTTAAGGAATATAAATTCTGCGATACCACGCTTTTCGGTACAGCTGACAGTGATGGATTTTTGACTAAAATGTACGGCAGTGATTATATGACACCTAAAAAATACGCTCAACACGTTGAAGATTATGACAATGTAAGGGTATAAAATAAAATTCAGATTATTTTACTTGCCGTTCTTGACAAAATGTTCAAATTACGATAATATTATATTCACAATGAACACGGATGATGTTTATTATGAACTTCTAAAAAATATATTTGAACATTTGGGGGCTTTTTTATGAAAAAAACAGTGTCAATTATACTTTCGGCAGTTATAGTTTTGGGCCTTTTCAGCTGTTGCGGTTGTACAAAGAAAAGAGAACAGATTCTGATTTACTCGACAGGTGAAGAGGAAAGAATTGCTTTTGTTCAGGAAAAACTAAATGAGAAATTTCCCAATTATGATATTATTATTCAGGAAATCGGTACAGGCGCACTTGTATCAAAGTTACAAGGCGAGGGTGTTGATACTGATTGCGATATTATTCATGAATTGGAAATAACTAATATGGAAATATTGCTTGATTCGAATCCGGAATTTTTCTATGATTTGAAAGATTACGATTTTTCAAAATTTTCAGATACAGTTTTGCCGTATTCTCACAAAAAGTATGCGCCTCAGTGTATGACATATTGCTCTGTTGTATACAACACGAAAGTTCTTGCGGATAATGGCTTGGATGTTCCGAAAACATATGAGGATTTGTTAAAACCAGAGTATAAGAATCTTATTTCTATTCCGAATCCAAAGTCATCGGGTACAGGATATGCTTTTTATAACGGATTAATCAGTACTTTGGGAGAAGAAAAGGCAACTGAATATTTTGATAAGTTGAATGGTAATATCAAAGAATATTCAACCTCAGGCTCGACACCGATAAAGAGTGTTGACCGTGGCGAAATTGCAGTTGGATTTGCTATGTTGTGGCAGTGTGTTGAATATTGTGCAAATAATAAGGATTTAGGATATACTTCTCTTGATATGGGAAGCCCATATAATCTTTACGATATGGCAGTTATTAACGGTCACGAAAAAAGAGAATGTGTAGTTGAAGTTTTTGATTATATATTCAACGAGCTTAATCAGATTGATATAGAAAAGTTTATCCCGGATTCAACTTACAAAAACTATTCGCCCGAAAATGCGGACTATCCGAAGGATATCACACCGATAAAAATGAATGGCGTGTGTGATCCTTCTTATAAAGAAAATCTTCTTGATATGTGGAAGTATTAACATGAATGAAATTATTCTAAAAGCGGAAAAGCTATCAAAAAAATATGACAACAAAATAGTACTTGATGATTTTAATTTTGAGGTTTTTAAAGGTGAATTTCTCTCATTGTTAGGATCTTCGGGCTGCGGAAAGACAACGCTTCTCAGGTTGCTTGTCGGCATTGAGCAGCCGACAAGCGGTAAGATATTCAAATACAATGAAGATGTTACTGACAAAACACCGTTTCAAAGGAATATAGGTATAGTTTTTCAAAACTATGCTTTATTTCCTAATATGACGGTATATGATAATATAGCATATGCTTTAAGTGCAAGGCGTCTTCCGAGGAACGAAATTAAGTCCCGTGTTATGGAGATAATTGATGTTGTCGGATTAACTGAACATATTGTTAAAAAGCCACGAGAGTTATCGGGCGGACAGCAACAGCGTGTTGCAATAGCACGCACTCTTGTAACTAATCCGGATATTATTCTGTTTGATGAACCAATGTCCGCACTTGATGCCAACATCAGGGTTGTCTTAAGAAAGGAATTAAAATCAATTCAAAAGAAATACGGAATCACAATGATTTACGTTACTCACGATCAGGAGGAGGCCTTTGCTTTGTCCGACAGGATTATGGTGATAGGTGATAACCATATTGTTCAGCTAGATGTTCCCTCGAATTTGTACCATCATCCGAAGAATAGTTTTGTTAAGTCATTTATTGTCGAGCAATTAGATGAAAAAGTAAAATCAATATTAGGAAGCATAAAAGATGAATAGTAATTCGATAAAAAATCGAAGAAAAAGCATTGATAAAAAAGAAATTATCAGAGTGATTTATATAGCAATCATTATTGTTTTCTGTTTTATTCCGTTGCTGTTATTGTTATTTAATATCAGTAAACAGGATTTAACATTTGTTTTTTCTGATAATAATTTTAAATTATCAATTATTAACTCTTTGATATATACTTCAATCAGCACATTGTGTTCTACATTATTGGCTGTGATTTCTGCTTATTTTTTAAGCAGATCGTCAATTAATAAAAATATTATTACTATATTGCTGACATTACCAATGCTTATTCCGACATTATCTGTTGGATTAGGCATTAGAGTTTTATTTGGAACAAATGGATTATTGGATGTGTTGTTTAACTTTAACTACGATGCTCTCGGTTTTTTCGGGTTAATAATCGGTTCAATTATCATCAGTTTTCCACCGACGTTTCTGATAATATATGATGCACTTAGATACGAAAACAAGTCACCCTATGATGCTGCCGAAATAATGGGCATCAAAAAGATTTCTACATTTTTCCGGGTTACGGTACCTTATTTGATGAAACCGCTTTTTACCGCATTTTTTGCTTGTTTTACGTTGGTTTTTTCAGATTACGGAATTCCTATGGAAGTAGCAGGAAGAATCAAAACACTGCCCATGTATTTGTATGAGCAGATAACTTCGCTTTTCAAATATGGCAGGGGAGCATTGGTTGGAGTCTTTTTATTGGTGCCGGCGCTTGTTTCGTTTGTTGTTGATTTATATCTTAAAGAAGAACTTAGCGACGATGTTTCGAAATCATCGATAAAGCCGTCAAAGAAATTTGACTTTTTTTCAGGTTTAATTTGTACTGTTATATTGTTGTTCATAGCAATACCGGAACTATCGTTTATTTCAGTGTCGTTCTTAAAGAATTACACATCTGATCCTTCTTTTACTTTTGAGAATATAGAAAACGTATTTACAAACACTCATGGCGTGGGATTATTGGGATATATAGGGAACTCAATAACGATGTCATTATTGACAGGCATTTTTGGCGTAATTTTTGCGTATACTCTTGCTTATTTTTCCACCAGGAACAAGGGAAAGGCAAGTAATGCTTTACATTTCTTGTCAATTTCATCTATTGCAATACCCGGAATTGTTTTGGGCATAGGGTATATCTTTTTGTTCAAAGAAACCAAGGGCTGGTTTTATGGTACAATAGCAATATTGGTTGTTGTAAATATGATTCATTTCCTGGGTTCACCTTATATTATGGCAAGAAACAGTTTTTCAAAAATGAATAAGGATTATGAAATTGTAGGTGATACAATCGGCGTATCGCACGCCAGAATATTTTTGCAGGTTTTGCTGCCGAATTCAATATCCACTATAATAGAAATGTTTTCTTATTTTTTCTTAAACAGTATGATTACAATTTCGGCAGTTGCATTTTTAAATACATATGCTAATCAGCCGCTTTCAATATTAATAACAACCTATGAAAAGACAGGCAATTATGAAATGCAAGCGGTTGTTTCACTGACAATATTAATCATTAATTTATTTTTTAAGACCACATTTTTTATTATAAAGCGTGTGTTAAAGAAGAAATCAAACGAAAGGGAATATGAGATGATTTCAAAACTTACTAAATCGCAATTTGATTTGTTAACATATCTGGAGAAAAACGGAAGAAGACATTATACTCAAAGATCGTTATCAGATAGCATTAGTCTGTCACTTGGTACTATTAATAAACTAATTAAAGAAGTGTCTGAAGCTGGATATATTTCTGTCTCGGATGATGGTGAAATGTATATTACAGAAAAGGGATTAAGTGCATTGAAACCTTATAAGGTTAAAAAAGCTATTATTTTAGCGGCAGGTTTTAGTTCCAGATTAGCTCCCGTAACATTGGTAACACCGAAGCCGTTGGTTTCAATAAACTCTGTAAGAATTATTGATACGTTGATTGATGCACTACTGAATAAAGGTATCGACAATATTACTGTTGTCAGAGGATATAAGAAAGAGCAGTTTGATGTTCTGTTGGAAAAATATCCGTTTCTTCAATTTGTAGACAATGATGACTTTAATACAACCAATAATATATCTTCAATAATGAAGGTTGTTGAAAGGATTGACAGATGTTATATTTGTGAGGCTGATTTGTTTATTTCTAATGAGGATGTTATTTCAAAGTATGAGTATGCGACGTGTTACTTAGGCGCAAAAGTGGCTGAAACCGAAGATTGGTGCTTTAAAAATTCTAATGGATATGTATCAAATTTCCAGATGGGTGGAGAAGATTGCTACATTGCATATGGAATTTCATATTGGAATGAAAAAGATTCTGTACAATTGAGAGCCGATATCACTAAAACATATAATTCACGTGCAGGAAAAGAAAATTTTTGGGAGGCAATTCCTTTGAGAATTTGCAAAAATAACTATCGCATAGAACTTAAGAAGTGTCATAAATCCGATGTTATTGAAATTGATAACTTTGATGAACTTGTTGCCGTTGATGAGTCCTATGCCGAATTCCCGGGACATGAACAATTTTAAAGTGATTGGAGATTTATTATGAATAATGAGGTAGCGTTTTTGCTTGCGGCAGGTTTAGGAACAAGGATGGCACCGCTTACTGATACTATCCCAAAACCGCTGATTAAAGTTTTTAACAAACCTATGATTGAAACTGTAATTGATGCCCTTAATGAAAGGGGCATGAAACAGATCTACGTTATTGTAGGATATCTCAAGGAACAGTTTTATTACCTTACCGAAAAATATGATAATGTTTCAATTGTGGAAAATGAAGAATATCTTAATAAAAATAACATTTCATCAATTCATGCTGTATCACAGTATATGGGAAACGAAAATTGCTTCATCTGCGAGTCAGATTGTTATATCTCCGACATCAATTATTTTAATGTTGAGTTAAAGGACTCCTGCTATTTTGGAAAAATGGTACAAGGACATAGCGATGACTGGGTTCTTGAACAGAATACGGATGGCAGGGTAATCAGAATAGGAAAATATGGGGACAATTGCTATAATTGTTGTGGAGTTACATGGCTTAAGGCAGAAGATGCAAAGTACATATCAGATAAAATAATTGAGGCTTACACACATCCGGGAGAATATGAAAATCTGTATTGGGATAACATTGTCGACAGAGAACTGAAAAATTTCTATTTGACAGTTGTGCCTATTAATCCGGATCAAACGGTAGAAATAGATACGGTTGAAGAACTTAGTATGGTTGATCCGAACTATAAAAAATATAACTGAAATATTATCTGCTAATATAAGTATTTTTTATTACTGCAGTAAACCATATCAATCCCTCATTTTTAATTAACTAATTCACTTCATATGTGTTTTTACATATCATCTCTCTTTATATCGTTAATTATATATTAATTGATTTCAAAGTAAGAATGCTAATTGTAATTTTGATGATCCGTAAGTAGTTAATAAGACTTTTTGTTCATTTTTTAGTATGCTTACAGATATATTACGTTAGAAAACACCTTCAAGGAATTCCTTAGATGTATCGTACTGAACGAAGTATTTCATTTTACATTATTAGGATGGCATGGACTATCGGTATCACGAGCAGAGTATTTTATTCCTCGTACTTCCGAGTCAGTTCTTCCATCAGAGCAAGGAGATCCTTTTCCTTTGGATTTTCCTCTTGCAAGAGATCGTAAATACTGTTTACGATATGTTCGTGTCCATTCGTTATAGCCAATAAACTGATTAGCTTCTCGTTGGTACTTTTTGAAAATCTTTCCAGTGCTATTTTCATAGCCTTTAAGTGTTTGGTAAATATAGTCTTCTGCATATTCGTTGTCCTCCGAACTCTTTATTATATCGATTACAGCTTTGTAATCATTATTTTCTACGAATAGTCACAAGCGAAATTTTACAGATTGTTATTCGTAAATCTGGGCGACTTTGTCGCAGCCGATTCTTTAAAGTGCCAACGGTTTTAAATGTTGCGGTATTAGCTTTGTTGCTATTCGCAAAGGTGACTCCGTTGGTATTTTTACATTCTGATTTATTCAGGGATTTCTTATTTTGTGTATTTCTGCGATATTTTTGAGGCAGTTGATGAGAGCTTTGCTAAATCATTTTCTTTGGTTTTGATTATATAATCCAGCATTTCCGATATTGCTTCGCCTTGATTTAGAGCCACCAATATATATAGAATTGTTGCCTTGCTCGCTTTCAAAGCTACTAAGTATTCTATTAATAGGTCTTGCTTCTTTGTTGTCATATTATAACTCACCAAATTTTCCGTAAATATTTGAAAATTTCTACTCCTATTATACTTCTGATTCCATTGCAGTCAATATTAATTTTGCTGAAAGGGGCATCAAAGGCCCTTATTGTGTACTCTGGAGTTTTCCGGATGAATTTTTTTGTTGACAAGGTGAAATCGGGATATATAATGAACACAAGGATGTGAAATTTCAAAAGGGCGGAGAATGTAAATGTACAGATTGTTTAAGGAAAAGTCGAAATTCGATATTGAGGAAAATGAACAGAAGTTAAGATTTTTTATGTCTGTTGTCTACAAAAATTCTATTCAGCGACCGATAGTTTCAACTTCTCGCAGTGACAGTTCAAATATTAAATTCAGCGAAAGAGATGTAGTTTCGGTTGACGACAGGTATGACGAGGACAAGGTTGCATATATACTGAAAAACGCTTCTGCCTGCGATGAAATAATTTCGGATATTGGCAGAATGACAAATCGAACTTTTGTAGAGGTGGTTCAAAGCATTATTTATGAAAAAGGGTTAAGCGACTCGAAAGTTTATAAATCTGCGAATATTGACCGCCGACTTTTTTCAAAGATTATGTCGAATAAAGAATACAGACCGTCTAAAGATACAGCTTTTGCGGTTGCTCTGGCATTGGAATTGTCTTACAGGGATGCTGTTGACCTTCTTGCACGTGCAGGATATGCCTTTTCCCATAGCGATAAGAGAGATATAATAGTTGAGTATTGCTTTAGGCAGGGGATATACGATATCGCAAACGTAAATATACTTCTTGTTTCGTTGAATCAGAAATATCTCGGACGATAAAAATGTCGCTTCAAAGGCGACCATTTTTGTGATTTATTGTTGTATAATTCGGATAAACGCAGACATAAAACGATAATAAAACCGATTGAAAAAATAAAAATGTCAAACGATTTTAGATAAAGGGAAGGGTTTACACAAAGGAATACTGCTTCCAGAAAGTTACCTACGGGGCTTTCCACATCGTTAATTCGGTGGGCAGTGTTCCTTTTGTGAAGAAAATCGAAAAATTAATTATCATCAATAATGCCGGTGGATTTGAATGCCATTAGACAGAAATTTTGCTGTCGGTGGAGGTTAATCCGCCGGTATTGTTATATTATCGATGGAATTAAAAATGATGAAAAACTGCGACGGAATAGCCTCCTTGTTCCTTTCGGTGTGATAACTTAACTGTAACACAGTCGGTTTCGAGAAAATCAACAGAATATTTGAATTAGAAAGAGGATTCAGAGAATTATCAAAAGAAGAAAGAACAAGGAACGCCTTGAGCAGATAAAGTCTGTTCTTGACGATTTTTACGCATGGCTTGAAACGATAAATCCGATACAGGGTTCGGGACTTGCAAAAGCGGTGCAGTACACAAAGAACGAAAAGAAATATCTTTACGCATTTCTTGAAAATCCGGATATTCCGACAGACAACAATCTTTCAGAAAGAACGGTAAGATGATGAATAATATCAAGACGGCAATGGCATTGTTCCGACAACGCTCAATTTAAAATGATTCTAATTAAGCAAAATAACGTGATTTTTTATATTCAAGTCGGATTATTTTTTTGTGGAATTGTACAAAATATACAAACGTAATAAAAAATTAGCAACAAAAGTAACGAAATAGCATTGTGTTTATTGAATTTATATAGACCGTGTGCTATAATTATATAATATAAAATGGAAATATTGTCTGTACGTGTGTACTGTCGCAGATTACTTTGGCATATTTTAACAACAGTTAGGTGATTATGTTGTTAAATTCTACCAAAAGCAATTTACTACTTCACAGGATTCAAGTGTGTGCTTGCTTTGACAAACAATATTATAAACCACACAAACGTGATTTATGGATTCCTTAAGAAAGGATAGGTACAAAAAATGAA
>DCGX01000013.1:26662-30844 GCA_002315505.1 Ruminococcaceae bacterium UBA1767
TAATGATATTAAGCTGTATGTCTGCGTCCTTTGCGGTTATGGCACAGGCTGCAGGCTGGATTTACGTCGGAGGAACATATGAGCCGGTAACAATTTATGTTAACAAGGGCTCAACATCACTGACAAGCGGAAAGACTTATCGATTCGGTATTTATTATAGAAATGACATTATTACTGTATCATCAAGTGGCAGTATCAGCCTTACTGTTCCTGAGAGAAAAAAGACTCAGCCGAATTATTATTCATCAAATGATGGTACGGATGAGCTTTACATTACCTCGGACTATTTCCTTGCAAGTGATTCAGGCTCTGATTTTGTTTGGAATAACGGAACATTAAAAGAAGTGTCTACCGGAAAATATCTTGTAAATGACAGTACAAGTGCGGTTAAGATGAGTACATCGTCGGTAAAGTGGACATATTCAGATTATCATTTTTACAGAACAGTGAGTTCAAGCACCCGGTATATGCGTAAATCAGGATATTCGGTTGTTTTGGGAACAGAAAACACATATAACAAAATATATGCATATGAAAAAGTAACTGTTTATAACAAATTGTCAAGTGGTAAAACAGGTTATTACAAGTATGACGGCGAAACGAATTTCTCTGTTGATATGGGCGGAACATTTAATGAGTCTACCATAAGAGATAATATGAGAATTTACTATAAACCGAATACATCAACACCTGATGCTGAAATTGAAACCATAGACCCGAACAGCGAAGAGATTTCCTTTGAGTGGGTTGGCAATGCAATTGATACAAACACATCGGGTGAATATACCGCAAAGGTTTTGATAAGCGGTCGTGAAATCAATACAATTAATGTTCGTGTTGATGAAACATCAGTCGCTGAAACTGCAGCAAATGACCCCTCAACATCGGGGGTTGAAAATCAGTTTTCAATGACATCGGCTGATGATGGTAAGATTGCAACAGATAAGACCGTTCTTTACGGTGTTGATGAATATGGTGTTTTCCCGAAATATGACAGCGATGAATTTTCAATCGCTCTTTCTGCATTGGGACAGTCTTACTCAATTGTTGAAACAGAAGAAACCATTGAAATTGAAAGGGCACATCCCGACGTTGTTTTTGTACTTGATGCCTCTGCTTCAATGATTGAAAATACAATTCCGGGTAATGATGATATGACTCGTGCTGAGGCAACGGCGATTGCACTCAATTCTGCAATAAAATCACTTTATGAGGCTGACCCCGAAACACGAATCGGTATCGTTACATACAACGATAACTGGAATGAAATGGGAATTTATCTTCCACTTGATAAGTACACTCTTCCCGAAGGACAGGAGGATTATATCATCTGGGACGGAAGAAATCTTGCAAAGTCATCAAGCACGGGAGCAGTTTCGGGTACATACCAGGTGAGAACGGCATCTTCCACGAAATCTGCAACCGCAACAACTCTTGATGCAATTCCTATCAGCAGTGCAAATGGTATTAACAGACCCGATGACAGCGACTTAAAGCTACTTGCAACTTCAAACGGAGTAACATATTATGCAGGCTATTACAACAAGACGATTTATATTTTCCGTGATGGCTATGACAAGAGAATTACTCAGTTCAGAAGTACAGACAGTGATGTTGTAAATACACTTTATGTTGACGAAAACATCAGAATCACAAGAACAGGCACGGGCACTGATAAGGGTGTATCTTATTGTACGTATTCATATGCAAATACTACGGGAAAATTTAATCTGCAAAAAGAAAGTATAGATAATCTTATGTCTACAAATTTCCTGATTAACTCATCGGGAACTGTTGTCAAACCGTCATCATATCATTTCCACTATAGCTGCGGTACATATACACAGGCAGGTCTTAAGGCTGCTGAGAATATGTTTGCTCAGTATGCAGGTACAAATTTAAGCCACAGAATACCTACTGTTGTTCTTCTTTCTGATGGTATTCCGACTATCGGTGATGCAAACACTTCAAATCCGAGTCTTGTATGTAAGCAGGATGTTACCACAGGCTACGGATATTCTGACAGCGACAATGTTACATCTGAGCAGCTCAGTACATTAGGTCTTTATACAATCAAGACAGGACTCAGTGTCAAGAGTACTGTCAACGCTCAATACAGTGAATACTGGGAGGAAGGTTCAACATTTGATACAACCTTCTACTCAATCGGACCGGGTGTTGATTACATTTTCGGTAAGACTGTTCTTGACCCTTGTGAGGAAAATGTTATTCTTGCAGGAAAGGAAACAACAGGAGTCGGCGGCGAATGCGGTAACGCTGTTGGTGTTGACCTTTACAATGCAATTACAGCTGAATTCGGCAGCGGACTCGATGACTTTGTAAATTACGTTGACTGGTCATATACAGGTGATATGTCAATGGATGAGCTTAACTACGCATTTACTGAAATTGTTAACTCAATTACATATCTTTCACGACCGATTGAAGCTATCGGAAGTGCCTCAAATGATTTTATTATTTCACAGGCGGCTATGATTTTCACCGATACGATAGGTGACGGTATGCAGCTTTCGGAAGAACCCATTGTAAGGTACGGAACTGCAAATTATGTACCAACCTCTTCAAGCACAAGAGAAGAAAACGGCTCAACAATTGTTTCATATTCATATCACTATAAGGTTAAGGAATCAAGTACGGACAAGAATCTTGATCTGGCTGATTCATTGGTTACAGTTACAACAAAAGCGGATGGTACACAGGTCGTTAACTGGTACATATCTGCCGATTTGCTTCCGATTATCGCATATAACGCAGATGAAGAAGCGTATGTTATGCCGAATCCGATAAGACTTCTTTACAAGGTTGGTCTTACAGACGAAGCTAAGGCTGACGGCGGTACATACTATACTAACAGTACAGAAGAGCCTGCTAATGTTGAATATTTGCCTGTTATAGGTAATCCTTATTACTATAATAATGCTGAGGAATCTGATGGTAAGATTCACTCAACAGTAAAGACAAATGTTGCAACTACAATATTGAAAACACAGAACGTTACAGGTACAAGCAATACATCAAATGATATGACAATTGATGATTATGGTGATGTAACGTCAGACCTCGGAAACAATGGTATAATTGAATTCCATCCGACAAGCCTTTCTGTTACAAAGGTTTGGGATGACGGAGAAAATGAATTGAATATCCGTCCCGACAGCATTACGATTGTCATTTACCGTAATGGTTATATTTACGGTAACCCGATTACAATCAGCGAAGATGATTGTGAAATCGGCAAGGATGCCGATGGCAATGATACATGGATTTATGTTGTTGAGGGATTGCCTGACAATGATGATTTTGTGTACACTGTAGGTGAAATTTCAATTGATGAATATAACACAAGTGTTACCTGCTCAAACGGTTCTGCCTTGATTACAAACAGTATTCCGAGTGTACAGCTTTCTTACGAGCTGTATCTTGTAGACAAAAACGGAAATCCTGTAACTGAAGAAGGGATTCAGACCACGTTTGAAGACAGAACAGTTATGAGTGAGCTTGTAACAATAAAGCAGTATATCACAACAACAAAGGTGATTGACCTTGAGGAGCTTGAGGAAATTCTTCCTGAAGGCTATTACATTTACAACACATCAGCAACCTTCACAGAAATCTATAACGGCAGCACAAATAACAGTGCAATAATAAGTGACACAACAAACACAACGAAGGTATTCAATCCGTCAACTGCAACAACAGGTGCTGATGGCACAGTAACAGGTATTACAGATTACAGTGATATTAAGGTTGCATTCGCAATCGCCAAAATATCCATCAATCCGGATGTAATAGTATTGGATTATGGCAAGACAATACTCTGCTCACCGCTTGATAATGACTGCGGAAACAGCGTTCAGCTCCTCGGAATCGGAGATATTAACGGCAGTACCTATTCTGATGAATTCACGTCGGAAAACGGTGTGTTCAGAGTTGAGGATAATAATGTTATCTTCACTCCGTTCAGCTATATGAGCAGTATCAATAGAGTCAAGTATTATGTTTCAACTGTTTCAGATGATGAAGCATATAAACAGCTCAGCTCAACAATTGCAGTAATTCCCGCAACCTCAATGTACTACGAAGACGACTTCGGCGGCAGTGCAGAGAACGGCGGATTGTATATTGAGTACACAGGCGACTGGTACACAGTAACTGACGATG
>DCGX01000021.1 GCA_002315505.1 Ruminococcaceae bacterium UBA1767
AATTTATGTCAACATATATTAACATTTATATTTTCCAATTAGCGGGTGGTGAGGGCGAACACAACATATTGTATAGCACATAAAAAGTATACTTTTTAAAACACATCTAAATATAGAATTTCAGCTCAGAAAAAGAGTTGAAACGATAAAGTAAAGAAAACAACACCCCTTAATTGACTTTTGAGGATGTGCAATTTATAATATGCACAGGAAAAGTTACGGGGGTGTTTTTGTGTTAGAATTTTCGTTATCAACATTTGCAAACGACAAATTCAAATTACTGCAAAAGTTATCGGATGCTCAAAATACTGATGAAGATGGTATTATGTGTGTGTACCTATCTCAGCAGGAAATAGCCGATATGGCACATATATCAAAACTTAAATGTAATAAGCTCTTGAATGAACTTATTGATGACGGTTTTGTTTCGGGCTCTTGGGGAATGTATTATGTGACAGACAAAGGTGCCAAGGCAATATATTTGATGACAAAATCAAATGTTTAAGGTATCGAGTATGTATTGGTTCGGTATTAGTTTCCAAAGCTTTTCATAAAAGCTTGAATTAAAAATCAAAAAAGATTATAATTGAAAAAAGGCGATTTATTAGATTCTACCCGGCTTCAACGGTCATCTTAAACGAGGGCACACATACCGCTTGAAGGGTGCGGTATTGAAAGATTTTGTACGTAACAAAACCTGAGGAGGATATTAAATGAAAAAGATTATTAAACGAACAATGGCGACAATACTTACTATTGTAATGCTACTGACAGCGATGCCGTTGAGCGGAATTGACTTCGGTGAGCTATTTGCACCGAAAGCAAGTGCAAAGGACATCAGCTCATATTCTGTAGGTGATACAATAACCTATGGCTCATATCCGCAGAGCAAGGTTACAGACAGCTCACTTATTTCCGCACTTGAAACAAAAAGCAGTAGTTATCTTTGGGTAGATTATGGCTATTACAGTGGCACAGGTGATTGGGATGACGGCAACATGAAGCCGTCTAACAATATGATGTACTACAAGGATATTTTATATAATGGCAATATGTATCGCGCGGTATGGATTAAAAATTACAGACCATCCTATACAGGCAAAACATCATCTGCTTCAAATTCAGTACAAGACGATAATGGCTATTATACAGGCAATGTATATTATTTCAAGTATGAGCCACTCACATGGCGAGTACTTGACCCGTCAGAGGGCTTTGTGATATGCAGCAAGGTTATTGACTCGCAGGCATATCAGAACTTTTTTTATTATAATGGAAGTGAATACTACAACAGCAAAGCCTGTACAAATTATGCATCCGACTGGGCTACAAGCTCTATCAGAGAATGGCTGAATAATGATTTTTATAACACTGCATTTTCGGATTCGGAAAAATCACAAATCGGCACCACATATAACGAAAATAAGAGCCCTTATTCAAACACATATGACAGTGCTAATACATCTGACAAAATCTTCCTTCTCTCAAGAAGCGAAGTCTTAAACAGCAATTATGGATTCAGTTCAAGCTATTATACTTATGACACAGCAAGACAAATAAAATCAACAGATTATGCACAATGTCAGGGATGTAAGAAATCAACATCCACGAGTTACAACGGTAACTCGTGGTGGCATCTGCGCTCGCCCGGTAATTGCGGTCGTACTGCCGACGTCAGTTACGACGGCCGCGCGTACAACGGCGATGGTGTCAGTGACACCGTCTATGGCATCGTCCCGGCTTTTAAATTTAATCCAAAATCTACAATCCCGTCAGATGGTCATTACAAATTAACCATTAACGCCAATGGTGGTACGTTTTCCAACGGGGAAGAAACAAAGATTTATTATTTTGATGCCGGAGAAAATATAACACCTTATCAACAAGAAAAGCCGACAAAAACAGGATATCTCTTCGATGGATGGGATACTATTCTTCTTACAATGATGCCGGAACGGGATGTAACATATACCGCAAAATGAAAAAAAACCGAATCACCATACATTTGTATTTATTCTACAAGTGACGATTTCTCAGTGTATCAAAACGAATCGTTCGGGTTATCATTTTCGCTTTATCAAAACGGCACTCCGATAAAAGAATTTGCAAAGATGGCGTTGGTTGTGGGTAATTCTGAAGTCATTTCCATTTCAGACTATAAAAAGACTGCTGACGGAAAGTTTACGGTTGATGTCAAAGGGTTAAAACCGGGAACATCTTCATTAACCATTACGGATTCAGAAACAAAAGCATACAAGGTTATTTATGTGACTGTTTATGATGAGAATTTTACTGATGCATACAGTGCACGCATAGATACGCTGACAGGTACATACTATGATGGTATCAAGATTTATGGAAAAAATAATGGCTTGTATGTAACAAATTTGAATTATTCCAATAAATCTGATGGAACAACTGATGTTTCGTTTGATGTGTACAACACAAAGAACCACATTGGTGCAGTGGAAGTTTATGATAAAGACGGAAACTGGAAAGAATCAATAGAAATAGCAAGATACACCAGCATCTCCGGATTTTTTGATGTGGGTGAAGCATTGTATAGGTTATGTTCAGACACTGTTGATGGAACCATCTTTACGTTTGCTGATTATGCAAGATCCAAGAAGACACCGGTTTCGTTTAATATTCCTTCTGACGGGTATTTTGTTGTTTCAAATAATGCTCAAACTTCACCGGGAACATTTCTTTACAATGTAATTGATATAGCGTTTTTTGCTATTGAAGGTGAAATAAGTGGACTAACCGAGGGCGTCAATAATGATTCGTACAAGTGGAAAGACATCGCATTTAAAGAAATAAAAAAAGAAATTTTTTCAAGTGATGTACAGTCCGGAAAGTTTATTAAGCGAGTTTACAAAGACAGCCTGAAATCCTTACAAAAGATTTTTACATCAAGTACATCAAAAAAGATAGATTCTTTTGCAGAGTTAGTTGACGTTTTTGATGAAAATTATAGTTCGATTATGGGCCAAAGATTAAAAAGCATTGCTCAATCTGCGTCTGGATATGGAGAGGATGTTTTTGAACAAGCAACAGGTCCGATTGGAGCAATGTTGAAAACTTTGTTTTCAGCAACCAAGTTGATAGATAGATTGGGACAGGTTCTTCATATGACTGTTAGTTTATCAAAACCTGAAATGTCATTCTATATGTCAAAAAGTACAGCAAGCCACACGATTAACGGTGTATCAGTTGAAACAAATAATAATATTGACAGCAAAGCAATTCTTCAGGTATTTCATATTGTTCCGAAAGACGAAATAACCGTTTCACTCAACGGTAAAGTTGATTTTGATAATTATGAATTGTATAATATTTGCTTTGTAAAAGATGAAACAAAAGTTCAACCTAACGGAAAAGTAACTGTTAAAATCCCCATACCAGATGGTATGGATAAGAACACTTGTTCCATTTTGAGAAAAGAAGAAAACGGAACATGGACAATTATTAACGCCAAAATCAATGGTAATTACTTGGAATTTGAAACAGATCATTTTAGTTATTACGCATTAACCGGCAAAGCTGTTAATGTTGAAATCAATACTATAGCAATAGGCAACGGAACCGTATCAGAATCAATGGTTGTCACAAGCGGTGATTATGTAACTGTAAGTGCAACACCAAACGATGGCAGTTCTTTTTTAGGCTGGTACAGTGATGAAATACTCATAAGCAGTAATGAAACATATTCATTTGTTGCAAAAGAAAATGTAAATCTTGTTGCAAGATTTGAAGTTAACAAAAAAGTTAAATCAGTTCATATTGATGATATTTCAATGAACTATAAGAAATCAACAACAATCAATCCGAGAATTGAAGCAGACAGTGGTGTTAATTACGAAGTAACATACACAACTTCAAATCCGAAGGTTGCAACAGTTGACGAAAACGGAAATGTTTACGCTTCCGGCAAGGGTAATGCAACAATTACCTGTACGGTTACAGACCAGTATGGTAACGTAGTTACAGATACATCAAACGTAAATGTAGGCTACTCCTTCGGTCAGTGGCTGATATGGATTCTTCTCTTTGGTTTCCTGTGGTATTAATTAAACTTAACGTAGAGCTCTTGATTGAGTTCTCCGTTGTGCGTCATGTGATATATTTTTGTGTAATAATGCTGTTATTACATAAATTTTTTATTGTTAAAACCATTTGTTCACCTAATTTTTTGAAAATAAAAATATAAGGTTACCAATTGAACTTTGGATTTTAGTTTGTTATAATAGTGCATAAGTAAATTAGAAGGGGATGTTTTAATGAAAAAAACAGTAAAGAGAATTATTGCATCGTTGCTGGTGGTTATTATGCTTTTGTCATTGGCACCGCTATCAGGAATGGGCAATAACGGCTTGGTTAGTGCAAAAGAATATGATGCAAATGAAGAAGCTGAAATTGAAAAAATTGTGAATGATTATTTGGATAATATTTCTTTGTGGAAGTTGAATCTTAGTTATTCTTATTATGGTGCGGGATATCTTTTTTTAGATGTTGATTTTGATAATGCTCTTGAGCTGATATCATACATTAGTAGTGGCACGGGTTTTTTTACAGATTCGGTTATATATGATAAGTTGAGTGATGGCAGTATTATAGAATACGATTGGAACATGCCTAATCACGATTTTTACAACGATTCGTTTCACTTGGAAATATATTATAATAAAACAGAAAACAAGTATTTCTATTTATCTACTGATTTTTTGAGATCAGGCATATATTATAATGGAAAAGCATTTTCTGAAATGTATGGTACCGGAAGTGATGTTAATGTTAAAGAGATTTATGAAGAAGGCATAGTTGAAGGAAAAGAAGAATGTTATTATATCCTGAATTCTAATAATTCATATGAATCAGTTACAAAAACCAAATATAATAAATATATGAAAGAGTACTACAGTGATAAAAAGAACTGCAATTTAGAATATGAAATTATTGATGCAAAATCGTTCAACAGCCAGTCTAGAGAAACTCAAAAAAATAGGCTCATAAAATCATATAAAGCTTTTTATTATGATAAAGAGGAAACAAAAGTTTTCGTAAACAAGACACAGCTTATATATAAATCCAATGAGGATATTTTGTTAGCAATTGGATATGGTTCAGACGAAAGTTTAACAGCACCTAATAAAATCAGCGTATCGGTTTCAAATACTGATATTGTTAAATTCAATAAATATATGACTTATTCTGAGGCTTTAGGCATATGTAGCGAAATCCCTTCTGAGCTGAAGGATTGCAAGTTTGCATCTCTTACCCCTCTAAAAGAAGGAACGGTAAGTGTTTCGATAACAAATACTGATACAGATGAAACTATTGTTTCACCTATTATTGTGTCAAATCAAAATTATACATCGGTTTTCCCTGAGGACCTAAAAAAAACATATAATTATGATATTTTGAAGACACACGATAAATATAATTTTTATTTGAATCAAATGTATATTTCTGATTACTCATGCACAAAACAATCTGATGGATATAAATGCAGTTTTAATGTTTTTAATATGAGTTATATACTCGGCACAGTTGAAGTGCACAATGCCAAAGGTGAAATTACGAAAGTGGTGAATATAGATAAATACACCGGAGTGGATAGCATCTTTGATGCGGGAAAAAGCATTTGGAATATTATTAAATCATTAGATAATATTTTATCTTTCAGAGACGAAGCAATCAGCAAAAAAAGCGAGGTTGAGGTTACAATTCCCGATGGGGGATATATGTTAATAACAAATGACAGTGCTGTTTCAAAATCCTGCTTCGCACTTAATATTCTTGATATTGCACTCACTTCAAGAGATTTAATAGACGGAATCGCCGGTTTGGATGCTGATAGTATTATTGAGTGTGAAAAAAAGATGGCTGAATTGCTTGGAAAAAAGAAAAACATTGAATTTATCGAGAAATATCAATTTAGTGTTCTCAGCTTGCTTAATCCGCTGTCAAACGAGGCTATAAAGGCTTCCGTGATTAATGCAGATCTGACTATAAATGAAATTCTCGGTGAGCTGGGACTTACACTGGTTGATCTTGTGAAATCTGCGATAGGTCTTGTAGATGATACGTTGGAAAGCATGTTTATTACTATTTCCGGACCCTACGCGTTGCCATTTAAAATTTTGTTTACAGGTCAGAAAATAATTGATTTTTCTACACAGCTTTTTGACACATTTCAGTACTCGGGTTCCAATAGCGGACTGAAGATAGTGTCGGACGTGAATGCTGTTCAAGGCAAACTCGTTTCAACAGACGGAATTTCGCTTGATACAAACGGCAATGTTGAAGATAATGTAATTTTGCAGACATATAGAGTTATCAAAGACGATACACTTGTTGATTTGGATGATATTTCTGATGGTGATAACCTAAGAATGTATGATATTTCGCTTGTCAAAAACGGCAAGGAAGTACAACCTGATGGAAAGGTTAAGGTGTATATTGAAGTTCCTGCTGGTTTTGGAAATAATCTTAAGGTTGTCAGATATGACAGTGATAAGAACTTATGGGAAACAGTTCAATATCGAGTAATTAACGAAACAATTGAAATTACAGTTGATCATTTCTGCTTATTTGCAATTGTTAATGATGGTAAGGTTAAAGGTGTTTCAGTAAATGATATTGAAACAAAATACAAAAAACCAGCAAAGATTGTGCCTGAAATAAAATCAAGCATTGGATTAGAGTACACTACAACTTACACCTCATCTAACCCTAATGTTGTAACTATCGACAAAGACGGCAACATCACAACTCACAAAAAGGGCAGTGCAACAATCACCTGCACAGTTACGGACGAATATGGAAATGTTGTGAAGGATACCTGCAATGTAAATGTAACATTCTCCTTCGGCCAGTGGCTCATCGTAATCCTTCTCTTCGGCTGGATTTGGTATTAAACTGAATATGTATAGATAAAGCTATCCCGCTCTCTTTCGAGGGCGGGATTATGTTTTCACTTTTCGTTATTCATTTGATTAAACTGATATTAAAATAAAAAGGCATAATTGAATAATTAAGACAATTTTTTCCACTCACTTACTGCAAGCTCATCGCAACGCTCGTTTTCGGGATGTGCGTTGTGACCCTTAATCCAGTTTATTGTAACATTGTGAAGTTCATATAATTCGAGCAATTCCTCCCACAAATCGGGATTAAGTGCAGGTTTTTTGTCACTCTTTCGCCATCCGTTTTTCTGCCAGCTCTTTGCCCAGCCCTTTGAAAGTCCGTCGGCAACATATTTTGAGTCAGTCCACAATGTGACATCACATTTTTCTTTTAATAATTTCAGCGCCTCAATGACCGCAGTAAGCTCCATGCGGTTGTTGGTGGTGTTTTTTTCTCCACCGCTTATTTCTTTTTCTGTACCCTTGTATCGGAGGATTGCACCCCAGCCTCCCGGACCCGGATTGCCCGAACAGGCACCGTCAGTAAAAATATCAACCTGTTTCATTTATTTCACCTCGCCGAGTATTTTATCACATCAAAAATGATTTTGCAATTTGATTATCAATTTTATTTTCGCCAATACTTATTTTGTATGGAATTTCTTGACTTTTGAGTCATAAAATAGTATGATATATTAATATTATAGGTTATTATGGCTATAAATGTCTTTACATACAAAATATCAAGAAAAGGAGAAAAAGTTTTAATGCCGAATAAAGAAAAAACTGACAAGAGTCAGAAGTCGACACAGAAGAACAAATCGGTTAAAAAGACGGGTAAAACAGCTTTGCAGGGCGGTTCTAAGCAGAGAACAAAGCTCTCAAAGAAGGACGACAAAAACAATGCTAAAACGGCACCGAAAAATACAAAGAATAAAAGTCGTAAAAATACTTACAATCGTAAGCAGACTAAAAAGAAACCCGCAAAATCAATGAAAATCGGTTTCCTCGGCGGATTGAATGAAATCGGAAAGAATATTACCGTTTATGAGTTCGAGAATGACATTCTGCTTGTAGATTGCGGTCTTGCTTTCCCCGAAGCTGATATGCTCGGAGTTGACCTTGTAATTCCCGATTTTACTTACCTTGAGGAGAACGCCGAAAAAGTAAGGGGTATAGTTATTACCCACGGTCATGAAGACCATATCGGAAGTCTTTCATATCTTTTGCAGAAGGTGAATATTCCTGTTTACGGAACACGTCTTACAATCGGTCTTATTGAAGGAAAGCTGAGCGAGGCAGGAATACTCAATAAGTCCAAGCTCAACACGATTAAGCCGGGAGATACAATCAAGCTCGGGAAATTTAATGTGGAAGCAATTCACGTTAACCATTCTATTCCCGATGCACTTGCGTTTGCTATAAAATGTGAGGCGGGAACAGTCATTCAGATGGGTGACTTCAAGATTGACTCAACACCTATTGACGGAGGAATGATTGACCTTAACCGATTCGGTGAGCTTGGAAATGAAGGCGTACTTTGTATGCTGTCAGATTCGACAAATGCCGAAAGAGAGGGCTTTACCGAGAGCGAAAGAAAGGTCGGAGCTTCGCTTCGCAACCTGTTTGAAAAAGCAGGGCAGAGGAGAATTATTATCGCTACGTTCGCCTCTAATGTTCACAGAGTTCAGCAGATTATCGACCAGGCCGAGGCACTCGGCAGGAAGGTTGCACTTTCGGGCAGAAGTCTTGAAAATGTAATGTCAATAGGTACTGAGCTCGGATATCTCAATGTAAAAGAGGGTACTATTGTCAGCATTGATATGATAAATAAATACCCTGCGGATAAAATGGTTATCATTACAACGGGAAGTCAGGGCGAGCCGATGTCGGCACTGTCGAGAATGGCATTTTCCGACCATAAAAAGGTTGTTGTTGGGCCAAACGATTGCGTAATTATTTCCGCAACACCTATTCCGGGCAACGAAAAAACCGTTGGTAATGTTATTAACGAGTTAATGAAGCTCGGTGCGGATGTTATTTACGAAAGAAACTACGGTGTTCACGTTTCGGGACACGCTTGTCAGGAAGAACTGAAGCTGATGATGGGTATTATCAAGCCTAAGTATTTCATTCCGGTCCACGGTGAACAGAAGCACATCCGAAAGCACGCTCAGCTTGCTGAGATGATGGGAATACCTAAGGAAAATATTTTTATTGCCGATAACGGAGCACAGATTGAAATTTCACAGGACGGCTTCAAGCAAATTGATGCTTTGCCTTCGGGACAGATATTTGTCGATGGCTCAGGTGTCGGTGATGTCGGAAACGTCGTGCTTCGTGACCGAAAGAAGCTCGCAGAGGACGGACTCGTTGTTGTGACCTTTACACTTGATTACATTACAAACGAGATTCTTGCAGGGCCTGAGATAATGACACGAGGTTTTGTCTATGTAAAGGAATCCGAGGAGCTTATCTATAATGCCTGCCAGGTTGCGAGAAATACAATCGAAGAGGCAACAGCTAAGAAAAACGTGGATAAAAACACAATTAAAGCAAGAGTGCGTGAAGATGTTTCGAAATTCATGTACGAAAAAACCAAGAGAAATCCAATGATACTTTCAATTTTAATGGAGGTATAAGTATGAAAATAAGGAATGCTATAAAAAGTTTTCCGATTATTTTTGCAGCAGTTTTTGCCGCTGTTATTTGCATGATATTAACCGCTGTTTCGGGCAAATGGTGGCTTGCCGTAATTGAATTTTTGCTTATTGCCGCAATGCTTGTGTTGCTTTTGGTTAAATTCAAGGCGCTCACCGCAAAAAAGCAGAAAATGATGAGCAGTATTTCAATGGGCTTTGACTATGCAAAGGGCGAAACTACAAATAATTTTCCGATACCTGTTGTGGTTTGCACAATGAACGGGGAAATAAAATGGTTTAATGATTTATTTGAAAAGTCGGTAATCGGAAAGCACGATTCAAATTATAATGAATTCAGTACTTTGTTCAGTGATATGGGTATTGACGCTATTCTTGATTCTGCCGATAACGGAATCTCGATTGATTGTGACGGCAAGAGCTTTACCGTATTTTCGCATAAGTCAAATCAGGACGGTGAGAGCGTTGTCGTTATGTATCTGTTTGAAACAACGAAGTATCGTCGCATTGCAGATGAATTTGTCCGTACACGACCTGTTATGGCCATTATGACAATCGACAATATGAACGAAATTGCACAGAGCTATCGTGAGAGCGATGCGGCCGCAATCCGTAACGGAATCAGTAAGGAAATTGAGCAGTGGGTTGCAGGCTATTCGTGCTTTGTAAAGAAATTCAACGGAAGCAATTTCTACATTGTAACCGATAAGGCGAGCCTTGATGATATGATGGAGAGAAAGTTTGATATTCTCGATACTGCACGAGGCTATACCTATGACGGAAAATATGCAGGTGTCACACTTTCAATCGGTGTCGGTTCAGGTCTTAATTACGCTGAATGTGAGAAGAATGCAAAGCTCTCTCTCGATATGGCATACGGCAGAGGCGGTGACCAGGCCGTAATTAGAAACAAAGAGGATTATTCATTCTTCGGCGGTATTTCCAAGAGTGTTGATACCGGCAACAAGGTTAAATCACGTGTTATTGCATCTGCTCTTTCCGAGCTTATGCAGGGCTGTGACAATGTTTTTGTTATGGGACATCGTTTTCCGGATTTTGATGCAATGGGTGCGGCTTTCGGCGTTGCCTGTATTGCAAAGAGCCTTTCAAAGAATGCATATATTGTTACTGATTACGAAAAATCAGCTGCAAAGTCACTTCTTGAAAATATTGATGAGGATTTTGAGGATTGTATTGTCGATTCTGACTTTGCAAAATCGAAGCTCGGCTCGAACAAAAAAAGTCTTCTTGTTGTAGTTGATACTCATATAAAGACTTTTGTTGAATATCCCGAATTGCTCGAATTGTCAAAGATGACCGTTGTAATTGACCATCACAGAAAAGCGGTTGATTATATTGATAATGCAGTTATTTTCTTCCATGACCCGAGTGCTTCATCAACCTCGGAAATGGTTACCGAGCTTATTGAATATATCCCGGCAACGACAAACGCAGGCAGCTTTGTTGCTGATGCGTTGCTGGCAGGTATTATGCTTGATACAAAGAATTTTGTTCTTCGTTCAAGCTCAGACACATTCCAGGCGGCGGCATTCCTTAAAACGCAGGGTGCGGAGGCCGTCAGAGTTAAAAAGCTCTTCTCGACCGATATCGAAAGCTACCATATCAGAAACAGCATTGTTAATTCTGCAGAAAAATATAAGAATTGCGTTATTGCCGTTACTGATTCAACGGATGCGAATATAAGAGTTCTGTCTGCACAGGCGGCTGACGAGCTTCTGACTGTCAGCGGAGTTGATGCTTCGTTTGTGATTTTCAGAACAGGGGACACAGCCTGCATTTCGGCGAGAAGCTATGGCGCGTTGAATGTACAGCTTATAATGGAATACCTTGACGGTGGCGGACATCAGACAATGGCGGCTGCACAGCTTAAGGACACAACAACAGAAAATGCAAAAGCAAAATTAATTGAAAGTATAGATAACTATCAGAAATAACAGGAGGTACATTATGAAGGTTATTCTTACACAGGACGTAAAATCACTCGGCAAAAAGGGTGAGCTTGTTAATACATCCGACGGATACGCAAGAAATTTCCTTTTTCCGAGAAATCTTGCAGTTGAAGCAAATTCACAGGCAATGACCGAGCTTAAGAATCGTGAAAGCTCACAGAAGCATAAGGTTGATGTTGAAACAGCACAGGCTAAGGAGTATGCAAAGAATGTTTCGGGTAAAATCATCAAGATGACAGCAAAGGCAGGTCAGGGCGGAAGACTTTTCGGATCTGTAACAGCTAAGGAAATTGCCACTGAAATGAAGAAGCAGTTCAACATCGATGTTGATAAGAGAAAAATCACAGTTGACGATATCAAAGCCTTCGGCACTTACCCTGCAACAGTTAAATTCTACCAGGGTGTAACTGCAGATTTTTCAGTATCGGTAACAGAAGAATAATAATTCAGAAAACGTAAATATTCAGGAAAGGAGCAAACTGCGTTATGGAAACAGATTTTTCAACAGAAGCGGTATACAGTCTTGAAGCTGAGCAGGCTGTTCTCGGCTCAATTCTAATGGACCCTGCCTGCATTTCACAGGTTCAGGTAATCCTGAACGCAGAGAACTTCTATTTACCACAGCATCAGGCTATTTATACAGCAATGGCCACTCTCGATGCAACAGGCGGCAAGCTCGATCCGCTCATTATTCTTGAGAGTCTTGTTAAGGACAAGGTTTATGACAGTGCGGCAGGAAAAAACTATCTTTTTCAGCTTGCACAGGTTGTGCCTTCAACACAGAATGTTGAGTCCTATGCGAAAATCGTCAAGGAAAAGTTTTACATAAGAAGCCTTATTCAGGTTTCGAGAGAAACGATTGACGATGCAACAAGTATGGATCAGTCTGCCGATGAATTGCTTGAAGCGGCAGAGCAGAAAATTTACAATATCCGACAGGGTAAGAAGACTAATGCTCCGTCTAAAATCGGTGACATTATTGTCGGTGATGTATATACAACACTTCAGCAGCTCACTTCACCCGAAAAGGACTTGTATAAGGGCTATCCCACGGGCTTCTCAGACCTCGACAAGGTGCTTACGGGACTTCATAAATCTGACCTTATTCTTATCGGTGCACGTCCTGCGATGGGTAAGACGAGCTTTGCTCTGAACCTTGCAAGAAATGTTGCAGTGTGCGGAAACAGAAAGGTTTTGATGTTTTCACTTGAAATGACGAAGGAACAGCTTGCAATGCGTGTTCTTTCCACAGAGGCACGGGTGAATTCCGCTAAAATGCGTACAGGTGAGCTTGATGATGAAGACTGGCAAAGACTCGGCCTTGCAACCTACGCTCTTAGTAAGGTTGAATTGTATTTTGACGATACAAGCTCAATTACAGTTCCCGAAATCAAGGCGAGAGTCCGCAGACTTAAGGATGTTGAGTGTGTTATTATAGATTATCTCGGACTTATCCGTCCTGCAGGAAGAGTTGAAAACCGTGTTCAGGCTGTCAGTGAAATTACACGTGAATTGAAGCTCATGGCAAAGGATTTGTCAATTCCCGTTATCGTTTGTGCACAGCTTTCCCGTGGTACTGAGGGAAGAGGCGGCTCGCACAGACCTCAGCTTGCAGACTTACGAGAATCAGGCTCAATCGAGCAGGATGCAGATATTGTTCTCATGCTTTATCGTCCCGATTACTATGCAGGTGAAAAGGAAGATGACGAGGCAGAGGATAATCAGAAGCAGGAAATTGCCAATAAAGCTGAAATTATTGTTGCCAAGAACAGACATGGCCCTACCGATACCGTAGAAATGGTATGGGATGCAGACCATACAATGTTCATGGGTCTGGAGAAAATCCGAAATGATATGTAAGGTTATTTCTGCGATTGAAAAATATAATATGCCGCTTTGCGGAAAAAAAGTTGTTGTCGGTGTTTCGGGCGGAGCTGATTCGATGGCTCTGCTTAACGTGATGTGTAGGCTGAAGGATAAGTATTCCTTCGACATTATTGCCTGCCACGTTAATCATTGTATTCGTGGAATCGATGCCGATAATGACGAAAAGCACGTATTTTCCTATTGTAAGAAGAATAATATTGCGTTTAAATCTATAAAAATTGACGTTCCTAACTTGTCAAAAAAATACGGAATGAGCGAAGAGGAATACGGCAGAAAGGCCCGTTATGAATTTTTTAATTCAATGGGCAGGGATGTTGTGATTGCAACGGCTCATACTTTGTCTGACAGATGCGAAACTCTGCTTTTTAATCTTGCGAGGGGAACATCAACGAGCGGTCTTTCCTCAATTCCTGCGGTGCGTGATAATATAATCAGACCGCTGATTGAGTGTACACGTGAGGATGTCGAAATTTATTGCCGTGAAAACGAAATTGAATATGTAACCGATAAAACGAATTATGATGACGCATATTCACGCAACAGAATACGTCTCAACGTAATTCCGCAGTTAAAAAAGCTGAATCCGTCCTTTGAAACGGCGGTTGAAAGACTTATTAATTCCTGCGAAAATGATAATGATTATTTTAATAAGATTGTAAATGATATTATTGTCGCTTCAAAGCAGGAAAACGGATACCGTGTTGATTTGTTTCTGGATGAGCATACGGCGGTTCGTCTTCGTGTTATCGCAAGACTAATTAAAGATGAAATCGGCATTTATCCCGAATCGGTGCATATAAAATGCGTTGATGAGATATTAAACGGCGGAAAAACCGAGATTATCGGTGATAACTTTGTTGTAGTTAAGGATGGAATCCTTTCGGTTAATCCCGAAATGGATGAATATACGGAATGGAGCTGTGATTTTTCTGCATTTTCGGCAGAAACACCGACAGGAAAATTTCTCGGCGAAATTCTTAACAAAAATGAATTATCGGGGTCACAGTTTGTTCATAAAAGAATGTTAGACTACGATAAAACAATGGGTGCACTGACACTCAGAAATCGCAGAGCAGGGGACACGATTAAGCTCGCAGGCAGTAAATGCACTAAAAAGCTGAAGAATCTTTTCAATGAAAAGAAGACAGTAAACAGAAACAACACTCCTGTTCTTGCAGATGAATGCGGAATTGTGTGGATTATGGGCATTGGATGCTCAGACAGATGTAAAATTACGGATGAAACAAAGAGAGTTTTGTTAATCAGAGAGGAAAACACAGATGATTGAAAAAGATATTAAAGAAGTATTTTTCAGCAAGGAAGAGCTTCACTCAATAGTTGAAAGGCTCGGAAAACAAATCAGTGAGGATTACAAGGACAAAAATCTTTTGCTTGTCAGCGTTCTTAAGGGCTCGGTTATTTTTATGGCTGACCTTATGAGAGAGATTACAGTGCCGTGCGAAATTGACTTTATGTGTGTTTCAAGCTATGGCTCGGGCACGAAGTCAACAGGTAATGTTAAAATTATCAAGGACCTTGATATTAATCTTGAAGGTAAAGACCTTTTGCTCGTTGAGGATATTCTCGACAGCGGAAAGACTCTTTCATATATATGTAAAATGCTTAAAACAAGAAATCCGAGAAGTATTCGTATTTGTACTCTTCTTGATAAGCCTGAGAGAAGAGAGGTTGACCTGTATGCAAATTATGCAGGCACCTTTGTACCGGATGAATTTGTTGTAGGCTATGGTCTTGACTACGATGAGAAGTACAGAAATCTTCCGTATATCGGTGTGCTCAAGCCGGAAATTTATTCTAATGACGAGGAGTGAAATTTTTGAATAATAAAAAGCCAAAGAACGATAAAAACAAATTACTTGCCAAGCTGAAGGTTTTGCTTCCTTATTTTCTTATTCCGATAATTATGGTCGGGGCAATCAGCATTGCATCGCTTTCGGACAGTAATAATGCCGACAAGGTTAATTACTACCAGGTTATTCAGTATTTTGACAAGGAACAGGTTACTGATTTCTCTTTAAATCTTTCAAGCGGAGCTTTAAAGTATAAGCTGAAGGGCGAGAAGGATGTTAAACAGTATAAGGTTCCGAATGTCAATATTTTTGTCAACGATGTAAATGATACAATAAGAGAGCATAATAAGAACGCCAAGACAGAGGATGATCTTATTAAATATGAGTTCATCTCGGGTTCATCAAGCTCATGGCTTATTAATCTTCTCCCGTCAATAATAATGGGTATCCTGCTTGTTGTTTTGCTTGTATTGATGATGAAGAAGATGAATGGCGTCGGCGGAGATATGAACAGAACTCTCAACTTCGGCAAAATCAATGCAAAGCGTAATGATAACGGCGAGGATAAGACAACCTTTGACCAGGTTGCAGGTGCTGACGAAGAAAAGGAAGAGCTCAGCGAAATGGTTGACTTCCTTAAGAGTCCTGAAAAGTTCAACACTCTCGGTGCAAGAATTCCTAAGGGTGTTCTTCTTGT
>DCGX01000053.1 GCA_002315505.1 Ruminococcaceae bacterium UBA1767
GTCGTTCATATCAACGCAACGCTTCCATGTGATTCGGCGAGTGTCAATACCGAGCTTATTACCCTGATGAATATGATTATCAAGCATAGCTGCAAGAAGATTATTTGCTGCACCGATTGCGTGGAAGTCACCTGTGAAGTGAAGGTTAATATCTTCCATCGGAACAACCTGAGCATATCCGCCGCCTGCGGCACCGCCCTTAACGCCGAAAACCGGTCCGAGTGACGGCTCACGAAGAGCAACAACCACATTCTTGCCGATTCTCTTAAGTCCGTCCGCAAGACCGATTGTTGTAGTAGTCTTACCCTCACCTGCCGGAGTAGGTGTGATTGCAGTAACGAGAATGAGCTTTCCTTCCTTACGGTCTGATTCCTTAAGAAGTGAATAATCAACCTTTGCTTTGTACTTTCCGTACTGCTCAAGGTATTTTTCATCAATACCAGCTGTTTTTGCAATTTCTGTAATAGGCTTCATTTCGCACTGCTGTGCAATTTCAATGTCTGACAAATATGCCATTATTAACCTCTCCTTTTATTAATAATACAAAACGGGCAGCCCCATCGTGAAATGGAACTGCCCAGACGGTCGGCTTATAAATACTTTTGTTCCATGTAGTGCTCTACAAATCCGTCAGTCACAAAAGTATCTTTATTATAACAAATCTTTTGATTTTGTCAACGATTATTTAATAAAAATATCTGCAAAGCCCTTCTCACCATATACAGCAAGCAATGCCTTTGATGCAATTTCAAGAATTTTTGTTACAATTGTCATTGCAACATCCTCTTCCTCAGGAAGATATCTGTTAGAATAGATGTTGTACTGAGTGTTGATTTCAACAAGAGTATCGTAGAGAGCCTTGATGATAGCATCATCAGCTTCTCTGTCGTTGATTGTTCTCTTCATCATTGCCTCTGCATCAGCAACGCACTTCTCGAGCTTAGCCTTAGATGTTGCATCAAGCTCAACTGTGCTGAGAATTTCCTTAGCATTCGGGAGATAATCTCTTGTAAGTCTTCTGAGGTTTCTTGAATCATTGAACTGAGGATATGCAGGGTCATCATTTACAGTTTTGAGTTCACCAAGAGCAATCTTGAATGCAACCTCAAGAGCTGTGTTATTGTCTGTAAGCTCGTGCTTCTGACCTTCAAAGTACCATGTCTGATCCTCATAATAGCAGGTTGATGTATCAATTGAGCCATCAGGTGAAACGTGATGTGACGGGTCTGCGATATATTCAGCACTGTAGGATGTACCTGCAGGAACAAAGCTTGTACCCGGTGCTGTTGAAGAAATCTGGATAACCTCATCAGAGTTTGTCTCGTCAAAGCTCTCAAAGAAGTGGAAGAAGCCGTAGTCTGAATCACCGAACTTCATGTTGTAGCCTGAGATGAAGTAGAATTCTGTGCCGTACTTCTCTTCCTGATACTTCATTCTTGACTCAAGGTTTCTCTGTGCATTTGCATAGCTATCTGTTTCAGCCTTAACAGCTGCCATTTCCGGAGTTGAAAGATACTTCTCAGCAAAAGCATCGTATCTTGCACTCGGGCAAAGAGAAATGAATGAAGTGTTTGTAAGGATAAGTGTTTCAACAAATCCACGGATAGCACCGTCAAGAATGTTATCAACTTCCTGCTTAGGAAGAATTCTTGCAGCGATATTGATGATGTATCCGAGATACTCATCGCCAAGACCGATTGTGTTGATAGCCTCTGTGTAAACAAGGTCAGGTGCGTTATCGTCATAATCTGCCATCATAAGGTCAGCGAAAACATCACTGCCGTCCCAGCATCCAACAACGCTGACAACCTTCTCGATTCTGCCTGCATCAGGATAAAGGTTCATATAGTTGTTAACAACTGTTGCACCCATGCTCATCGGGCAAAGGATAACCTTATCAGCGCCTGTCTGCGGAAGAACAACTGTTTCAATATACTCGTTAAGACCCTTTGCGTTCTTCATTGTGTTTGAGAAAACAGAATAGTTATATACATATACGTTCTCAGCACCGATTTCGTCAAGGAGTGACTGACAAGGAATACGGCTGTTGAAAATATCCAAAGCCTCTTCATCATAGTCAGCTACAGGGCAAGGATAGTTCGGAGTAACAACATTGTTGATGAACTCGCCGTTCTCGTCACGAAGGTGATCCGAGAAGAGAACCTTGAGCAAATCATTGATTGTTGACTGCTGAATTACATCTCTCTGCATTGAAAGAGAAACAACAAGCTCACCGAGGAACTTAGCAAAAGTCATCCAATCTGTGATTGAATATGTATCGAAATCTGTGTTTGGATGAAGAAGGTTCCAGTCAGCAATAACATTGCCTTCATCATCGTACTTGTAAGTCTGTGACTGACCGATACCCGGAACAAAAACTACCGGAGTAACGTCATTCTTAGCAGAAACATTCAATGCTACGCCGGAAATAGAAAATACCATAACAGCGGCAAGAAGAACTGCTAAAATCTTTTTAGAAATCTTCATTATCATAACCTCCTAATGATTATGCTATTATATTAACAAAATATTTAAAATAAATCAATATATAATTGTCATATTATTTACAATATTTCAAAAATATCGTTAATACTTTTTATTTCATATGTAGGAATTTCGCTTTTTTCACCTTTTCGGTTTACCCAACATGAATCAAGTCCGGAATTCACTGCACCTGCAATATCAGACTGCAAAGAATCCCCCACCACAAGAATTTTTGATTTATCCTTTTCGGTAATATTTTCAAGCACGTAATCGAAGTATTCCTTCTGCGGTTTGTTATGACCGATGTCCTCCGAAATAAAAACATCTTCAACATAATTTAAAAGCGGAGAGCCTGAAAGTCTTCCCGTCTGTGCCTTCTTCGAGCCGTTTGTAATTATGTATATTTTATATTTCTCCGACAATTTTTTAATCGTTTCAAGTGCGCCATCAAGGAAATATCCACCCTGTGCAACATAGCTGATGTATTCTTCATTCACCTTGACGGTATCCGCTTTAATATTCAAAGCATCGAAAAAATCATCAAAGCGTGAAACAAACAGCTTCTCTCTCGTTATTTCTTTTCTTTCAAGCATATGCCATTTTGAGTCGTTGATTTCGGAATACAACCTGACATTTTCATCCGTCGGCTCAATATTATATGATTTCATCAGCCTTGTTATAGCAACATATTCCGTCTTTCTGAAGTCAAAAATCGTTTCATCAAGGTCTGTAAGTATGGTAGTGTACTGCATATTTTCACCTGTTTAATATTTTTCTTTACAAATGCGATTCTTTTTGATATAATCGACAAAGGAGTGATATTATGGATAAAATAAAATATAATAAATTTAAAATTGCAGGTGCAGTTATCTGCGGATTAATAGGCATTATTCAGATTCTTGTAATCATCTTCAGACATGGTCAGTTCAGTGACACTGCATGGATTGTAAATGCTGTATTCTGGATTGGAATGGCAGGATTGCTTGTGCTCAGCTATTTCAAGAAAAAGAAAGCATACCTGGAATACAGAAAAGAAATTGAAGAGCAGGAAGCTCTGCTCGCTAAGGTTAAATTCAAAAAGAAGCCTGCAAATAAATAAATTATATATAAAAACTCGGCTGTCGCAAAACTGCGGCAGCCGTTATTCTTTATTTGTTAAGTCCTTCAAAGAGCTTTACGTTATCAAACGAGTATGTGTACTTGCCGTCCTCGATACCGTGAACGATTTCGCAAACCTTATCGTTGTACGGAGTCTTGACACCGAACTTTCTGCCGTATGCACAAACGACGCCGTTAATAGCATCAACCTCGCACTTTCTGCCCTTTTCAAGGTCCTGAAGCATACTTGCCTTAAGAAGTCTGTGCTTTTTGATGCAAATAGGAATAAGGAAATTAGAAATCTTCTTTTTAATTCCATTTCCGTTGTAATCAAGGAGCTTAACGATATCCTTGCCCTGAACAGGCTCAATTTTAATACCCGATGCTCTTGCAACATCAATACATTCCTTGATGATAGCCTGGCAGCAAACTCTTGAATCCTTACGCTCTGCGGCATCACCGAAGGTTCCGCCCATAACTGCTGACATTCCGCTGAAGGCAGAGTTGATAAGGAGCTTTGACCAACGAACACCCATGAAGTTGTCCTCAACCTCAACTGTGCACATTTTTTCAAGAATTTCCTTGACCTGCATGAGCTTGTCATCCTTCTTGCCGTTCATTCTGCCAAGACCGAATGACATACTGTCAGGCTCACTTGTAAGCTCGGAAACACCGTGACCGTGAAGTGTTGCACCCCACGCAACAGAGCAACCCATTGTTCTGTCCTCACCGACAACCTCTGATACCGAAAGCTCGGGAAGACCGTTCTGCATTGTACATACGATACAATCGTCAGTCATATTCGGAAGGAGCTTTGTGAGCACGTTTTTATTATCGAGCTGTTTTGTCATAAGAATAATAAGCTCGTATTTCTCAGTAATTTCATCGGGAGTAAGTGCATGAACGGGAACAGTAAAATCAACTGTACCGATAATGTGAGCACCATCCTTATTCATTGCGTCAACATGGTCCTTATTTCTTGTAATAAGGTCAACCTGCATACCTGACTTTGCAAGATACGCACCGAGAACAGTGCCGAGTGAACCCGCACCGTAAATAGCTGTTTTCATAGAATTTACCTCACAAATAATATTAATACCAAATCCAACCGAACAATACAATAACGATAATCCACTGGATAGTTGAATATGAAGAGTTAACAATACACTCTGCAAATACAGAGCCATCCTCAGTTGCAACCTTGATTACAGCGTTACCAGTGCCGACTGTTGTAACATTACCCTGGTCATCAACTGTAGCAACCTTCTCATTTGATGATGTCCATACGAGCTTTGATGTGTCGAGCTTTGTATCAACATTAATCTTCTGTGTCTTTTTGTAGTTCATTTCAAGAGAATAAGTGTCAAGCTCAATAGCATAATCCATAGGAACAACACTTACGGTAACCTTACTTGTAACATTATCTGTATCCGAAGCCTTAACGTATGAGTCACAGTTTGTAACATTGATTGCAAGGTCAGAAGCCTTAAGGTTTGCACCCGTCTTCTTTTCAAAAGTAATCTGATAGAGTGACATTCTACCCTCAAGTGGTGTCGGAGAAGCAAAAGCAAGTCTGCCTGTGTTAATATTTGATGCAATAGATACATCATAATCCATGATAAATGCCTTTAAATTATCTGCTTTTGTAAAACTAACAATCTTTTTAAGGTTACCCTGCGGAGTAAATGTGAACTCAGCAGAAGCAAAGTTACCCTTTAAAAGTGAGAATTCAACAACAACGTTCGTTCCGTCCTCGGAAATAACCTTTGCCTGGAAAGTAGGTACACCCAGATTAGCGTTATTCAATGCCGAAGCAGAAATTGCAACAGTTGAGAATACCATAACTAATGCAAGAAGCATTGCAAATAATTTCTTCGTGATTTTCATATAAAATCTCCTTTTCATTTTGATACATTTTAATTTTATCTTTTTTACTAACTTATGTCAATATTTATTTGTTTTTTTCTGTACTTTTTTAACTGTATTTGTTATAATAGTATGCGAAATCTATTATACGGAGGGAATATTATGAGATTATTAGCTTTAGGCGATGTTGTCAGCAACAGTGGCTGTGAATTTGTTCGCAAAAAGTTGCATTCAATAAAATCTCAATACAATATAGATATTTGCATTGCCAATGGTGAAAATTCCGCTGTGGGTAATGGCATTCTCCCCTCCTCAGCCGACCACCTTATTACAAGCGGTGTTGATTTTATTACTACCGGAAATCACGTTTTTCGTCGGCAGGAAATACGTAGTTATCTCGAAGAACACGATTTTATCATTCGTCCGTACAATATGCATTCCTCTAATCCCGGAAGCGGAACAGGAATTATTGATATGGGCAGATATCGGATAGGAATTATTAACTTAATCGGAAATGCGTTTTTTAACGCAAGCTACGGAAATTGCTTCGATTATCTTGATAAGGCTATTTCTGAGCTTGAAGGGTGTAAAATCAAAATCGTTGATTTTCACGCAGAAGCCACGGGTGAAAAAAGAGCACTCGGCTATTACGCAGACGGCAAGGTTTCCGTATTCTTCGGAACTCACACTCATATTCAAACCGCTGACGCACAAATTCTTCCCAACGGAACGGGCTATATCACAGATTTAGGAATGTGCGGTGCAAAGGAAAGTGTCCTCGGTGTTGAAAAAAATGCTGTTATCACGGCACTCAAAACAGGATTACCAACAAGATTTACAACAGCAGAAGGCGATATTTCACTTAACGGATGCGTTTTTGATATTGACGAGAGCACAGGTCTTACACGCAGTGTTACTCCACT
Organism: Ruminococcaceae bacterium UBA1767; assembly: GCA_002315505.1. Lineage (GTDB taxonomy): Bacteria > Bacillota > Clostridia > Oscillospirales > Acutalibacteraceae > CAG-488. The sequence goes on from DCGX01000053.1 coordinate 6,372, forward strand.
TATTATTGAATGAGGTTAATCAGATGAAAAGATATACAGCAATAATTTTGAGCATTGTTCTTATTCTTTCGCTTTGCTCGTGCAATCCTGGAGAAAGTCTTCTTGACTCTATCTCGGACATACAGGCCGAAGAAGAAACGATTGAGCCGGGAATTGACGAGGTTGGATACAAGCTCCCATATGACCGCACCGATTCGCTTAATCCGTACGAAGCAAAAGGAATTGTTAATTCGAGTCTTTCAACATTGCTTTATGACTCACTTTATACTGTTGATAGTAATTTTAATGCCGTAGAGCTTATGGCGGCTTCCTCATCCGTTAAAGAAACTACTCTTACGGTAGTTTTAAAATCAAACCTTAAATTCACCGACGGAAATCCTGTCACCGGTCGTGACGTTGTATTCTCATTTGAAAAAGCCAAAAGCAGCGATGCATATTCAGAGTATCTGAACAATATTTCGTCAGCTGAATACAACGGAAACACAATAACATTTAATCTAAATCATGCTTGTATTTCCGAAGCGGCAAATCTCGTATTCCCCATTATTGAATTTAACTCCGATGTTTCAGAGGATTCAGCCGATCTGGTTGTACCTGCAGGAAGCGGAAGATATTATATCGAGGATAACGGCTCTTCAAAGATTCTTCGTGCAAATCTTAACAGACTTGATGGCTATCATCCGAAATATAACATGATTGGTCTTACTGCCGTATCGCAATCCGACTCTGTTCAGAGTCTTTACGGTCTCGGTGAAATTGACGCATATGTAAACGATTTTTCGGATGGTCAGTTCAGCAATTATTCGGGTACAAGCAACGATTACGACATGACCAATCTTGTTTATCTCGGTGTAAATTCCGAATCCGAATCACTTTCAAGCGGTAAGGTAAGAAGAGCAATCGCATTGCTCCTCAATCGCTGTGACCTTGCTAAAATTTCTTTTGCAGGACACGCAGTCGAAACATCTATGCCTGTTCATCCGGGATATTCTGCATTAAACGGATGCACCCTTCCCACAACAGCTTACAATAAGGATTCCGCAATCAATCTTCTTGAAGAGGCAGGCTTTAATCAGGTAAGCTCAGCAGGAATCAGATATTCCGAAAGCGGAACCACTCTCGAAATCTCTCTGCTCGTCAACAAGGATAACAGCTTCAAGCTCTCTCTTGCACGAAGCATTCAGCAGGCATTGAAGAAGGCAGGTATTTCTGTATCACTCAAAGAATACTCATATAGCGCATACGTTTCCGCAGTTGAGGAAGGTTCTTACAGTCTTTACATCGGAGAAGCAAAGCTATCCAATAATTTTGATTTGTCAAGATTTTTCACCGATGGCGGCTCGCTCTCATACGGAATCGATACAACAACCGAAACAGCATCAACATATATCAAATACAGAAGCGGTGAAGCAACAATGCAGAATTTTATTGATGCTTTTGCCGATGAATTGCCGATAATTCCAATAGCTTTCAGAAAAGGAATTACAGTTAAATCATCTAAGCTTGCTCAGGATATCCTTTCAACTCCGGGTGACTATTTCAGTAATATCAACGAATGGACGGTTTCATAAATGGATAAATCGACCAACATACAATATCTCAAAGGTGTCGGTGAAAAGCGAGCAGGGCTTTTAAACAAGCTCGGTCTTTTCACCGTCGGTGATTTATTGCAGTTTTTTCCGAGAGATTATATGGATTGGCGAAAAATCTCCACTATTGACGAAGCTCCGTATGACATGCCATGCTGTATTCGTGCAGTTGTCAATCACAAACCGAAGGGTGCAAAAATCCGCAAGGGTATGACAATATACAAAACCGTTGTAACTGATGGTCACAGCCTTATGGATATCACAATCTTTAACAACAAATATTCTGCCGAAGGTATGGAGGCCGGAAAAGAATATATTTTCTACGGAAAAGTCGGAGGGAATTTTCACAGACGTGAAATGAATTCTCCGATGGTTACAAAAGTTGAAGGTGAAATGCGAATTCACCCGATTTATCATCAGACGGCAGGCATTAATTCAAAATCTGTCGAAAAGCTCGTGAATCAGGTCCTGTCCGGCGGTGAAAAATACTTTGAGGATTGTCTTCCTTTGTCACTTCGAGAAAAGCTCTGCCTTATGGAATACAACGATGCGATTTATCAGATGCATTTCCCGACAAACGAGGATTTGCTTTCCGAAGCGAGAAGAAGACTGATTTTTGAAGAATTATTTCTTTTTCAGTCAGGACTTATGAGCCTTCGGGGAAGCCGAAACGAAACAACTCCTGTTTTCTTTGAAAAGGATTATACAGAGGAGTTTTATTCGCTTCTGCCGTTCTCTCCCACCTCGGCTCAGCGAAGAGCCGTCAGCGAAAGTGTAAAGCAAATGCTTTCTCAGAACGTAATGAACAGACTTTTACAGGGTGATGTCGGCTCGGGTAAAACCGCTGTTGCCTGTGCATTGATTTATAATGCGGTTAAAAACGGATATCAATGTGCATTTATGGCACCGACGGAAATTCTTGCTCAACAGCATTTTCAGACCTGCAAAAAATTTTTTGAAAATACTGATATCAGTATAGCCCTGCTCACAGGCTCCGTTACAGCCGCAAATAAAAGAAAAATAAAAGAAAATTTAAAAAACGGTGAAACCGATTTGATAATCGGCACTCACGCACTGATACAGGATGATGTCGAATTCCCGAAGCTCGGACTTGTTATAACAGATGAGCAGCATCGATTCGGTGTTAAACATCGTGGTGCTCTCAGCCAGAAGGGAGAAAGACCACACACACTCGTCATGTCCGCAACACCGATTCCGAGAACTCTTGCTTTAATGATTTACGGTGACCTTGACGTTTCCGTGCTTGATGAACTGCCACCGGGCAGACAGCCAATTGAAACCTATTCGATAAACAGCAAAATTCGTGACAGGGCTTACGGCTACGTTAAAAAACACCTTGACGAGGGCAGGCAGGGATACATCGTTTGTCCGCTCGTTGAGGAAGGTGAAACAGAGCTTGCCGCCGCTGAGGAATATGCAAAACGGCTTTCAGAGGGCTTTTTTGCAGGCTATGAGGTCGGTCTGCTTCACGGTAAAATGAAGCCAAAGGACAAGGAGCAGGTTATGGCTCGGTTTGTCAGCGGAGAAATCAAGCTCCTTGTTTCAACAACCGTAATTGAAGTTGGTGTTGATGTGCCGAATTCCGTTATTATGGTTATAGAAAATGCAGAGCGCTTCGGTCTGTCACAGCTTCATCAGTTAAGAGGACGTATCGGTCGTGGACAATACAAATCAACCTGCATTCTCATCACAGACGCACAAAATGAAGCTACAAAGGAACGAATGAAAATTATGACACAGACAACCGACGGATTTAAGGTTGCTGATGCCGACCTTAAAATGCGTGGTCCCGGCGATTTCTTCGGAGCAAGACAGCACGGACTTCCGCAAATGAATATGGCTTCTCTTACAGACACGGAAACACTGACAGAAGCAAACCGTTTTGCAAAGGAAATCATTCATGATGACCCGAATTTTGAAAAAGAAGAAAACAAATATCTTAAGGCGGCTATTGAAAAGTTATTCAATTCCGACCTTGCGATGAACTGAGATGTTCACAATTACTTTACAAATTATTAACAATAGCTTGTTTGTTTAGAAACATTTAGGGATTATACTATGCTTGCAAGGTTAAGGAAATTCCCGCCTTAACACATTGCAAATCTTTTTCATTAATCCCCTTTCAAATTGCAAATACACCGCAGGATACTCCACCTGCGGTGTATTTGTTTTTATATTATAAATATAAATAAAAGAAGAATTTCAGGTTATCGCATCTGATAAGCCAAAATTCTTCTTAATTATACTTTTCGATTAGCCTCCGAGGTAAGCCTTCTTAACATCTTCGCTTTCCATAAGCTCCTTGCCTGTTCCCGAAAGAACAATCTTGCCCGTTTCAAGAACATAAGCTCTGTCTGAAATTGCAAGTGATTTACCTGCGTTCTGCTCAACAAGAAGGACCGTTGTGCCGTCATTATTGATATCCTTGATGATATCAAAAACCTGGTCAACAAGCAGTGGTGAAAGTCCCATTGACGGCTCATCCATCATAAGGAGCTTAGGATGGCTCATCAAGGCTCTGCCCATTGCGAGCATCTGCTGTTCACCACCGGAAAGTGTTCCGGCAATCTGATTTTTTCTTTCCTCAAGACGTGGAAAACGTGTATAAATCTTCTCAATATCTTCCTTAAGTCCTTTTTTATCCTTGATTGCAAAAGCACCCATAAGAAGATTATCATAAACTGAAAGCTCCTGGAAGATTCTTCTTCCCTCAGGACACTGAGTCATACCGAGTGTAACGATTTTGTGGCACGGAGTTTTTGTTATATTCTGTCCCTCATAGAAAACAGAACCGCTCTTTATAGGAATAAGTCCCATAATCGACTGCATAGTTGTTGTTTTTCCTGCGCCATTTGCACCGATAAGTGTAACAATTTCACCTTTGTTTACCTCAAAGCTGATTCCGCTGATAGCCTGAATAACTCCGTAGTAAACCTGAAGGTCTTTTACTTCTAACATTGCCATAACTCTTAACCTCCGATATATGCCTTAACAACTTCAGGATCGTTAAGAGCTTTTTCAACATCGCCCTGACAAAGAACCGTACCGAAGTTCAAAACAGTAATCTCATCGCAAAGTCCCGAAACAAATTTAATGTCATGCTCAATAAGAAGCACTGTTACATCAAAATTATCTCTGATATATCTTACAGTATCCATAAGCTCTGCTGTTTCGTTAGGATTCATACCTGCGGCAGGCTCGTCAAGCAAAAGGAGCTTCGGATTTGTTGCGAGTGCACGGGCAATTTCGAGCTTTCTCTGCTTACCGTAAGGAAGATTGCAGGCAAGGTTATTTCTTTCCTCGTACAAATCAAAGATTTTAAGAATTTCCTTTGCCTTGTTTCTCATTCTGACTTCTGTGTCATAATGCTTCGGAAGCTTCAGCATTGAAACAAACGGATTGCACTTGAATTCAGGCTGATTATGAAGACCTACAAGAACATTACGAATAACGCTCATATTATTGAAAAGACGAATATTTTGGAATGTACGTGCAATTCCCTTGTGATTGATTTTTTCCTGACCTTTTCCCGTAAGCTCTTCGCCATTAAGGAAAAATGTACCTGTTGTCGGCTTGTAAACACCTGTAAGAAGGTTAAATACAGTAGTTTTACCTGCACCATTAGGTCCGATAAGACCGTAAATCTGACCTTTTTTAATTTTAAGATTTACATCCTGTACAGCCTTAAGGCCACCGAATGAGATACCTAAATTTTTAGTTTCCAATACATAATCAGACATTATTCAGTACCTCCTTTTTCAGGCTTGTCAGGTGTGTATGCTTTTTCCTGCTTTAAATCAGTTGAAACAATTTCATCCATAGGAATCTTTGTAGGAACAACATCCCATCTGTTTTTATCATCGTGCTGAGCAGCAGGATTTTTGCTTTTCTTCTTTGATGAAATTGCGTTGGAAATTGACAATTTCTCACGAAGTGCAGCGAGCTTAGGAGCATTGTTATAAATAACAACAAGAATAAGAATAATAGCATAAACGAGATACTTCAAAGCGGCAAGCTCGCCCGGGAGCTTATCCTGAAGCTGGAAGTTGAGGTATGTGATAAACACTGCCGAAATAATCGAGCCTGTAATATTACCCATACCGCCGAGAACAACCATAACGAGAATCTCAATAGAATAGTTGAATGAGAAGAATGAATAGGTAACAGGTGTAACCTTTGAACCGAAAATAACACCTGCAACACCTGCAAAGAATGCCGCAAAAACAAATACGAAGAGCTTATAGTATGTGATGTTGATACCCATAGCCTTTGCCGCAATTTCGTTATCACGAATAGCTGTGATTGCTCTGCCGTGTTTACTTCTGATAATATTCTGAATCAGGAAAAGAGAAATAAGAACAACAATAAGAGCAACAATATACAAATCCGAGCCGAATCTCTTGGTTGAAAGACCGAGAGCCGCACCGAAAGCAGGCTGATTTTTAAAAATTGTACGAACGATTTCGCCGAATGCAAGAGTAACAATCGCAAGGTAGTCACCCTTAAGGCGAAGTGCGGGAAGTCCGATAATCAAACCGAAAACAGCAGCAACCGAACCGCCGATAAGCATTGAAATAATAAGCACAAGGAGCTTTGAATCAATCACTTCATAAAGGCTGTTTGCGAAGTAGCAACCGATATAAGCACCGACACACATAAAGCCTGCGTGACCGAGTGAAAGCTCACCGAGGAAGCCAACAACAAGATTAAGTGAAACAGCAAGCAAAATACTGTAACCCATCTGAGCCAGAAGGTCTGCCGATGAACGAGGAAGCTCACCCATCGAGCTCATAACAAGTGAAATAATGAGCATTGCACCGACGATGATATAGTTGATGCAATTTTTGAACTTGAATGCATTTTTTATATTCTTGAAATAGTTCATAAATTACACCTTCTCTCTTCTCTTCTTGCCGAGAATACCGATAGGTCTTACAAGAAGAATCAAAATCAACAAAGCGAACTCAATTGCTGTAGCATAAGGAGCGAGAGCAGGAACACTCAACGCAAACTTTTCAACAACACCGAGAACAACACCGCCGAGCATAGCACCCGGAATTGAACCGATACCGCCGATAACCGCTGCGGCAAAAGCCTTGATACCCGGCATTGAACCGAGAGTCGGACTTACTGCCGGAATCTGAAGGAGATAGAACACACCTGCAGCAGCCGCAAGAGCCGAACCGATAGCGAATGTAATCATAATGATTTTATTAACATTAACGCCCATGAGCTGAGCCGCACCTCTGTCCTCAGAAACAGCCTGCATTGCGCGTCCCGTTCTTGTATATTTAACGAACAAGGTAAGTGCAATCATGATAACAGCACCGACAACGAGCGTGATAAGTGTACCGATATTAATCTCAGCATTTGCAATCTTCACTGTGCCGAAGGATGCAAGCTGAACAGCCTGCGACTTTGAGCCGAAAATAAGCTGAGCCACACTCTGAAGAAAATAGCTGACACCGATAGCTGTAATTAAAACTGCAAGCGGTGAAGCACCACGAAGCGGTTTGTATGCAACCTTTTCGATTACAATACCTGCAACAGTACATACCAAAACTGCGGCAACAACGCCGATTATAGGATGTCCGTTCATTGTAAGAGTTGTAAGAATTGTGTACGCACCAACCATAATGATATCACCGTGAGCAAAGTTCAACATCTTCGCAATACCGTAAACCATCGTATAACCGAGAGCAATCAATGCATAAATCGCACCAAGGCTGAGTCCGTCGAATAATGTAGACAACATTGGGAATACTCCTTTATTTGTAAAATCTTTTCAAACCGCTGATGAATCAATACCTGTTTTCAGATACAGATTTATCGGCGGTTTAAATAACAAACCTTACGGGTGCCGAGTTGACACCCGTAAGTGATTATTGATTAAGAATTAAAGAACATCCTTAAACTGAAGTTCCTTATGGCAAGCACCTGTTGCATCCCATGTCATTGTGCCTGTAGCACCTGTGAGTGAGAAGTCAGAAGCTGTGATTGAAGCCTTAACTGTTTCGCAAAGGTCTGACGGAGCGATTGTAACATCGTTAACACCTGCAGCCTTCATTGCATTGTAGATAGCATAAATTGCATCATAGCCATCAGCTGCGAACTGGTCAGGTGTTTTACCATACTTAGCCTTGTAAGACTCAACGAACTTGCTTACTGTTTCATTCTTGCTCTCTGCATCGAACGGAGTGATGTACTTAACCTTGTTTGAAACTGTCTTGCTGTCGATAAGATCTGCGATACCGTCAAATCCGTCTGTGCCGATGAGGTCAGCCTTGCAGCCCTTAGCTGTAGCAGCCTTACAGATGAGTGAACCCTCTGTGTAGTACATCGGAAGGAAGATTACGTCGCAATCCTTAAGAGTAGCAATCTGAGTTGAGAAGTCCTTGTTGTTCTCAGCATCAAATGTAGCCTCTGTAAATGTTGCACCCTTAACGCCCATCTCAGCCTTGAATGCTTCGTAAACACCCATTGAGTATGAATCACTTGTGTTGTAGATAACACCGGCATTCTTGTATGTTTCAACAATATAGTCAGCAGCAAGAGTACCCTGGTCAGGGTCACCGAAGCAAACACGGAAGCCGTTATCTCTGCCGTCGATAACCTTAGCAGCAGAAGCTGACGGTGTGATATAGAAGAGGTTATCCTCTACTGCGCTTGTTGCGAATGAGTCACATGAATCTGTTGTAACTGAGCCAAGTGAAATCTGCATACCTGCTTCATAGAGTGAATTATAACCTGTTGTTGCATCCTGAGCAGTTGCTTTATCGTCCTTCATCTCGAACTTGAACTTAACGCCGTTAAGTCCGCCTGCTGCGTTGATTTCTTCAACAGCGAGCATAGCACCGTTATTAACTGAGATACCATAGGAAGCAGCATCGCCTGTAAGAGGACCTGTTGAACCGATAAAGTACTCTGTGTTATTTGCAGTGTATTCGCCTGCGGCACCGCTCTTCGCATTTTTTGCGCCGCAACCTGCGAAGCATGAACCGATAAGAGCAAGGCTCATTGCAGCTGCAACGACTTTCTTGAATGTTTTCATCTTTTTCTACCTCTTTTGTATAGATATTTATTTCTCAGTCACCCTAAGCCGGTGCCTAAAATGACTGCGGAATACTGACAGTAAAAAAATCGGCTCCGTTTTCGGAACCGTGAATAAACTTTATTACTGAACAAGTTTATTTCTTTCACGGTTTAACGTGATGATAATGACTGAAAGGATTAGCATTAAATCAATGACCGAATTGACTATGCTTAGCTTCAGCAATATGCTGATAATCAAAAACAAAAAAGACGCTGCCACTGCAGCGCCTATAATTGCAGAATTTTTACCATTTTCGCATGAAGAAGAAGCCGGTGCAAAATTTGCAACGGTTGACGCAGGCATAGTACAAGAATTGGCGCAATACATTGTCGGTCACTCCTTCACTTGTTTTGAATATTATAAAACTTGTTTATATTTTTGTCAATAGAATTTCGTCATATTTGTTGATTGAATATAAAACCGGGATTGACAACTTAAAATAAGTTATCAATCCTGCTAATTCATAAGTATGTAAAATATCCTGTTAAATCAGTGTTAACGAAATATACCTTTAATTCTGATACTTTTATCCTGTTTTTAATAAAAAATTCTTTTTATTTTACGAAGCAACCGCACCTCCGAGCATTCCGAACACAACCGAAATGAGTGCAAAAATCCATCCGACCGTTCCGATTCCGCCATGCCCGAAGTAAAACGAGAAAAGCAGGATTATCATACCTGCAGGTATCACACTTACCGCTCCGAGTAAAGCTCCTTTTTTACGTACAGGCTTTACCGTAATGTAACCGCAGACAAATCCGATAATCGCTCCGATGGCAATCATGAAATATTTATATCTGCTCTCATCAAGATCGAGCTTAAGGCTTATTGCCGACATTAGTGCCATCAGTGCAAAAAACAGAGCAACACCGACTGTCGAACCGATAATTATTTTTATAATTACAGTCCTCAGATCGACATTGCTCTGAACAGTATTCTTTTTTCTTCTTTTTGCCATAATATTCACCTCAATTATTTTTATGAGATGAATGCGTAAGTTATACCTGATTACGTTTGATTTTTGAAGTTGTTGTTTTTTCAAATTCCTTCTTCACAATTTCAAACTGCTTGATTGCCTTGTAGCTTACAACACTGTCATTTACATTTTTGACGGTTTGTGCAATAACTCCGCCTATTTCGTTTTCCGTCAGATTTCTGTTGCCGTATTTTTCGGAAATAGCTCTTATATCAGGGAAAATTTTCGCAGAAACAATTGTATTGCCTTTATGGTCATGACCGCCGAAAACAAGACATTCCTTAATCATTCCGTCATCCATAAGCATTGCTTCAAGCTCTTCAGGGTAAACATTTTTGCCGTTTGTAGTAACAATTACCGATTTACATCTTCCGCAGATGTAATAGAAGCCTTCCTCGTCCACTCTTCCCATATCACCTGTATGGAACCAGCCGTCATAGTCGAATGCCGCTTTCGTTGCTTCCTCGTCCCGATAATATCCAAGCATTACCATTGGGCCTTTTATACAAATTTCGCCGATTCCGTTTTCGTCCTCGTTGAAAATTTTAGCCTGAACACCCGGAATAGGCTTTCCGATTGAATCGGTCTTTATATTTTTATCATTATTGCAAATTACAATCGGAGCACACTCAGTAAGACCATAGCCCTGGAAGCAGGTTATTCCGAATTTGTTCATTTCGGTAATAATCTTTGAATCAATTCCTGCCGCACCCGAAATAATCAGTCTTATTTCGCCACCGAATGCTTTTTTTATCTGACCGAAGAAGAGGGATGAGCTGTCAAAACCGAATGCCTTTGTTGTTTTTGTCAAAAAGCTGCCGAGTCCGACCTTAGCCTTTCCTCCCGGCTCCTTCTGAATTGATTTTTCTATTCGTTTGTAGAATTTTTCAAGAACAAGCGGTACGACAATTAAAATATTCGGCCTGTACTCCTCAAAATTCTTTGTCATATGCCGAAGACCTTCGCAGAAGCATATCGTAACTCCGCCGTAAATACAGCATAGAAATGTAACCGTGCATTCATAGGTGTGATGAATCGGAAGAATCGACAAAATCCGCTCGCCCTTATTGATTTTGACAATGCCCATAATTGAGCGGACATCAGAGCAAATATTATCGGCACTGAGCATAATTGCCTTTGCCATACCTGTTGTACCGGAGGTAAAGAGCAAAACAGTCAGCTTGTTTCCTTCAACCGCAAGGCTTGTATATGCCTCGTCACCCTCCACGAGATATTTTCTGCCACCTTCAAGGAGCTTGTCATAGGACAAAATTCCGTCTGCATCGTCTTTACTGTCCATACAGATGTAGATTATTTTTTCGGAAAGCTCTTCACGATGTTCAAGGAGCTTCTCACCGAATTTTGCATCAAAAATAACAGCATCTACTTCGGCTGTTTCGATTATACTTCTTATATCGGCAAAAGGGAGTTCTTTATCAACAGGAACAACAATTCCGACTCCACCGCCGATTGACAGATACGAGGTACACCATTTGTAGCTGTTCGCACCTGCGACGGCTACTCTTTTGCCGAGCAATCCCAAACGCAGCAAAGCCGTTCCGAGAGAATCAATGTCCTCACGAAAACGGTTATAGCTGATATCATAAATCTGTCCTATTTTATTTTTCACCTTAAAGGCAGGACTATCGCCGTAAAGCTCAACACTCTGCATAAGCAAATCACGAAAATTGTGAAAGTCTCTGACCTTATACAACGCCTGGCTCATTACCTCACGCCTTTTATTTATTCAGTAATTTTTCTACCGATACGAGCTTCACGCAGATGCAAAGAAGCTCAACTGCCAGATTAAGTTCGTCAACATCAGGGAAGGACGGAGCAATTCTGATGTTACTGTCATCGGGGTCAATGCCATACGGATATGTTGCGCCGACAGTTGTGAGTGTAAGACCTGCTTCACTGCACATCTGACCAACCTTCTTTGCACAGCCATCCATAACGTACAAGCTGACAAAATATCCTCCGTTCGGCTTACTCCAGTGAGCAATCCCTGCTTCACCGAGTTCCTTTTCAAAGCCGTTAACTACTGCCTCAAACTTCGGGCGAAGAATAGCAGCGTGTTTTTTCATATGAGTCTTGATTCCGTCAAGATTTCTGAAATATCTTACATGACGAAGCTGATTCACCTTATCCTGTGAAATCATCTGAATCGTCATTCTGTTCTTCATTGCTTCAATATTTTTATCAGATGCGGCAACAGCAGAAACGCCTGCACCCGCAAAGCTGATTTTCGAGGTTGAGCAAACCTCAATAAACATATCCTCACTGCCATACTCACGTGCAGCATCAAAGACATTGAGAAGCGTATCGGGAGTGTCATTGATATCATGAACGATATATGCGTTATCCCAGATTACACGGAAATCCTTTGCCGCAGGCTTAAGTGCCGCAAAACGACGTACAACCTCATCGGAGAATGTGATTCCCTCGGGATTTGAATACTTCGGAACAACGATAACACCCTTTACAGTGCTGTCCTTGACATATTCCTCAACGCTGTCCATATCGGGACCGTCTTCGTTCATTTTAATATTTACAAGCTCAATTCCGAAATGCTTAAGCATACCGAAATGTCTGTCATAGCCCGGGCATGGACAAAGAAACTTTATCTTACCCTGCTGGCACCACGGTTTATCACCGCAGCCGAAAAGCATACACTGTGCAAGGTAATCATACATAATCGTAAGGCTGGCAACACCGTAAACAATTACGTTCTTTGTCTCAACCTCCATAAGCTCAGCAAAAAGCTCCCTGCACTCGCTGATTCCCAAAAGTCCACCGTAGTTTCTTGTTTCAATACCATCGGCATCCTTCATATCGCTCTTACTGTTAAGTATGTCCATCATATCATTGCAAAGGTCAAGCTGTTCCTTGTTAGGCTTACCTCTGGACATATCGAGCTTAAGATTATTACCTTTAAACTCCTCATACTGTTTTAAAAGCTCTTCTCTTAGATTTAATAATTCTTCTCTTGATAATTCTGAAAACTGCATTATATCCCTCAAAAGTTCAAGGGCACTTACGTGCCCTCTTTATTTTTACAATTTTCAATTATATTACATTCTGTTACTCATTGTCAAGGTGTTTTGCAACAAAATCCTTAATTTTCGCCTGATAGTCATCTCTTGCGTTATAGTAACTGAATACATGAATAGTGTCAGGCACCCACAAATAATCCTTATCCACAGGACAGGCATCATAAAGCATTTTACCATATCTGAACGGAACATAGGTATCCTGTTCACCGTGAATAAACAGCACAGGATTCTTCGCCTTGTTCATATTACCAAGCGGATTACTATCCGAGAAGAAATATCCTGCTTTAATCTTACTTGCAAGGCTTCCGAGCCATACAACAGGCTTACACTTAAAGCCGATTATACTCTTGAGAGTTTCGTTGATTTCATCTTCAGCATTGATAAAACCACAGTCCTCAATTATCAGCTTAACCTGGTCGGGCGGTGACATCTCATTGCAGTTCATAACCGTCGCCGCACCCATTGAAAGACCGTGAAGAATAATTTCAATATCCTCACCGAATCTGTTGAGAAGATAATCAACCCAAAGTAAAATATTCCCTGCATCGAATGAGCCGAAGCCTATATATGTACCCTCACTTCGTCCGTGAGCTGTCAGATCGGGAAGAAGAATATTGTAGCCCATATCCTCGTGATAAAACGGCATCATATGGCTGAATTCATCGGGACCATTGCTTTTGTACCCGTGAACACAGATAACAAATCTCTTTGTCGGCTTTTCCGCAGGCAGATACCATGCACGCATTTTATGTCCCGAATTACTGCGGATTGCAACATCCTCGGGATTGTAATCATAGAATGTCTGGTTATTGATTCTGCGAAGCTCTGCACGTTTAATATATATTTCCTGCTCAGGTTCCTCGGACATATCCGGACGCTTGATTGCAACATCACAAATCTTGCTTGCTGCAAATGCAAGTACGGAAGCTCCGCCGAGAACACCAAGCGCAATTTCAGTTGACTTTTTCATACAAATACCGCCTTATCAGCCTTTTTCACCGAGCAGCTTTGCAAGCTCATCCATAAATGTATTTATATCCTTAAACTGTCTGTAAACAGATGCGAAACGAACATATGCAACCTCATCAGCATCCTTGAGCTTGTCCATTGCGAGCTCACCAATATGAATAGATGTAACCTCACGGTCAAGTGAATTCTGAAGTGTACCCTCGATATCATCAACTATTTTTTCAATAGTTTCAATTGAAACAGGTCTTTTTTCACAAGCACGAAGCAGGCCGTTAAAGAGCTTGTTTCTGTCAAAGGTTTCTCTTGACTTATCTTTCTTGACAACAATAATCGGAACACTTTCGATAATTTCATAAGTTGTAAATCTCTTTGTACAGCTTATGCACTCTCTTCTTCTTCTGATGCGTTCACCCTCGTCAGTAGGTCTTGAATCAATTACCTTGCTTTCACCGTAACCGCAAAACGGACATTTCATATAAGCTCACATCCCATTTCTTCAATGTTTACCGCAAAATGTGCGGTTTTGTTGATTATAACACACTACTGTGTGTATTTTCAACTTATTTTTTAAAGTTCAATATACTCGCCTTTATCAAACGAATAAATCAACGTGCATCTTATATTTTTTCCCGTACATTTTTTCAGCGCAAATTCGTACATTTTAAGCTGAGTTCCGTATCTCTCACGAAGTTCATCGGCACTCGCTCCCCTGTCGGTTTTGTAATCAACAATAACAAGCTCGCCGTCTTCCTCAAATGCACAATCGACATAGCCCTGAATCAGCACGTTTTCGTCGTCAAAATCACCTTCGAGTGTCGGATAAAGCACCTTTGCGGGGATTTCAACAGTAACCTTTTTTTCACGAAGAAGAAGCGGTGAAGCCTTGATTCTGCGTGCAATTTCACCATCAAAGAATTTTTTCAGTTTATCCTTTTCAAGAACCTTAACCTCATCTTCACTTATATGTCTGTCCTCAAGCATTTTTGCTGTCTGAGAGTCAATATCAAAGTCCGCATTGTAATCGAAGAACTCCATAAATTTATGTGTTGCAGTACCTCTGCTCGCAGGATTCATACCCGATTTCGAAAGAAATTGCGGCTTTGTCCTTGCAAAATAGTCCGAGTTAAAGCCGATGGTATCGAATTCGGACGGCGAGCTTTTAGCCCTCACCTGAGAGAGTGCAGAATACGGATATCTGTACTCTGTTTTTTCTCTGATTTGTTCAAGCAGTTCCTCGCTGAAATCATTTTGCAAAGCCAACAAAGCGGTTGTTTCCTTAATTTCTGTGTCATTAAAAATTTCGACATTCATCCTCTCCGCACATGGCAGAGTCGAAAGGCTGTCAAAGCCTGCGACAACTCGCAAAATGTTCGCATCGGGATGACGCAAAAACGCCATCATCAGCCACTCGGCAGGCGTAGCCTTTGAATGAATCGAGAACGGGGTGATTCCGCCGTTTACTTCAATTTCAAGAGCAAGCTCGCTGAGCTTTTTCTGATAATTATCCCATCTTACAACACAAATCAGCTTTTCCTTAGCTCTCGTCAGTGCAACATACAGCACACGCAATTCCTCGGCATAATTCGAATCCTTTTCAGCCAGACCTATAGCCTTTTTGCCGACGGTATCATAGGTGCATTTCTTTCTTGAATCCCTGCGGTTAAAGCATATGCCGTATTCGGGATGGTAAGACGCAATTCCCTTTGAATCATCCATAAACCTCGCACTGACATCTGCAAGAATACATATCGGAAATTCAAGTCCCTTACTCTTATGAATTGTCATTATTCTTACAACATCAGCGGCCTCAGAAACATCGGATGCACTCTCAAGGTCAGCATTTTGCCTTTGAACTCTGTCAATAAAGCGAATAAATCCCGATATTCCCCTTTTTCCGCTGTCCTCATATTTCTGAGCATAGTCAAGCAGCATATTAAGATTTGCGTTTCTCTGCGAGCCGTTTTTCATCGCATTAGCCACAGCCTTACATCCTGTGACATCGTATAACTCACGAACAAATTCAGAGCATGACAAGGTCGAGCTGAGCATTCTGAGTCTTTCAAGAGTTTTCAGAAAGCTCTTTGACTTTTCGTTTCCGTTGTCTGCCGACTTTATCACACAATGATAAATCGGTTTTTTACGTTCATTTATTCGCATTATCGAAAGCTCGTCTGCCGTAAAACCGAACAAAGGGGAAAACATAATTGCGAGCAACGGAATATCCTGAATCGGATTATCAATTACTCTTATGAGATTAATCATTGTACTGATTTCAATCGAAGAAAAGAAGCCTGCCTTATCGGGTAAAAATACAGGGATATTATTCTTTGTCAGAATGTCGGCATACTTTTCGGCTCTGCCCTTCGCAGAACGCATAAGAATACAAAAGTCCTTATATTTAACCGGTCTGTATCCGTCACTGTCCTTGACGAGCATACCTGAAGAAATCATCTCATTGATTTTATCCGCAATATGCTGTGCTTCGTATTCACGACTGATTTTTCGGTTGTTATTCAAATCACCGACGATATGCAGTTCCGTCTGAACAAAATCAGCCTCATCGTAATCCGCTGCGGCAACAAGAGCCTCATCATCATTGTAATCAATTCCGCTTGTCTGTCGGCTCATAAGCTGACGGAATACAAAATTAATATTTTCCGTAACGCCCTTACGGCTTCGGAAATTTCTGTCAAGTGTAATTTTCGCAGGATAGTTTCCGTCCTCAAAATTATCGAGATTATCACGTCTTCTCAGAAAAATTTCGGGCATTGCCTGTCGGAAACGGTAAATGCTCTGCTTTACATCACCAACTGTGAAAAGATTGCTTTCGTCCTTTGAAATAGCGGAGAACAAAATGTCCTGCATATCATTGATATCCTGGAATTCATCAACAAGGATTTCGTCAAATTTCCCCGAATATATTTCAGCAAGCCCGGTTTTATGAGGGTTTCCGTCCTCGTCAAATTCAACAAGCAGATGAAGCGCAAAATGTGCAATATCCGAGAAATCAAAGCTGTTTATTTTAATCTTTTCAGCCATAAGTATTTCGCCGTATCGTTTCACTGCAAGTATCAGCTTTTGTGCAACGGGACGAAGATAATTCAAATCATCCTTATTTTCACTCTCGGTTACACAGAAGAGCTTTTTAAGGCTGTCGAGCTTTTCCTGTATTTCTTTTTTGCTGTCGGCAACAAATATCGCATCATATGATTTTTCGCCTCTGATTGTCGCCATTCTCGAAAAAGAAACGTTCAATATCGAATCACGAATTACATCCCAGTTATTCTGCGAAATGCTCAGTAAAATATCCTTTAAAGCTCTGTCAACCTCGACAATATTATCGTTGTATTTTTCGGCAACCATATCATCTCTTGACAGGCAGTCGAACATTTTTCCACACAACCTTGTACAATATTCAACTGTTTCCATCGTTTTTGAAATAATGAGCTTTCCCCACTTGCTGTCGGCAAGTGAACAGTCCTCATTAAAGTTTTTCATAAGACCGTCAAGCCATTTTTCGGGATTTGCAAAGGCTCTTGAATTCTCGTAAAGGCTCTGAATAAGTGAACCTACGGAGCTGTCATCTGTACCGCTCGCCATTACATTTACAAGCTCAACAAATTCATCCGAATTTTCCCTGTAAAGCTCGTCAAGAGTCTTGCCGATTGCATCAGCCTGCATAATTTTCAGCTGTGCTCCCTCAAGCATTTTATAGTCGGGTGTGAGGTCAATATCGTGGAAATTTTCTCTTACAATATCATTGCAAAATCCATCAATTGTGCTGATTTTCGCACTCGGCAGCATAACAAGCTGATGCTTCAGATGCTTGTTGTCGGGATCTGCTCTCAGTTCCTTGTTCAGAGCCTGAAAAATTCGTTCCTTCATTTGCTGAGTTGCGGCACGTGTAAAGGTTACAATAAGCAATCTTTCGGCAGAACATGGCTTTTCGGTATCCATAAGTCGTCTTAAAACTCGTTCAACAAGTACAGCTGTTTTACCCGAGCCTGCGGCGGCGGAAACAAGAATAGTCCCGTCACGTGAGTCAATCGCCTTTTTCTGTTCACTTGTCCATTCAGGCATTATCCTCACCTCCCAACAAATCAACGCTTTCCTTGTGAGTTAATTTTTCAATATCGTTTACCGGTGTATCATCGTCCTTTGCGCACACATCGGCATAATCACAATATGCACAAACATCGTGATATGCGCTCGACGTACTTTGGGCGCAGGCGGGCTTAACGGGAATGATTCCGTTATGAATATTCATTGCCATTTCAGAGAGTATTTTCTCAACTCTCTTCATCAGCAAATCCATCTGCTTAAGTGAAATAAGATTTCCTGTGTTTTCACCTTTTTTCGTAAAACCTGCAGGAACAATTTGTCCCGAGCCACGGCTGTCCATAGCAAAAATTACTCTGCTGTCATCGAGCACCATGCCCTTCATCTTCGACTTTTTCTGCTTTTCGGAGTCAATTACACTCTGATCTGTGTCACGTTCGATATTTACAAACGGTGCATTTACAGGCATATATAATACACCTGCAGGGGTGATATTTTTGTACTCACGCAGACCGTTTTTCCATATTGCGAACAAATAAATAAGCATCTGCATATTAAGTCCGTAATAAACTTCATTAAGATTAAAGGCTTTTCCGCTTGATTTATAGTCAACCACTCTTACAAATGTGTTGCTTTCGCCCTCAGCGACATCAACACGGTCAATAGAGCCTTTTATTTTCAGCATACCACCATCGGGCAACGGAATGTCATAGGTTTTCACTTCGCCGTCCTCGTCGATTTTTAACTCAAATGCAACAGGCTTGAATTCGCTGAAAGAAAATTCGGTTGCAAGTCTGTCAACAACCTCACAGACAACGAGTCCGAGCTGACGGTAAAGATAATCAAACCTGTCACCGAGCTCTTCACCCGAAGCAAGAATATCCTTAAAATATTCTTCAATCAAATCAAGAACACATTTATCACGCTGAACCTTATCCATGTCGGCAAGTGCATCACTTCCGTAAGCCGAAATCAGCTTTTCGAGTATGTAGTGAATTGCCGTACCCTTCTGCATAGGGTCAAGCTCTGCCTTCTTTCTCGGCTGAGCGGAAAGTCCGAATTTACAGAAATACTCAAACGGACATTTGTGATAAACCTCTGTTCTTGATGCAGACATATAAAGATTCAGTCCGAACAGTTCAACGGCAGTATCTTTATCTTTAATTTCAAATTCTTCCTTGTAAATCGCTCTGTTAAGAGCCTCTGCTCTGCCCGAATATTCTTCATTTCCTTCAAAATATTTTTTCAGAGTTGCATGCATAACTCCACCCTGATTGCTGAGCTTTGCCATCAGCTCAAACGCAGAAGTATCGCCCTCGATTTTATCAATATCGTCAATGCAGACAGTATCAATAAAATTAATCTTCGGAAAAATATTCTTAATCTGTGTGACAATTTCGGACTGTGAGCAGGATGCACCCATAGAGTCCTTTCTTGTATATGTCAGATAGAGCTTTTGCGTTGCAGAGCTGAGTGTATCGTATGCAATAAAATGCTCTTCCATCATTTTTTCTTCAAAGCTGTCATCGGTTTTAAGTGCCATATCGGACAGGATTTTTCTTTCGTTTTCGGAAAGAATTCCTCCGCTTGACGGAATCATCGGAAACACTCCGTCATTCATCCCGACAACAAAAACAACCTTCGGTGCAGTTGTTTTAACTCTGTCTGCTGTACCGATTACAATTTCATCAAGGCCCTGCGGAAGTGTGCCGAGTGAATATGTAGAAACAATTAGATTAACCAAATCTGCAAGTCGCTGTGTTGAAATAAATGTATTTTCAAGTGCGGTGGCAAGTCGGTCGAGAATTTCAATAACAATATCCCACACTCTGTTCTGCTCCTCGGCAAGCTCGGTTTCACCGTTTTTATCAAGGCTTACTGCAAGCGCTTTGAGATTATCGGCAACATTCATATCACCAAGCAGCGAGTATATTGCCTTTGCGGCATCAAGTCCGTTGAAATGCTTGAGTTTAACACGAAAGCTCTGTAATGGTGAAACAACTCTTACACGGGTTTCGTTAACTCTTTTAAGTATATTTTCTTCTCTCTCGGTCATTCTTTCACCGAGTCCGTTGGGGTTAGCCGTCCATTCTTCAAGCCATTTATTGCCGTTAATATTCCATAATAGAACATAATTTTCAAGCTCTGAAATTTCGTCTGTCGAAATATCAGAAAGACCTGTTTTCAGCACTCGCATTACGGAATCAATACTGAAGCCGTTCGATGCAATATCAATCGAGCTGCACACAAATTCAACAAGTGGCTGTGTAGCAATCGGCTGTCTTCTGTCCTCAAAAACAGGTATGCCGTTTTTGCGAAGCAATGAACGGATCTGTCTTGAGTAACCATTATCGGCTCGGCTGATAACGGCAATATCACGGCATCGAAGCCCCTCTGTGCGGATTAATCGCTTAACATTATTCGCAACAAATTCACATTCTGCTTCAAAATCCTCTGCCGAGCATAATGTTATGCACTCAGTTTTCCTGTCATACGGTTCATATTTGTCGGCATAAAGACTTCTTTCCAGTACCGCCAACTCCTCGCCGGAATACCTGTTTTCGTGCATTTCAATATACATCGGTACCCCAACAGGTACACTTCTTTTATTTGCGGCAGAAATCAGCCTTCTGCGTGTTCTTCTCGTATGTGCAAATGAGCTGAATTCGTTATCATCGTCACTGTCATTATCAACGCAAAGTGTCACAAATGTATCATCTGATTGCTCAAAAATTCTTTCAAGGACTTTATACTCCTGTGCAGTAAAGCCACGGAAGCCGTCAACATAAACTGTTTTTCCGTTAAAATATTTATGCCCATCAAGAGCCTCGCACAGCTTATCCAAAGCGCACTGGTCATCGGAATAATTCGCATCGACAAGTGCGGAATATGCTTCAGTAATAAGTGAAATTTCTTTCAGCTTGGATTTTAAAAGGGATTCGTCCATCTGTGAAGCAGTTTTGTTCAGGTCATCAACAGATACGTCACTCTGTCGGAAATCTTTTATGAGCTTAAGCATTTCACCTATTACGGCGGTACTGTATTTATGTCTTCCGTAAACCTCGAGCTTATCGCTGACACCTTCAAGAGCAAGGCTCATCATGAGTGCTCTTGTACAATCGTCAACAGCAATCCCTGTATCAAGTCCGTATTTCTTCAAGAGATTTCTCGCAAGGAAAGAAAAGCTGACAACCTCAACCTTATCCGCACCGTAAGCGCCGAGCAATTCAACCATCATTTTTTCACTGAAAAATGAAAACTGCTCGGGAACAATCAGCACGACAGATTTATCCTGTGCAACCTTTTCCTTAATATTTTCGTGTATATAGGTCGTTTTTCCGCTTCCGCTTCGACCTGTAATCAGTCTTAACATGGAATTCCCCCAAACTGTTATGTTTTTATTATAGCTTAAATTTTTTATCTTTGCAACCGAGCATACATATTTTAAAATGTGCCTGCATAAGTTTTAATTAACCAGACTTCGGGAGGTGATTTCTTGGACGATATTACACAGCTTCGTGCCGTTGAACTCGGCGAATACATAGTAAAAAACAAGTCCACCGTCAGAACTGCGGCAAAGGCTTTCGGAATATCAAAATCCACCGTTCATTCGGATGTAACTCAAAAGCTCATAGAAATAAATCCCTCATTATTCAAAGAAGTTCGTTGTGTTCTTGATGTCAACAAAGCGCAAAGGCATATTCGCGGTGGTCTGGCAACAAGAGAAAAATATTTATTAAAGAGGTGAAAATATGTGCGGAATCTGCGGACAGATTTCATATGTCAGAAATCTTGAAGACTACACCGAATATTTTTATAATATGCAAAACAAACTGATAAAAAGAGGTCCCGACCAGCACGGCGAATACATTTCAGACTCAGCCGTTCTGATGCACAGAAGACTTGCCGTGATTGATATTGAACGAGGCAAACAACCGATGACCTATGCGGTCGGAAACGAAATTTTCACTGTTTGCTACAACGGTGAATTATACAACACCGAGGAAATTCGCAATCGACTTGAAAGCAAGGGCTACAATTTTTTCAGCCGTTCCGACACCGAGGTTGTGCTCAAGGCATACTGCGAATACAGAGAAAAATGCGTTGATTTTCTCAATGGTATTTTTGCATTTGCCGTGTGGGAGCACGAGAGCAGACGGCTTTTCATTGCCCGTGACAGAATGGGTGTAAAACCGTTGTTTTACTCGATTTGCAAGAGCGGATTAGTGTTCGCATCGGAAATAAAAGCAATGCTTGAGCACCCCGAAATCGAACCCGAAATTGACACGAATTCCATTGCGGAAATTATGCTTATAGGTCCCGGCAGAACTCCCGGTTGCGGCGTGTTTAAGGGTATCGAAGAATTGAAGCCTGCACATTGCGGATATTTCACGAAGGACGGTTTTTCCCTGTGGCAATACTGGTCTGTGGAATGTCAGGAGCATACTGACAATATTGAGCAAACAATCGAAACGGTCAGATTCCTTGTCACCGATTCGATAAAGCGTCAGCTTGTTTCCGATGTGCCACTGTGCACATTTTTGTCGGGCGGACTTGACTCGAGCATCATCTCCTCCGTCGCAAACAATGAATTCAAAAAGCAAGGCAGGCTGTTGCACACCTTTTCGGTCGATTATGTCGACAATGAAAAATATTTCAAGGCTTCTAAATTTCAGCCGAACTCTGACCCCGAATATATCAAAATTATGGAAAACTATCTCGATGCAAAGCACCATTGGGTTATTATCGGCACAGATGAGCTTGTCAATGCTCTTTATTCTTCAGTTGATGCAAGAGATTTGCCGGGTATGTCGGATGTTGATGCATCAATGCTTCTGCTTTGCAAAAAAATCAAGGAATCCGGTACAGTTGCACTCTCGGGTGAATGTGCTGACGAAATTTTCGGCGGATATCCGTGGTACAGAGATAAAACAATCCGCATGACAGACGGCTTTCCTTGGGCACAGTCAACCTCATACAGGTTTTCGTTTCTTAAAGATGAATTCAGGCAGAAAATAAACGCTGAGAACTACGTTTATTCAAGGTACAAGGCAACAGTTGATGCTACACCAAAAAGAACAATTATGAACGAAACCGACAGTAGAATGGCGGAAATGATGCAGTTGAATCTGAACTGGTTTATGCAGACCTTGCTCGACCGAAAGGACAGAATGAGTATGTACTCCTCTCTTGAAGTCAGAGTCCCGTTTTGCGACTACAGAATAGTTGAATATCTTTACAACGTGCCGTGGGAAATGAAGGACTTAAACAACTGTGAAAAAGGACTCCTGCGACAGGCAATGAAAGACTATCTGCCGAACGAGGTTTTATGGCGAAAGAAAAGTCCTTACCCTAAAACTCACAATCCGAACTATCTTAAAGCTGTATCGGATATATTAAACAATATTTTGTGTGACAAAAATGCCCCACTTCTGAATTTCGTAAAAAAAGAAAAGCTGACCGAATTGCTCCACGAGGACAAAAGTCAGCCGTGGTATGGTCAGCTCATGACTACACCCCAGACTATAGCTTATTTCATTCAGTTCAATTACTGGTTGAAAAAGTACAATATAAGGTTCGTCGATTAGAAAATGGATAACGATATAATCTTAACTTATGCAGCAAAATTAATGTCATAAACCTTACGTGCAGGCTTAGGTGAGTATTCTTCACTGCGAACTGCCTGACGGCGGGCAGCCTGTGCTCTTTTTGCTGCTTTCTTTTTTGCGATTGCCTTCTTACGCTTGTGGATATAAATCTTCTTTGCTATATACTTAATTATTCTATCCTCAATAACGATAATTTTCTGTTCATTGTAAACACAATAAATCACGAATAATGATACTGCTATCTCTAAAATTGTTCTGATTGCTAAAGCTGTTGTCATAATAATCTACCTCCAATTACCGAACAAACTATGAACATTTGTTCTTTACAAGTACATTATATCAGCTTTTTTTAATTTGTCAACACATTTGTTCGATTATTTTTGCAAGTACAGACCTATATAGAGGACTTTACCTTACATTTTTACGGTTTTGCATCGAATTTCGTTGTCACAGTGACCTTTTTGGAAGTAATTCTCGATATTTTGGAGTGTGGTTTTCGCAATATTGTTCATCGCCTGTTCGGTCAGAAAGCCCTGATGTGAGGTCACAATCACGTTCGGCAGGCTGATAAGTCTTGAAAGAATTTCGTCTTTGATAATCTTTGAAGAATTATCCTCGTAGAACAAATCAACCTCTTCCTCATAAACATCAAGACACGCACCGCCGATTTTTTCGCTGAGAAGTCCCCCGAGCAACGCCTCACTGTCAACCAAAGCGCCCCTTGAAGTGTTGATAATATAAACTCCGTCTTTCATTTTCTCAATGGATTTTTCATCAATAAGATGCTCCGTACTTTGAGTAAGCGGACAATGAAGTGAAATAATGTCACTGTTTTTGAAAATATAATCAAGGTCGGTATATTCTACGAAATTATTCGAATGAACAACATCATATGCGAGCACATTCATGCCGAAGCCCTTGCAGATATCAATAAACGCATTGCCGATTTTGCCCGTTCCGATTACTCCGACGGTTTTTCCGTGCAAATCAAAACCCGTTAATCCGTTGAGGCTGAAATTAAAATCCCTTGTGCGAAGAAAAGCCTTGTGAATGTGGCGGTTGAGTGTCAGAAGCAAGGCAACAGCGTGTTCGGCAACGGCATAAGGCGAATAAGCAGGCACTCGGACAACAGGAATTTTTCCGTCTGCAAATCGGATATCAACATTATTGTATCCTGC
>DCGX01000008.1 GCA_002315505.1 Ruminococcaceae bacterium UBA1767
AGAATTGATATGTCTGAATATATGGAAAAATATTCTGTAAGTAGACTAATTGGTGCTGCTCCTGGTTATGTTGGATATGAAGAGGGCGGACAATTAACTGAAGCGGTCAGAAGAAATCCTTATTCCATTGTTTTATTTGATGAAATTGAAAAAGCTCACCCAGAAGTATTCAACCTATTGCTACAAATTCTAGATGATGGAAGATGTACTGATTCTCAAGGTAGAACTGTAGACTTCAAAAACACAATTATCATTATGACAAGTAATCTAGGTAGTGAATATTTGCTATCTAAAGAAGAACAAGCTAAGGAAAAGGTAGAAAGTTTACTTCATCAAACCTTCAAGCCAGAATTCTTAAATAGAATTGACGAGATTATTACCTTCAATCCACTAAATGAGGATGTCTGTGTAAAGATTGTTGAAAAGATACTTAACGAATTAAAGATTAGACTAAGTCAAAGCAATATCAATATGTTCTATAATGATAGTGTGGTAAGATATGTAATAGATAATGCTTATTCTTATGAGTTTGGTGCTCGTCCTATCAAGAGATTTATTAGTAAGAATATAGAAACAGTATTAGCTAGAATGATCATTTCTGAAGAAATCAAACCTCATAGTAATATTTATCTAGATTATATTGATAATGAATTAATCGTTCATAATAAATAGTTTATTAGCATAGTTGAAAGACTATGCTTTTTATATAAAAATATATATTATATATTAAAATATATAATATAAAAAATTTTTTTAAAAAATTTATATTTTTTTATTAAATGTTATTTTCCAAGACTATTGAGCCAATTTGTTGCAAGAACATAAGCCTTTTTTCCATCGTGCGACATATATGAGCTATGGTCAGCTCCTTTAATTACCGCCATATCACTGCCCTTTATATTCTCATGAATGTAAACCGTATCTGACAGCTTCATAATATCAAATTCACCGCAGACAATATACGCAGGACAGGTGATTCTTGCGAGATACTCTTCGTTGAAATCAGGCTGTTCAAGCATCATATCGTTGAGCTTATCCTTCTCCTTGAGATTATCAGATCTTACACCTATTCTGAAATAAGGCCAGAATGTTGACGGATTTGAATTTGATCCGCAGGAAATAATTGCTCCCGGAAAATCCGGATAATTTGATGCAACGGCAATTGAAACCATACCGCCGTCACTATGTCCCATAATAATCGGCTTTTCAAGTCCGAGCCTCTGACCGAATTCATAGATATCCTTTGCCATAAGCTCATACGAAATCACACCCGGATCACTGCTCTGTCCGTGACATCTGCTCTCGGTAACGTAAACAGTATAATCGTTCGCGAGATATTCCGCAGCCTCACGAAGTGAATTCACACTTCCGCCGTTACCGTGAATCAATATAAGCGACTTTTCCCCGTCACCGTAAACCCGATAATGCATTTTCACATCACTGAGCTGAATAAATGTATCTTCCTTCGGCTCGGTAATCGGATTCGGCAAAACAGAAGTATCCAGTGAAATAAGATTATATTTATCCGGCTCAATTCTCAAATCAAGCTGCGTAAAATGTCCGTAAAAAAACGAAATAATTGCCATAAAAATACTGATAACACTTTTCATGATTAACACTCTCCTATTTTTTTGAGTATATCACAAAATCTGAATTTTTACAATAAAAAACTCGTGAGAACCGAAATTCTCACGAGCTGAACTATTAAAGTACAATGTCGCCTACAACAATTCTGAGAATTGTTAATGCATCAACTGAGTTAATCTTTCCG
This sequence comes from Ruminococcaceae bacterium UBA1767, assembly GCA_002315505.1. GTDB lineage: Bacteria > Bacillota > Clostridia > Oscillospirales > Acutalibacteraceae > CAG-488. The sequence goes on from DCGX01000008.1 coordinate 1,772, forward strand.
TCACCGTTACAGTCAACCTGAAGAATTGAATCAGCTGTCATAACATCATCAATACCAACTGTGTACTGCAAGACAATCAAAGCGTCGCTTGATGTTACCTTGCCGTCACGGTCTGCGTCCGGAACAACCTTATCAATAATTGTGTTCTTGTCGAAAATTACATGATCAACCATACAAACCTTATGCTTAAGACCTGTACTTGTAATTGTAGGTAATTTGTCAATAACCCACTCGTTTGACACATGTCCTGTAGCGGAAATCACTTCAGTACTCTCCTTGCCGCAGATATCGCACTGAAGGTGATATAATCCTGTCTTTGTACAAGTTGGGAGAGTTTCGACGCTTCTGTTCCAATGGTGTTCGCAAACTATTGTAAACACATGATTGTAGCCTTCGTAATATGCACCTTTACCTGCAACAACAATCTTTGCATTACCTTCCTGGTAGTTGTTGATATATACGATAGTGTAATCTTTATTAACGGCTACCTTCTCGCCATTTGTGAGAGTAATTGTAACTGCAGGAGTTGCACCACCACGTACAAGAACTGCTGATGCAGCGGCTGTTGCTTTTCCGAGTGAAAGGTCCTTCAATGTTTTACTTACAGTCGCACCGAGCTTTGTTTCAGTGTTATAAGCATCAATTGTTGTGTTACCTTCAACAGTATAGAATGTAAGAGGAGCACAATCGACGAATGCTGTTTCATCTATGCTCTTTGTATTCTTTGAAATATAAACTGTTGCGAGCTTTGAGCAACCCATGAACGCATCTGTCTTGATTTCAGTAACATTGAACGGAATCTTGATTGTGCTGAGAGCTGTACAACCCTTAAATGCTTCTTCGCTGATAGATGTAAGTGAGTATGAAAGTTCAACGCTATTCAACGCTGTACAATCTTCGAAAGCACTTGCACCGATTGACATAACTGTATCAGGAATATCGATTGACTTAAGACTTGAACAACCGCTGAATGCTTCACCGCCGATTGAATCAATAAGACACGGTGCTTCAAAGGATGAGCTGAACTTAATTTCAGTAAGCTCTTCATGGTTAGCAAACGCACCATTCGCAATCTTTGTAACAGGAAGGTCGAGATGAACTGCAGGAATTTCAAGTGATGTTCTCTCACCAGAGCCATATCCTGTAATACTATATGACTTTCCGTCTGCATTAAGCTTGAAACGCATATCATTCTCTGCACTTCTCTCAACCTTAATTTCAAGAGGAGAAGATGTGAGCTGAGATTTAACATCAACAATATCCTTGCTTGTTGCATCATTTACAACAAAGTTGATTGCAGTTGTGCCGCTTGTTGCTCTGCCGCTTACAACAAATTCAACAGTTGCGAACACACCACTGAACTGATAATTCTTTGTGCCGGCGAATACCCATCTTACCTCGCCCTTAACGCTGTGAGTTTCTGAGTATACGTCATCATCCTGTAAATCTCTTGCCTTATTGATTGCACTGCCTTTTGTTACGCTGCTAACCTCAAGCTTGGTCGAGTCGTATTTAAGGCTTACATCCAAAGCTGCCGCACTTTCAAAGTTTCTGTTAAACTTAACAGTAACGACAACCTTCTCGCCCTGCTTAAAGTTCTTGGCCGTAGTAGAAAGGCTTACGACGTCGCTTGCAGCATATGGAGCAATTGTGAGCATAGAAAATACCATTATCATTGCCATAATAAATGATAAAGCATTCTTAATTTTCTTGTTCATTTGTTATCATCCTTTCCAAAGAGAACATTATTTTATTTATTGTATAATATTTTAATAAAAAAGTCAAATATTATTATTTAAAACACAAATTGAATCAGAAGCATATATGTAACAGTACCGATAACAACACTTAAAACAGTGTTTTTTCTCCAGTATTGTATCAGTGCAACTATACTTATCGCAATTACCTCGGGAATTCCGTGAGTTCCTCCGAGAATATCCACACTCTTAAGACAATATACAACCAGCATTCCCATTATTGAAAAAGGCAAAACCTTTCCGAGATAAATTATTGCCCCCGGAGTACGCCTGTCGCCTGCAAATATCACAAACGGCAAAACTCTTAAAAGTATTGTCACACCGGACATTATGGCAATACTTATTAAAATATATTTATTATCCATATTTCGGTTCTTCCTTTTTTCGTATTAGCAAAAGAAAAACTGTAATTAAAATCATTGACGGAATAAGGAATATTTCCGGGCCGAAAACAATAAGACATACAGCGGTTATTACAACTCCGAGAATTGCAGAGAGGTGATTTTTGTTTGACCTCCACTGCTCAACGAAAATTGTCACAAATAATGCCGTAAGCGAAAAATCTATTCCTTCGGTATTGATTTTAATCAGCGAACCAATCAAAGCGCCGAGCATACATCCGGTAATCCAGTAGGAATGGTCAAGTGCGGAAACAATTGTATAATATTTTCTTCTGTCTTCTTTTTTATTATATCTTGTACTGTTGACAACAAGTGAATAGGTTTCGTCGGTCATTGCAAACATAAGATACGGCTTGACTATACCCATCCCCTTATATTTTTCAATCATCGAAATTCCGTAAAATAAGTGTCGACAGTTTACCATGAGGGTTGTCATTGCCACAACAAGATAAGATGCACCGCCCGAAATAAGTCCGACAGCGGCATACTGCATTGAGCCTGCGTACATAAATATACTCATAACCAATGCATAAATAATACCGATTCCTTTTGCTCTGAGCAAAATTCCGAAGCCTATACCCAGAACAATATAACCTGCCAGTACAGGAATTGTATCATTAAATGCTTGTTTAAAAATCGCTTTTTTCTCCATATTTTTCCTTTATTTATTAACTACATTTATTGGATTTCCGTCTGCAAAGGCTTTAAGATTATCATAGACCACATCGAGCAATCTCTGTCTTGTTTCATAGCCTGCCCATGCAACGTGAGGGGTGATGAAACATCTTTCACATTTCAAAAGCGGATTATCCTTCTTCGGTGGTTCAACCGACAAAACATCAACACCTGCGCCATAGATATCACCGTTATTAAGTGCGTCTGCGAGTGCCTTCTCGTCAATAGCCTGACCTCTTGAAGTGTTAATAATAATCGCATTCTTTTTCATTTTCGAAATGAACTCTTTATTAACAAGATTTTGAGTCTGCGGAGTCAACGGACAGTGAAGAGAAATAATATCTGAATTTTCCACAAGCTCGTCGAGTGAAACAAATTTAAAATTCTTATAGGAAGGCTGCGGCTTTTTGCTCGGCACATAGCAAAGAATATTCATTGAAAATGCGTCGGCAATTTTCGCAACCTCATTGCCGATTTTTCCGAATCCGATAATGCCGATAGTTTTGCCGAGAAGCTCAATCAGCGGAGTTTTAGCAAAAGAAAAATCAGCACAATTTTCCCAGTCTCCCGAATGAACGGCATTGCTGTGAAGACCAACCTGGTTATATACCTCCAGTATCAGTGCAAACGTAAGCTGTGCAACGGATGAAGTGGAATATGTCGGTACGTTGCAAACCTTTACGCCGTGTTTTTTTGCAGACTCGACGTCAACAATGTTAAAGCCCGTTGCAAGAATTCCGATATATTTCAGCTTCGGTAATTGCTCAAAAATCTCATCAGTAATAATCACCTTATTCAGAATAATTGCATCGGCATCCTTACAGCGCTCGACAATTAATTCTTTTGGTGTCCTGTCATATACAACCACTTCGCCGAATTCACTGAATCTGTCCCAGCTCAGGTCACCCGGATTGGAAGTGTAAGCGTCAAGAATTACAATTTTCATAGTGTATCCTCCTATTCGATTGATTATAACATAACACGACAAAAAAGTGAAGATAAATTCAAATAATAATATTCATTTTGTATTGACAAATTGTATTGGCTGATGTTAAAATTTTCTCAGTGAGGTGGATGATATGAATCCCTTTTCGATTAACAGAATAATCAAGAAGTCTAAAAGCGAAGGAAAAGATATCAGCACAAACGATTTGAGCAAGCTCTGCGATTGCAGAATAAGTCATGCATTTGTAAAAACATCTAAGGATGTTTTTATTTCCGACACAGGAAGACCTCATCATAAGGTGACCGGTCTTCGCTTCGGTGCGTGGTTTCATCTGTGGTTTTATAACCCGCCGAAATTTTCCGAAACGCATAAGGAATTAACTCCGATGAATGAGCTTCAGAACATCGGTGAATACCTTGCTCAGCAAAAAAGTGATAATATAAATATGTTAGGAGAATAGTTATGGTTAAGCACATCGTTTTCTGGAACGTCAGAGATGACGAACAAAAGCAGCACAACATGGAAGAAATGAGAAAAAGACTCACTTCTCTTGTCGGCAAGGTTGACGGACTTATAAGCGCCGAGGTCGGATTTAATTTCAATGAAAAAGGCTACGACCTTGCATTATATTCAATCTTCACTGACAAGAAAGCTCTTGACGGATATCAGGTTCATCCCGAGCATCTGAAGGTCAAAGAATTTGTTCATTCTGTAATTACAGACAGATGTGTGGTTGATTTTGAGTTTTAAATACAGCTTGTTTTACGGCATTTCGTTCCTCGCTGAACGGAATGCTTTTTTCATTGAAAACTCACAGGCTTTGAGTGAAAAATGGGACTTGAATTATTGACATTCTATTATTAAAGGTATAAAATATATCTTGTATTAGTTTGAAATAATATGCAGTTTGTATATTATTTTACAAAGGAGGTACTTTTATGTTTGTAATGGCGCTTGACCAGGGTACTACAAGCTCGAGAGCAATTGTTTTTGACAAATACGGTCGTATTATTTCAAAGGCTCAGAACGAGTTTGAGCAGATTTACCCTCAGGCAGGTTGGGTTGAACACAACCCGATGGACATCCTTTACAGCCAGATGAAAGCTATTACCGATGTCATTAATTCGGGTGAATTTGACCCGAAGGAGCTTTGCGGTATCGGTATTACCAACCAGCGTGAAACAACCATTGTCTGGGAAAAGGCAACAGGCAAGCCAATCTACAATGCTATTGTATGGCAGTGCCGTCGAACAGCTGATATCTGCGAAAAGCTCAAGGCTGACGGACTTGACGATTACGTCCGTGAGCACACAGGACTTCTGATTGACGCATATTTCTCAGGCACTAAAATTAAATGGATTCTCGACAATGTTGATGGTGCAAGAGAAAAGGCTGAGAACGGCGAGCTTCTTTTCGGTACTGTTGAAACATGGCTCATTTGGAATCTCACAGGCGGAAAGGTTCACGTTACCGACTATTCAAACGCATCAAGAACAATGCTCTTTGACGTTGATACGCTCAAATGGGACGAATTTCTCTGCGAAAAGCTCGGTGTGCCGATGTGTATGCTTCCCGAGCCTGTTGAATCAAGCAAGGTATACGGATACATTGCTTCGGGAATATTAGGTCTTGAGAGCATCGAAAATGTACCAATCTGCGGTGCTATCGGTGACCAACCGTCCGCTTTGTTCGGACAGGCCTGCTTCAATCAGGGTCAGGCAAAGAACACCTATGGTACAGGTTGCTTCCTACTGATGAACACTGGTGACAAACGAGTAAAGTCAAAGAACAATCTTCTTACAGGTGTTGCATGGAGTCTTAACGGCAAGCTCACCTATTCCATCGAAGGCAGTGCATTTAACGCAGGCTCTGTAATCAAGTGGTTGCGTGACGAGCTTCATCTTATTGATAACGCAAAGCGTGTTGATGAGCTTGCTGAAAGTGTCGAAAACGCAAACGGAATTTATCTTGTTCCGGCATTCACAGGACTCGGTGCACCATATTGGGATATGTATGCCCGTGGTGTTATCGTAGGTCTTACCCGTGGTGTAAACTGTGCACATATATGCCGTGCAACTCTTGAGGCTATTGCATTCCAAATGACAGACCTACTTGAAGCGATGAAAAAGGATTCAGGAATTACTCTTTCCGAGCTTCGTGTTGACGGCGGTGCGAGTGTAAGTAATATTATGATGCAGATTCAGTCAAATCTCATCCGTACAATGGTAAACCGCCCGAAGACAGTTGAAACCACCGCTTTGGGTGCTGCATACCTTGCAGGACTTGCGGTCGGAATGTGGAAGGATACTGATGAAATTGAGCGTAACCGTGAGGTTGACAAAGTGTTCCTCCCCGAAATGGATATCGAAGAGGTTGATAAACTCTACAGCGGATGGAAAAAAGCTGTTGAAAGAGCAAAAAACTGGGAAGATAATTAAGAATTTAAATAATTGTGCACTGTGCATTGTGAATTGTGCATTAACTTTGCATTGTGCATTGAAATAACGGAGGTATTATTATGGGCAAAGTAGTATGTGATTGGAAAACCCTGCACGACTTTATGGTTGATGCTTTTAAGGGTGTAGGTGTTCCGGCAGAGGATTGCGAAACAGTTGTTGATGTTATCCTTGAGTCAGACAGACGCGGAATTGAATCTCACGGATGCAACCGCTTTAAGCCAATCTATATTGACAGAATTAACGCAGGTATTCAGAACCCTGTAACAAACTATGAAATCATCAGAGAAACAGAAACAACTGCTGTTGTTGACGGTCACGATGGTATGGGTCAGGTTATCGGTTACAAGTCAATGAAGCTCGCTATCGAAAAAGCTAAGAAATACGGTATGGGTATGGTTGCAGTTCGTAATTCATGCCACTATGGTATTGCAGGTTACTACGCAACAATGGCCGCTAAGGCAGGCTGTATCGGTATGACAGGTACAAATGCCCGTCCGTCAGTTGCTCCGACATTCGGTGTTGAAGGTATGTTCGGCACAAATCCGCTTACAATCGGTATCCCGACAGATGAGGATTTTGATTTCGTTATCGACTGTGCTACATCAATAACACAGAATGGTAAGATTGAATATTACGAGAGAATCGGTGAGGACGTTCATCCGGGTACAGTTATCGACATCGACGGTAACCCTGTTGAAGGCGATTCGGGTGTTGCTCTTAAGAAGATTCGCCAGGGTACAGCCGCTCTTACTACTCTCGGTGGTATCGGTGAAGCACTCGGCGGATACAAGGGCTACGGCTATGCAATGGTAATCGAGCTTCTTTCAGCTATTCTTCAGGACGGTAACTATGGTAAGGCTCTTGACGGAAAGGACGAGAACGGCAACATTGCTCCGTATCATCTCGGTCACTTCTTCATCGCTATTGATACAAATCACTTCCTCGGAGAAGAGCTTACAAGAAAGAAGGCCGGCGAAATCATTCGTTCAGTTCGTGCTTCCAAGAAGGCTCCGGGTCACGACAGAATTTATTCTGCAGGTGAAAAAGAGTGGGATATCTGGCTTTCAAGAAAGGATTCCGGTGTTCCTATCAATGAGTCAGTTCAGGCTGAGATGAACAAGGTTCGTGATGACCTCAAGCTCAGCTATGTATTCCCATGGGAGAAATAATAAGTTATTTATTTAACTTTGATTTCTCAATCTGCTTCGCAGACGGCTCACTTTTTCGCAAGTTAAACAGAAGCCAAAAAAGTAATTAAATCTAAGGAGTAAAAATATGGATTATGCAAAAGAGTCCCTCAAGCTCCACTATGAGTGGCAGGGAAAAATCGAAGTAGTTGCAAGAGCAAAGGTTGACAACAAGGAAGCTCTTTCGCTCGCTTACACACCAGGTGTTGCTCAGCCTTGTCTTGAAATTCAGAAGGATATTGACAAGAGCTACGAGTTAACACGTCGTTCAAACCTTGTTGCTGTTATCACAGACGGCTCTGCTGTTCTCGGTCTCGGCGACATCGGTCCCGAAGCAGGTATGCCTGTTATGGAGGGTAAATGCGTTCTCTTTAAGGAGTTCGGCGGTGTTGATGCCTTTCCTCTCTGCATCCGTACAAAGGATGTTGACGAATTCGTAAACACAGTTGCTCTTCTCTGCGGCAGCTTCGGTGGTGTTAATCTTGAGGATATCGCCGCTCCTCGTTGCTTTGAGATTGAAAGAAAGCTCAAGGAGAGAGCAGATGTTGATATTCCAATCTTCCACGATGACCAGCACGGCACAGCAGTTATCTGCTCAGCAGGTATCATCAATGCTCTCAAGCTCGTTGGCAAAAAGATTGAAGACTGTACTGCAGTATTCAATGGTGCAGGTGCCGCAGGTGTTGCTATTGCAAAGCTCTTCAAGAGCATGGGTATGGGCAACATCATTATGTGCGACCGTAAGGGTATTATCTGCGACGGTGACGACCTTGCACCTGCAAAGCAGGATATCGCAAACTTCACAAACAAGAATCATGTTCGTGGCACACTCGCTGACGCTATGAAAGGCGCAGACATATTTATCGGCGTTTCTGCTCCGGGTGTTGTTACACAGGATATGATTAAGTCAATGGCAAAGGACCCGATTGTTCTTGCTATGGCAAATCCTGTTCCGGAAATCATGCCTGACCTCGCTAAGGAAGCTGGTGCCGCAGTTGTCGGTACAGGTCGAAGCGATTTTCCGAATCAGATTAACAATGTTCTCGCATTCCCCGGAATTTTCCGTGGTGCTCTTGATGTTCGTGCAAGTGACATCAACGAAGAGATGAAGATTGCCGCTGCAAAGGCACTCGCAGGACTTGTTTCCGACGAAGAGCTTTCAGCTGATTACATCATCCCAAAGCCGTTTGACCCACGTGTTGGTAAGACAGTTGCAGCCGCAGTTGCACAGGCTGCTCGTGATTCAGGCGTTGCAAGAATCTGAATTTAATAAAATAAACAAGCTCGGTCATTTTATCTGACCGAGCTTGTTTTATATATGCAGCAATTATTCAATTGTAAGAATATCAACAAAGCCTGTTATGTCAAAAACATCCATAACGTCGCCGTTAACATTGATGAGCTTCATTTCTCCGTTTACATTCATTATCTTCTGTGTTTTAAGAACAACTCTGAGTCCTGCTGATGAGATATATTCAACTCCTGCAAAGTCGAGAACAAGTTCATTCACACCCTCAAGCTCGCCTATTTCAGCCTCAAGCTGTGGAGCAGTTGTTGTGTCAATTCTGCCTTCTATTGCAACTGTTAATTTGTTTGATTCATTTGTCTTTGTAACTGTCATAATAAATTCTCCTATAATATTATTTATTTTTTCCAGCTGTCAACAGGTTCATATAAGAAGGACAGCTCAGTTATCGGGTTTTTCATACTTTTTGCCAGTTTCTTAACCGCATCACGAATTTCCTTGGAAAAATCGAGATACCAGTCAACTGTTTCGAGCACATATTTATGCTTAAATTCTTCATCTGTGACTAATGCACACCGCAGATTATGAAGTCTGTCGGATTCCTTGACTGCAAACGCAATTTCATTTGCCCGGATTTTCTCAACATATTCGCTCATCACATAGCCTTTTTGCTTTGTCAGGAGCTTTACCGCCTCAAGAACCTGCTCATTTGAAAGAGCAAGAATCTCCTCTTCCGTGGCATCGGTATCCTCTAACAAATCGTGAAAAAGACCTGCAATCTGAAAATCCACACCGTAGCCCTTGTCACGAATATATTCGCTGACCGCAATCGGATGAATAATATACGGTACTCCATCCTTACGAAATTGTCCGTCGTGCTTTTCCGTTGCAAATTCAAGCGCTTTCTGATATTTAATTTCGTCTGTCATATTATTCTCCATCTTTAATTGCCTCATAAACCGAAAGCAATCGCTTTGTCTGTCGTTCAGACTTGATATCGTCACCATAAGTGAGCTTCATGAATTCTTTCATCTGTTCCTCAGAATAGCCTGCATTAATCAGCTCTGCCCTGCACAAAAATCTGAGTGCGGCATTTGAAGAAAGGATATCAAGGTCAGTTGTTTTAAACAACTGCTTAGCCATTTTAATTGCAAGCTCCCGATTTCTTTCGAGCATTCTCGACAAATCACCGAGTGTATTTTTCGAAAGAAATTTCAACTGTTCGAGATAAATATTTGAAGAAATAATGCTGATTTCACAGTTCTCGCAAAGAGAAACAAGCTCCTTGTAAAATTCATTCATCATCTTGTTATGCTTCATATATTCGTAGAGCGAAACAGCATCAATAGAAATGCTTTCAACATCGTTGTCGGCAATTTTAGCTCTTACATCATCTGAATATGCAAAAATAGCATCACGCAGACCCACAAATTTTTCATCAGCGATTTCAAGAAGTCCTGCAACCTGTGAAAAGCCACGTTTTACAGACCTCGGCACACCGAATTCACTCTTATAACCTAAATCGTGATTAATAACCGCCCACGTATGCTGTAATGTAGTACGAATCTGAATTTCAAATTTCTTTCCGCAGATATTATCTGGATAGCCCTTTCCGAAAGGAAGTGAGCAAATGTAGTGAAGTGAAAGATATCCGAACGCCTCGGCCGCAATAGATGCTCGCTTATCTATCGAATTATCCCAGTCAACATCAAATTTTTGTTCGATTTCCTTTGCGATAACATCAATATCATCAGAGAAAAAGCAAATAATTCTGCAACCGAGAATATCGGTGATATCCTCAAGTGAAGAATATTTCTCGCCCTTAAGCTCGAGCTTTCCTGCAAGACTCTTTTCAGTCTTGATTCTGTGCTCAATAGCAAGAATGTACATATTTTCTCTTTTCGAAGTTATTTCTTTAAGTATGGAGTGAACAACATCGCCGAGCTCAATAAAATCACTGCGCTTTTCTTTGTATTCCTCCATAATCATTTTGCACTTTAAGTTCATACTTCGGTTACTCTCTTTTGTTTTAATATAATGAAATTATATCATGTTTTTTTCTTTTTTCAAGTATTTATATTAATTGTCAATAATATTATTTATTTTTTCAGAATAAATTTCCATTGCATTTTTCGGCAAATATTTCAGATATTCCGAATAAGTCCCTTCATCAAAGCAGCTTTCCTTGTTCTTTTCTAAAAATTCAAGCAAGCCGTCAACAGGCTCATTGATATTCTGATAATAGAATTTAGAATATTCAGAGAAGAAATCTTTTATTGCGGATTTTTCATTATCTCCGAAAACAATAACAGGCTTCGTAAAAGAAACATAAAGATACGCCTTTGACGGAAGATACATATTATAAGGTGCGCTGTTATCAAATGCAACGAGAAAATCACTTCCTGCCACCACAGAAAACAACTCATCCTTTGTAAGAGCTGAATGGAATCTGAAGGTTTCATCGCTTGTGCAGGTGTCCTGCGTTGTAAAAATATCAAGTGATTTGTCAAGTGTTTTGAATATTTTCTTGATTTCTTCTCCGTTTCTGAAATTCTGAATCTGACCGAAATAAGTAAATTCATATTTTGTCGGATTTTTATATGCTTTTTTTACGCTGTCAATATCAATCAGCAACGGCAAATTAAATTGAATAATTTTTTTGTTTCCGTAATGCTCATAATATTTCTCGGCAAAAAATCCGGGGACAAAATACGCCTTGGAATTATCAACAACATATTTTTCCTTTAAGTAATCCTCTCTGCTGATTCCGGGTCTGTCAATAAATGTATCGTAGAGCATATAAACGTAATCAACGTTATTGCTTTTGCAAGCTCTGACAAATTTTTCTTCGGGTGAATATACAAAAAATACAATTAAATCCGGTTGCTCTTTTTTTATTATTTTGTCAAGATATTCTTCATTTGTTTTATTCAGAAAGCTCTCACCTTTGTTTGTTTTCTGTAAACAAAACAATTTTATTTTATTGAAAATCAACTTTATTTTTTCAGGCAATTTAATGTCCGAAACTGAGATAACAGCTTTGATGCTTAATATTTTTGCAGTATAGCATCTGTGATTTTTTACTGTTTCGACCGTTGTTTTGCAAAAAGAGTGACCGTCACACTGAACAATAAGCTGTTCATATTTCCCCATTTGAGGTAAATCAATAATGCAATTAAGAATATCACCGACGGAGTTATAATCGTCGGGCATATATTTAACAACATACATTATCTTTTTCACACGGTCACCTTCTTTCTTCTGCTATTCTACCACAAAAAGCAATAAAATAGCAAGAAAAAACGAAGCTCAGCTGAGCTTCGTTAAAAGATTTTTATTTAATGATTTCGCCCATCATACCCGGCTTTACAAAAGCTGCGTTTGACTCATCTGTATCAATGTGCATAGCAAGCGCATACTTAGGACTTACTCTTACAACTACGTCACCGAAAATAAGTGAACGTCCGTCTGACTCAACCTTAACGCTGACAATTTCCTTATCCTTGATGCCGAACTTTTCTGCATCCTCCGGTGTAGCATGGATATGTCTTTTTGCAACGATAACGCCCTCTGAGATTTCAACCTCACCTGCAGGACCTACGAGCTTGCAAGCACCACTGCCAGCGATGTCACCTGACTCACGGCAAGGAGCAACTACGCCGATTGAACGAGCGTCAGAAGCAGAAAGCTCAACCTGTGTTTCAGGACGAACCGGTCCGAGAATTGATACTGCAGGGAAGCTGCCCTTAGCTCCGATAACCTGAATTCTCTCTTCACAAGCGAACTGACCCGGCTGTGAAAGGTCCTTTTTCTTTGTAAGCTCATGGCCCTTACCGAAAAGAGTTTCAAGAACTTCCTGTGTAACATGAATGTGACGGGCTGATGTTTCAACCAAAACCTGATTTGCCATTTGTTTTACCTCCGTTATATTAAAAACTTTTTATTTTACCAAGTCATCTATTTTTTCTTTCATAGCACGTTCTGTATCACGATAAAACTGTGTTTTAGGATTAGGATGCTTGTTTTCCGCCCAGAGCTTTTCGGCCTGTGGCTTCCACGCAGCAGCAAATTTTTCACACTTGGCACAAAGAGCCTCAACACCCTCCTGATTTTCGAGGTCAGTTGACTTTGCACCTGTTTTCGCAATCATTCTGCGAAGATACTCAGGATTTTCGAGCATCGGACACGGGCGAAGATGATTATCGTTGAACGGCTGATTATGATAATAGCTCATAAACAGCGGATTTTGAAGTGCTTCAAGAATTGTGTGAGTACGGATATTTGAATCCGAAAAATGTATAAATACGCAAGGCTCAATATCGCCTGCGGAATTAACGTGAAAATAATTACGGCCACCTGCAATGCAACCGCCGACATACTCGCCGTCATCCTGGAAATCCATAACAAACAACGGCTTACCTGTCTGTCCGTTACGCATTTTCTTGAGCCAGAAATACATATGAGTTCTCTGCTCAGGCGTCGGAATAAGCTCTTCAACTGCACCCGTACCGACGGGCATATAATTGAAATACAAGGCAAATTTTACACCCTTATCAAGCATAAGGTCAATAAACCCATCACTTGTGACTGCATCGACATTTTTTGAAGTATAGCAGACCGAAATACCATAAAGGCACTTGTTTTTCTGCAATAATTCAAGCGCTTTCATTGTGCGCTGGTATGCACCCTCACCACGTCTGAAATCGTTAGACTCTTCACTGCCCTCAATACTGATAGCAAGAGTGAGATTTCCGACAGACTTCATATCTTCACAGAATTTCTGATCAACAAGCGTAGCATTTGTATATGCAAGGAATGTACAATCTCTATGCTCACGGCAAAGACGAAGAATATCGTCCTTACGGATAAGCGGTTCACCACCTGTAAACATATAAACGTGTGTTCCAAGCTCAACACCCTGGTTTACAACATTATTAATTTCATCATAAGTAAGATTGAGCTTATGTCCGTACTCTGCCGACCAGCAACCCTTGCATTTCATATTGCAGGCACTTGTCGGGTCAATAAGCATGAGCCACGGAATATTGCAGTTGTACTTTTCACGATTTTCACGGACAGCCTTTGTGCCATGATAACCCGCACCGAGTGCAAATGATAAGAACATTTTTTTCAAGTTATCTCTGTCAATATCATTCAGGAAGTTTGTCGCATATTTGAACCAAACATTACTTTCATCATTCAAAGCGGCACGAAAACTCACAAAAGTCTTTTTCGGAAATATTTTACCGGCAACCTTTTCAGACTTATTAACAAGCTTTAAAAGATTTTTTCTCGGATTCTTGTCAATGTATTTCAGAATTTTGTCAAGCGCAAAACTCGCAGATGCCCATTGCAATTTTTCTATCATCGTTTTCGTATACCTCCGAAAATGAACTATATTTTATTCTATCATATTATTACCAATATGTAAAGAAGAAATACCGATTAATTTTATACCCAGTTCTTTATCATCTCCGGGTTTTCAAAAATACTATCTAATTTCTTCATAAACGGAACAATGTCGCTCATATCCAATGCTCTGTGGTCGAATGCTATTGTAAACGGAATTTTATATCCCGTGCGGACACTTCCGTCTTCTTCTGCGAAAGGCACTAACTGTGATGCTCCGACACCGATTGCAACAACCTGAGGCGGTACAATCTCAAGAATCGTGCAAGCACCCTTCCATTCACGATAAATTGAGCCTAAATTTGAAATTGTAATTGTACCCTGCTCAATGTCATGCTTGGTAAGTCTGTCCTTTTCCGGTATTGAATAGTATTTCTTTTTCTTCTCTCCGGACAGGATTTTAACCTGGTGCTTTCCGGGCATTTTTGAGCCGTAAAGTCTGTATACAGTCTGCAAGATTTTGCCCCTTGTCAGACCTTTGAGAGTATCATTAAGCGAAACCTCAAACATTACCTCGTTCATATCTGAATTGTCCGCCCTGCGTTTCGTATCGATAACGGTATCACGAATCTGAGAAATGGTTTTATCCTGCATATCGTGTAAATTTACCGTCATCATCTCGCCGTTGTTAAGCACCATCGGCATTGAAACGTGAATTTCCTTATACTGTGTATATGTTCCGCGAACTAACTTCCTGTTAAACTCAAGATGTGCATTCATCGCAGGGCAAGCCTTAAGTCCCTCAATGATTATTCTCATTATTATTGTGTTTATTGTTAACTTTGTTTCCGGTGTTGCGTCCTTATTTATTTCCTTTACAACCTCTAAGAAGTCAGTCACTTCAGGCTCATATGTCACACACACGTGCGGAATTTCCTCCCAGCTTTGTGACGTCATATTAGATACGATTTTACGAGCAATTCCAAAATTATATTTCTTAGTTGAAGTTAATTTTTGCTTCATATGCTTCTCCTTTATAAAACAAAAAGCCGCCACCGAGGTGACAGCTTTAAGACATACTTTAAATCGTACAGTGTTGTCTTGTTAAATCCAAATTAATACATGAACATAAACAAAATTGTCACACCAAGAGTGAGAACAAAAAATGCAATTGCACCGATTTTTGTAATCTTAACAAGCTTCTGTTCCATTGTTCTGCCCTTGCCCTTGCCGAAGAAAGTATCAGCACCACCTGCAATTGCACCCGAAAGACCGGCTGAACGGCTTTCCTGAAGAAGAACTACAATTACGAGAATAACTGCAAGTATAATAAGAACAGCACCAAGTGCATACTGTATAAGTTGCATAGTTTTACCTCCGAAAATATTTTTACTGACATATTTTAACACAGAATAAATTAAAATGCAATATCTTTTTTATTTATTTCCGAAAATTTCCGCTCATTTTATTCTGTATTCAGGTAATGATACTATTAGCGGAAACAACCGATATAAAAAGCGTTTGCCTGTTATTTCCGTTGCCGCCGTATGTGAGGAAGCTCGCACGGCGGATTTTTATATCATTGAGAGCTGTTCGCCCGAATCCTCTGCGCTGAGTGTAGCACCTGCGGCAGGAAGATTCTTCGTTTTATATCTGTGTGGCTTTGCAAATTCACCCTTTACATAATCACGCACCAATTTAACAACGTGACCTTTTTTAAGTGTCATAACGCAGATACCCTGTGTATCCTTTGTTGTTTTGAGCGATACTGAGCCTGTGTTTATAAGAAGTAATCTGCCTGCGGTTGATTCCATTACAAGCTCGCAGTCTTCCGTAATATATCGGATAGCCACAACAGGTGATTTGTCACAATACGCCTTTATGAGCTTTTTACGATTCGTCTTCGTTGCGTAGGATTCCATATCAACCTTTGCAACACGTCCGTTTTCGAAGAAGAACAACATACTGCCCTTATAGTCCTTTGTAACCGCCATATACAATGTATTTTCGTTCTCGTCCATTTCGAGCTTTGATGCAACATAATCACCGAGCTGACTTGCCTTTCCGAGGTCAAAATCATTAGCCTTAGCCTTGTAAACCTGGCACTTATCTGTAAAGAACAACAAATCCGAATCATTTGTCGTTTCAATTTCCATCATCATTTCGTCGCCGTCTTTGAGCTTCTGCTCACCACTTGTACGAAGTGCCTGCGGTGTGATTTTCTTGAAATAGCCTTCCTTTGAGAAGAATAATGTTACAGGGAAATCCGGGATTTTTTCCTCTTCCTCATCCTCAGCAACCTCGCTGGCAAAAATAATTTCAGAAACTCTCGGCTTGCCGTATTTCTTGCTGATTTCATTCAGCTCATCAACCATTATTTTCTTAATTTTCGACTTATGAGCAAGAATATCTTCCATTTTTGCAATGCTGTCACGAAGCTCGTCAATGTCATTTGTTCTCTTGAGAATGTACTCTCTGTTGAGATGACGGAGCTTGATTTCGGCAACATAGTTTGCCTGGACCTCGTCAATACCGAAGCCTATCATCAAATTCGGCACAACCTCTGCCTCTTCATCGGTTTCACGAATAATTTTGATTGCTTTATCAATATCGAGAAGAATTTTCTGCAAGCCTTCGAGCAAATGCAGTTTGTCCTGTGCTTTTCTTAAATCAAAGTAAACCCTGCGTTTAACACATTCTGTTCTGAATGCAATCCACTCATCAAGCATTTCGTAAACACCGAGCACCTTCGGAGCACCTGCCACAATAACATTGAAGTTGCAGGAGAATGTATCTTCAAGTGTTGTAACCTTGTAGAGCTTCTGCATGAGCTTTTCCGGGTCTGTCCCCTTTTTAAGGTCAATCGTGATTTTAAGTCCGGACTTATCAGTTTCGTCACGGATATCACTGATTTCACGAACTGAGCCCGACTTGTATTTCTCAATGATTTTATCAATAATCGCTTCTGCGGTTGTTGTCGGCGGAATTTGTGTAATATCAATGCACTTGTTGTCCTTGTCATATTCGTACCTTGCACGAACCTTGAAACCGCCACGACCTGTTTTGTAAATTGTTTCCATTGTTTCTCTGTCATAGAGAATCTGTCCGCCGCCTGTGAAGTCGGGTGCTTTGAGAATATCCATAATATCAGCATCGGGGTCTTTAATCAAAGCAACAGTTGCATCACAAAGCTCTGCAAGATTAAACGGGCAAATTGAGCTTGCCATACCGACAGCAATACCCGTTGTCGGGTTAGCAAGAATTGTAGGAAATTTTACAGGCAGCAATGTCGGTTCCTTCATTGTGTTGTCGTAGTTATCAACAAAGTCAACCGTATCCTTGTCTATTTCCGCAAAAAGCTCCGCACAAATCGGAGCAAGCTTAGCCTCTGTATATCGTGGTGCAGCCCATTGCATATCACGTGAATACGCCTTACCGAAGTTGCCCTTTGAATCAACAAACGGATTAAGTAATGCCTCATAGCCACGTGAAAGACGTACCATTGTGTCATAAATTGCCGCATCACCATGCGGATTGAGCTTCATTGTCTGACCGACAATATTTGCACTCTTTGTACGGTTGCCCGTCAGAAGTCCCATTTTATACATTGTATAAAGTAATTTTCTGTGTGACGGCTTGAATCCGTCAATTTCGGGAATAGCACGTGACAAAATTACGCTCATTGCATACGGCATAAAGTTAGTTTCAAGCATATCCGTGATATTCTGCTGTGCAACATATCCCGCACCGATAATATGGGTGTTTGGGTTCATTTCTTCGGTCTGTTTTTCAACCTTTTTCTTCTTCGCCATTATTCTGTCACCTCCTTAGCTCAAATCAAGCATATCAACATACATATGACCTGTTTCTGCAATATGCTCTTTTCGTCCTGCAAGATTGTCACCAAGAAGCATTTCAAAAACAAGAGCTGTTTTCTCTGCATCCTCGGGCTTGATTTCCACAAGTCGTCTTGTCAGCGGATTCATAGTCGTCATCCACATCATATCGGCCTCGTTTTCACCGAGTCCCTTTGAACGCTGAATTGTATATTTTTGGTTGCCGATTTCTTCGAGCGCCTGCGATTTTTCTTTTTCGGTGTATGCAAACCAAACCTGGTCTTTTGTATTGATTTCATAGAGCGGAGTTTCCGCAATAAACACCTTACCCTCTTCAATCAAGGTCGGCATAAGTCGATAAATCATAGTTAAAATAAGAGTACGAATCTGGAAGCCGTCAACATCGGCATCAGTACAGATAATAACCTTATTGTAACGCAGCATATCAAGATTGAACTGTGCAAGACCCTTCATAGCCTTTGACTTAACTTCAACACCGCAACCGAGCACCTTTACAAGGTCTGTGATAATTTCGCTCTTAAAAATCTTGTCATACTCACATTTAAGACAGTTGAGAATTTTACCACGAACAGGCATAAGTGCCTGGAATTCCGAATTTCGTGCCTGCTTACAAGCACCGAGAGCAGAATCACCCTCCACGATGAACAATTCACGCTGTTCAGCGTCCTTGACACGGCAATCAACAAATTTCTGCACTCTGTTCGCAAGGTCATTTGATGTTGTGAGTGCCTTTTTAACAGTTTGTCGTGTTGTTTCAGCCTTAACACGGCTACGCATATTTATGAGAACCTGATTTGCGATTTTTTCTGCTTCAAGTCTGTTTTCAATGAAGTAAATTTCAAGCTGATGCTTGAAGAACTCCGTCATAGCTTCTTGAATAAATTTATTAGTAATCGACTTTTTAGTCTGATTTTCGTATGAGGTTTGAGTTGAGAACGAAGAAATAACAAGAATCAAGCAGTCTTCAATGTCTTCAAATTTGATTTTCGGGTCAGTTTTCACATACTTTCCGTTCGTCTTCAAATAATTGTCAATTTGATATGTGAAAGCGTTACGAACTGCCTTGTCGGGTGCACCGCCGTGCTCAAGCCAGCTTGAATTATGATAGTATTCCTTAAGTTGTGTTTTGTTTGAGAAGCACAATGCAGAATTTATAAGCACCTTGTAATCCTTCAAATCCTCACGGTCACGGCCGATTCTCTCTGCTTTCCAGGTCTGAATGGAGGTCATTGCTTCTTCACCGCTCAATTCACGAACATAGTCCGTAATGCCCTCGGTATAGCAATACTCAAATGTTTCAAACTGAGTTTTGTTGAGCTGATTTTTAAGGATAAACTTAACACCTGCATTAACAATAGCCTGACGTTTTATAATGCTCTTATAATATTCAAGCGGAATATCAATGTCCGTGAATACAGCAAGGTCGGGACGCCATTTTATGCGAGAGCCCGTGTCTCTTTTTGAGTACGGTTCCTTCTGCATTTCACCGACAATTTTACCTTTTTTGAAGTTGAGATTAAAGCAAAATCCGTCACGGTGAATTTCAGCTTCCATATATTCGGACGAAAACTGCGTTGCACAAAGTCCGAGTCCGTTAAGTCCTAACGAATACTCATAGCTACCGCCGTTGTTAGTGTTGTACTTGCCACCTGCATAGAGTGTGCAGAAAACAAGAAACCAGTTGTAATTTTTCTCTTTTTCATTGTAGTCAACAGGAATACCACGACCGAAGTCCTGAATTTCAACAGACTTGTCGAGAAAACGAGTTACTATTATTTTGTCGCCGTAGCCCTCACGAGCCTCGTCGATAGAGTTCGAAAGAATTTCAAAAACAGAATGCTGACAACCCTCAAGACCGTCTGAGCCGAATATAACGGCAGGGCGTTTACGGACCTGGTCAGGTCCTTTAAGAGAGGTTATATCATTGTTGCCATAGCTTGTCTTCTTTGCCATGAGAACACTCCTTATCACAAAAATCCACTATATATTGTACACTTTTAGCAAATTTTAGTCAAGATATTACGATAAAATAATAACCCACACCTGCTGATGTGGGTTATTAGTGTTATTTAATACCAAATCCAACCGAAGAGAATACAGTAGTAGAAGTTATGCATTGAGATTCTTCGTCGCTTGCTCCTCAGAATGATATATTTTATAGCCTCCCTTGTGCAAAGGGCGGTGGATTTGACGAAGTCAAAGACGGAGGGATTGTGTATGCTTGTTATTCTTCGTTCCAAAGAATGACATACTTGTAGAGGCGACAACCTGTCGCCTTGATATCATCAGAAATTACTATTCTTCCGTAGTGGACGATGCCCACATCGTCCAGGAATTGATTCCTAAGTCACTTCTTGATAGCTCCCCACGGGGCGCCTTAAATAATGTCATACTGAGCAACGCGAAGTATCTCAACTACCCCTCTCAGTCTCGCTTTGCTCGGCAGCTCCCCCATGGGGCGCCTGATTATATTCTTGCACTGAAAATGCTGCCCCTTTGGGTAGTGAGCGAAGCGAATGTCCGAACGATAGTGAATGACCGTCCGGTGGACTGTCAGAGCCGTGA
>DCGX01000066.1:0-5860 GCA_002315505.1 Ruminococcaceae bacterium UBA1767
CTAACGGGTTCTTTTTGCATTGAAGCAAAACCGGGAGATGTTGTCTTAATTTATAGAATCGGTGAAAGATATCCCAGGAAGTATTCTTCGGTTGTCTCAGGTGTGGCAATTATTCAAGAAATTCGTACTACTAATAGTGTCGAAGAATGCATAGAAATCTGTAAAAACAGATCAATATTCAGCGAAAATGAAATTCGTGAACAACATAAGCGTCGTTCTACGGTTGTGAAATTATTGGATTATATTCCGTTTAAAAACAAGGTAAAAAACTATCAATTATATGAAAATGGTATTATTGCCGGAGGCACAGGCCCAAGGTCTTTTGATAGTGTTTCAAAAGAAAATTATGATATTATTTACAAATTGGGAATGGAGGAATAATTATGAAAAAGAAGATTTTAATTTCAATCAATCCTGAACATGTAAATAATATTGTCAACGGTATAAAAAAGTATGAGTACAGAAAAATTGCAGCAAAACAAGATATATCTTCCATAATCATATATGAAACAACTCCGATAAAGCGTGTTGTGGCAGAGGCTGAAATTGTTGAAGTATTAATGTGTTCTCCGGAAGAACTATGGCAACAAACTAAATCGGCATCCGGTATAAGTAAAGAGTTCTTCGATAGATATTTTGAAGGACGGGAAATTGCATATGCTTATAAACTCGGTAAAATTAAAGTATATAAGACACCAAAGACATTAAGTGATTTTGGTGTTAAGGCCGCACCGCAGTCATTTGTCTATATTTAATACCGAATACATTTTCATATATAACTTTTCGAAAATTTGTATTCAATATCTAACAAAACTGAATATCTGATTGCAGCTCTCCGATTGATTTCGGAGGGCTGTTTTTTATGCCTGAAAATTTTTAAAAAAATTTTTCACTTTTCAGGAACATTTTGATTTTTTCTGTCGGGGTATATATGAAAGGCAAAGCCTTTCATACAACTGAATACCTTGCCGGCAGGATACACCTGTTTGCGATGACAGCAAGGTGAGAGCCTTGTGCCCGGGAGGAAGGTACGAAAGCACTCTCGCAGAGACGGGTGAGCGAACATAATGAGGTGAAAAGACGCAGTCGGGCCATATCGTAGGATATGCGGGTGCAGGAACTATGCCGGAACGACAAGGACGCTGATCGGGGTGAAGAAATACGAACTTCCTCTCGTATGATTTGCTTCGGTCAGCAAAGTGTGCAGATAAGCAAAGAAATTGCTGCCGTAAGTATAACTGTCTTCACTGCTTATGGGGACAGTTTAATAAAATGTAAAGGAGGACTGATATTTAAGAAAATGTAAGGTATGTCTCATACCTTAACGAGCAGGGACTTTGTGTGCCAAAGTCCCGCTCAACTCAGGGGAAGTTTCCCCTTAAACTCCTCAATAAAATTTGAAAGGATGATGCAATCATCACAAACAAAAATGTCAGAATCGTTTCACGGGTAAGTGAAACGGAAAAGAAAAAGATTGAAAGCCTTGCGGATAAATGCGGTCTTTCAATCAGCGAATATGTAAGAAAAAGAGCATTGGGATATGAACCGAAAACGGTTCTTCCCAATGTCTTTTTTGATTTCTATGAAAAGCTGTGTGAACTCATCAACTCTTTGAATGAGAATGAACTGAAAGAAAATGCTCTCGATCTGTTTGATGAAATTCGCAATAAGCTTTTCACAGAGAAAAAACAAACGGCAAAACAGATTCGGGAGGAGATTCAAAAATGGCAACCACCGGATTTTGGCCCGTAAAGAGCAATCTTAAATATACCCTTGATTATGCTGAAAACCCCAATAAAACAACTGCCGAAAAATATCTCGACAATGATTTGTATGCGGCAATCCGTTATGTTGAGAATGATGACAAAACCGATAAGCGACTGTTTGTTACAGGCATTAACTGTGTAACCGAAATAGCTTATGAATGCATGATGTCAACTAAAAAGAGATACGGAAAGACCGGCGGTAATTTAGCATACCACGGATATCAGAGCTTTGCCGAGGGTGAAGTTACTCCCGAAGAATGTCATCAGATAGGTATTGAAACCGCAAAACGAATGTGGGGAGATAAATACGAAGTTATTGTTACCACTCACTTAAATACACAGAATCATCTTCACAATCATTTTGTGGTAAACAGTGTATCTTTCAGAACGGGCGAAAAGTTCAAAAACAAAATCGGCGATCATCTTGAACTGAGGAAAATATCCGATGAGATATGTCGCGAGCATGAAAAGTCCGTTCTTGAAAATGCTTCATTCTTCGGCGGAGAAAAAGGATCCTATTGGATACACAAAGACGGTGGGATTACAAATCATGACCAAGTGAAAGCAGACGCACAGAAGGTTATTAAACTCGCAAGAAACAGAAGTGAGTTTGTAACGTATTTTAAAAGGCTCGGTTATGATGTTGACGAAACAAGGCTTTCTGTTAAAGCTCCCGATTGGGAAAGAGCCGTCAGGCTTTCAAGCGTAGGATTTACAAAAGAATATATCAACAAACAGTTTGAAAGAAACAGAAAATCTGACGAATGGTACGCGTATTACAGAATCAACTATATAGCTAAACCTAAAACCACACCTCTGAAAAAGATAATGCGCGATATTGAACGGGATGTCAGATACGGCAGCGGAATTGAATCTCTCGTTGCGGCGGCATTTCTCATAATGATTATGCTGATAAAGGCAGTAAAAGACAATCTGAAATACACACCGCTTTCACCGACTATGCGAATGGAAATGAATAATCTGAAACAATATGTTGAAGGTTATCATTTCCTTAATGACAACAATATACAGACTACCACACAACTTTATGAAAGCATAGCGGAAACCGAACAGCAAATCAAAACATCAGAAACAGAACGGCAGAATATACGAAACAGAATACGCAGGGCAAGTCCCGAAGACAAAACGCTTCTCAAATCGGAAGCGAAAAATGTTACAGCGAAGATAACACCAATGAGAAATAAACTTAAAAAGCTGAAACAAACCGAATGTGAATTCGATAAAATACAACGATTATTTGACACAGAATTAAAGCTCGAAAAACAAGCCGAGCGAAATAAAAATTATGATAAAGGTAGGTAATTACAGTGAAAAAAATATTAGAATCAAACAAGTCGGAACAGATAACTGAACCGGCAGAAAACAGAAAAACATTATATGAACTTTCACAGGAAGCAAAGGCAAAAGACAGTACAATACGCAGAGAGCTTTCAATAAACGATATTGAACCGTTCATCTACAATCCATACAAGGTGATTGATAACGAAGAAATGAAAGAGCTTGTTGAAAGCATACTCGAAAACGGAATACTGACGCCGCTGATGGTGAGAAGATTAGAGAATAGTTCCGATAAATACGAACTTATCTCAGGGCACAGAAGATTATTCGCAGCGAAGAAAGCAGGGCTTGAAAAAGTACCTGCTTTTGTTTATGAAATCAGCAGAGATGAAGCGGCGGTAATGGTTGTTGACAGCAATCTTCACCGTGAGCATATTCTGCCGAGCGAGAAAGCATTTGCCTACAAGCTGAAATATGCGGCAATGAAACGCACTGCAGGACGTCCTTCTAATAATTCGTCTCAAGTTGAGACGAATTACAGAACTGATGAAGAAATTGCGTCGGAATCAGGCGAAAGCAGAGCGACAGTACAGCGATATATCAGACTGACAAATCTCATTCCCAAAATGCTCGATCTTATGGACAAAAACGAAATTGCTTTTTCGGTAGGTGTTGAGCTCTCATATCTCGACGAAGACACTCAGTATGAGCTTATGGGAATTATGGAAGAAACAGA
This sequence comes from Ruminococcaceae bacterium UBA1767, assembly GCA_002315505.1. Classification (GTDB taxonomy): domain Bacteria; phylum Bacillota; class Clostridia; order Oscillospirales; family Acutalibacteraceae; genus CAG-488. The sequence goes on from DCGX01000066.1 coordinate 3,802, forward strand.
CCATAAACCGTCATACGCACAGGCGAATCACATGCACAAGGATTTTGTAGCAGGTACTCTGACAGGTGAAAAGATAGAAGAAATGTTATCCTCTGACAAGCCGAATCAGAAACCTGTATTCAAGCTCTCTGCGGAAAAGTTTGAAAAGTATATCGCTTCTGATGTTTCAAACAAAGAAGTCTGATAATGTCCGCTAAATTCTAAAATAGAAAAATTTTAAAGAAACAAAAACAGGAGTGACATATCATGAATTCAAATATTAAAGCGTATGATTTTTTGTCAGAGATCAGAAGAAAAGATGCAATGATAAATAATAAGTGTGTTGAATTGTATCAGCTTCGCTGCATGATCACAAATACAACAGCAATGATGTCTGCTGATCCCGTTCAAAGTTCCCCTTCAGATCGTATCGGAAAGACAGTTGCGAAAATTGCCGATCTTGAAAATCGGATAAATATTGATATTGATGCATTCGTTGACGATAAGGCAATGAGGATCAAAGTTATTGAACAGTTGTCTGATCCGATTGAATATGATGTTATTCACAGAAGGTTTGTGCAGTTTCAGTCCCTTGAAGAAATTTCAAAAGAAATTCATTATACCCGTCAATGGGTATATGAAAAATACCGATCCGGGCTGACAAACATTCAAAAAATTCTTGATTCAACAGAAACAGTTGACAAAATTATTTAATTGAAAAATGAGAAAGGAAGCGATGCGACATGAAAAAGTTTGATTTCAAAAATGTATCGTCTGACACATGGATCAGAACAGCCGTTCTTCTGTTTGCACTTATCAATCAGGCGTTGAATATGTTTGGCGTTGTCGATAAGATCATACCAATGGAAGAATGGACAAAATGGGTGTCATACGCCCTGACTGCAATTTCAGCAGTATGGGCGTGGTGGAAGAATAACAGCTTCACACCGAAGGCACAGAAAGCCGATAAATATCTTCACGGAAAGGATGATATAAATGTCTAACAGTTCACTTGTTACATATACCAATATCACGAATGATCGCAACAGTCCCCGAAACAAGAAGATTGATACAATCACAATTCATTGTTGGGTCGGTCAGGTGACCGCAAAACAGGGTTGTGATTATTTCAAGACTTCTGATCGTCAGGTATCGTCAAATTATATTGTCGGTAAAGATGGCAGCATCGGTCTTTCCGTTCCTGAAGCTGATCGTGCATGGACATCTTCTTCACCTGCGAACGATCACAGGGCAATCACCATTGAAACAGCGTGTGATCCTTCATCACCGTATGCCGTAACAGATAAGGCGTACAATGCATTGATCAATCTTGTTGCTGACATCTGCAAGCGTAACGGCATCAAGAAACTTGTATGGTCAAACAACAAAGATGATCGTATTAACCACAGAAACGGTTGTAATATGACCGTTCATCGTGATTTTGCGAACACTGATTGTCCCGGCAAATATCTTTATGACAGAATGCCTGACATTGCAGCAAAGGTCAATGCGAAGATCGGTGCAGCTTCCACCGCTTCCACAACACAGACGGCAACAAAGAAAGCATCGTTTCTTCCTTCAAGGGGATATTTCATGAAGGGCGATTCTTCACCGAATGTCGGCAAAATCGCTTCTTTTATGCGTAAGATGTTCCCGTCTTATACACCCGAAGCGGCACTTGGTAATCTGTACGGAACAAATCTGATCAAGGCAATCAAGGAATTTCAGAGAAGAACAGGTCTTGAACCCGATGGATGCACGGGTGCAAAGACACTTGCAATGCTGAAGAAGTACGGATTCACCGAATAATTCAGCAAGTTACCGGCAAGTTAACAATCAAATTTTATAAAAAATGATTGTTAAATAAAATTCAATAAGTAAACATCAAGACCCCGGAACAGCGTTTTCAATGCGTTGATTCCGGGGTCTTTTTTTGTTAGTTACCTGTTAGTTATTTGTTAGTTACGGTCAAAAATTCTGACAAACAGTAACAGTTTTTGAGTAAAACAGAACCCCGAAAACATTGATAAATCAACACTTTCGGGGTTTGTTCTGTTTTGGTGCGAGAGACGGGACTTGA
>DCGX01000066.1:6010-38046 GCA_002315505.1 Ruminococcaceae bacterium UBA1767
TCTGCCGATTCCGCCACTCTCGCATCTGTTCGTTCCTCACGGAACATTTAGCATTATAACAGACAAACATCTTGTTGTCAATACTTTTTTGCTAATTTTATTAAATTTTTTAATTGACAGAAATTGTATTATATGGTATAAATATCTTATACGATAATTATCGTAAATTTATATCGTGAGGTAAAAATATGCTTAATGTATTAAGAAAGATTTTATGCTTTTTCCTGACCGCAGTAATGGCTCTTCTGAGCACAATCGGAGTTACTGACCCTCGTCTTGAATCAATGAAGAGTGTTCAGAAGCTCGCTGACCACGTTTACACAATGGATTATACTTATGATTACGATATTGATGATTTCCTTGATAATGGTGTAGACAATATGATAGACCTTCTTCTTAAGGCTGTCAATAAGACGGTTTTCAATGATTTGAACGGCTTTGCCTGTACAACATTTAATTCAGTCACACCGACAGGTGAGTATCTTTTCTCAAGAAACTATGATTACATGGATTCGGGTTATATGATTGTATGGACTCATCCCGAGAACGGATATGCAAGTGTTTCGTCAACATCCTTGATGTTTATGGCTTACGACAACGACTTTGAGCCGGATTCACTTACAGACAGTGTACTTACACTTATTGCTCCTTATGTACCTCTTGATGGTATTAACGAAAAAGGTCTTTCAATCGGTGTTCTTGAGATTGAAAAGGATGCAACATTCCAGATTACAGATAAGACAGACCTTACCACAACTACAATGATTCGAGCTGTCCTTGATAAGGCTGCAACAGTTGAAGAGGCTGTTGAAATATTCAGAAATTATGATATGAGAGACAGTATTATCATGGAATGCACATATCACTATCAGATTGCCGATGCTATGGGTAACAGTGCTATTATCGAATATATCGACGGCGAAATGAATGTAATCTATCCCGAAAAGAGAACAAATCCGCTCTTCAAGTACCAGGTTGCTACAAACTTTGTTATCACACCGGGCGTTGACGACCCTCTCGGAATGGGACAGGACAGATACGAAACAGCATTCAATGCACTCGATGCTTCACTCGGTATTACAACAGTTAAGGGTGCGATGGACATTCTTAAGAGCACGAGCATGAAGGACCTTGACCTTCACGGCTACATCTGCAGCACATTGTGGAGCGTTGTATACAATACAAAAGACCTTACAATGAATGTTTGCACAATGAATAACTATGATACAATGTATACATTCTCTGTAAATGAACCGCAGGTGCTTTTGACAAAATGAAAAAGATAATTTCGGTTTTACTTACATTTGTAATGCTTCTTTGTACCGTTTCGGTTGGTGCATCGGCGGTTGACAATGACTGTGAACATGGCTTTCTTGACCTCGGAACAACACAAATGGAGTATGCCGTTTACGGAAATGAGAATGCACAGCCGCTTGTACTGATTCCCGGTAACGGCGGAGATATGAATGCTCTTATGAATATTGCTCCTGCCTTGATGGAAAGATATAAGATTATTATGTTTTCTCCACGAGGAACGGGTAATACAAAAATCGGTGATGATGTTCAGCTTACCTTTGAGCTTGAAGCAGAGGATTTGTCAAAGCTGCTTGACCATTTGAATATTGATAAAACATACATCTACGGCTTCAGCGACGGCGGAAATCTTGCGATTGTGTTTACGCTTCTTTATCCCGACAGAGTAGAAAAAATGGTTACACACAGCCCGAATATCAACATTTTCGGAACAAAACCGATTAAACAGCTCACGATTATGTGGCAGTATTTCATACTTTGTATTGAAAGTGTGTTCAAATCAGACCCGGATTTTGTCCGTCAGAGAGAAATCAAGGGCATGATGGCACATCAGCCGAATCTGAAATATAGAGATTTAGAGCAAATCAATGTGCCTACACTTCATATTTATGCAGAAAATGATATGATGAAGCGCTCACATTGTGAGAAAATATCAAAGCACATTCCGAATTGTAAGACAGTTATACTCGAGGGGCAGGACCATACATCTGCATTTGCAAGGGCAGATGAACTTATTATTCCTGAGCTTTTCGATTTCTTCGGATAAAATTAAACAATGCCACTTCTTCTTGAAATGGCATTGTTATTTTTATATAGGGCAGGGCTTGAAAGATGTCATATAGAGCGAAGTATCTCGTAGTGAGGTTTACACTATTGCTTAATGCGTTTCTTTTCAATCCCCAACCTTACGTGAAGAACCGAATTGTTTGATAATTTATGATGTTGTGAAAAAATTATTTGAAATAATTAAGTAACTGTGTTATCATTTAAAAAAAGCGGAGGGTGATTTTATGTTCAAATCTTTATTAGCAAAGCTCGCAGTTCGTCAGATGTCGGCACTTCTTGCAATTCCGGGAGTAATTTCAAAGCTGCCGACACTGTTATTTACAGGAAAAATCAAGGCTTTTTTTGCGGCTTTTCTTGCAATTTTTCAGCTTTTCGGTGTGATTATTTTTGATAATCCCGGTCCGATTATCGGCGATGAAATTAATCTCAGTGATTACTCACTCGTTTTCAGCGAGGAATTCCGGGGTGATTCACTTGATTCAGAAGTGTGGAAGGAATGTCCTGAGCTTGGTACGGGCGAAATTTATGATTCGAGTATGATGTCCTTTGACGGTGAAAACATGATTATTTCAACTAAATATCTTGAAGACGGAAGTAAAGGTCCCGGTTATTATACGTATGGAATCGAAAACACGGATGCTTACAGTAATTTCAAGCCCGGCTCTTATTTTGAATGTCGTTGTATTGTTCCTGCGGCTAAGGGAATGTGGTCGGCATTCTGGTTGATGACATCCGGAGAAAAATCATTTGAAAACGGTTTTCGCAAGGATTACACTGAGATTGACGTAATGGAATCATTCTATTACGGTCAGAAATATCAGAACAGCACAATTAACACCGTTCATAAGTGGGAGAACGAAACTGCAAGCTTTAAATCTGAAATTGTCGGAAAATATCGTGTGAATAAAGATATTTATAATGAATATGTTACCTATGGCGTACTGTGGACAGAGGATGAATATATTTTCTATATCGACGGAAAGGAATCGGGCAGAAGCTCCAACGGGGCAACAACCGACCCTGCATATATGCTTTTGACTTGTCAGGTGAAAATAAACGGAAAGGAGCATCCCGAGGTTCTCGATAATGACGAAAATGCTTTTCCGGCAAAGTTCATTGTTGACTATGTGAAGGTTTACAGTAAATAAAAATTATAAAACAACTGCTATTAAATTTATTATTTAATTAAATGAGGGAGACGATTTTCTTGAAAAAAATAACTGCAATTTTGATTTGTGTGGTTTTGTTATTGTCCTGTTCTGTGCCTGCGTTTGCAGAAGACACAGACAGCTTCGGAGCATATAAACACGTTTATATTATCGGCTGGGACGGTTCCGGTGCAGCATGGGGCAATTATGATACACCGAATTTTGACAGAATTTTCGGTTCGGGTGCTGTCAGATATAACTGCCAGGGTGAGCTTCCGACAATAAGCGCTCAGAACTGGGGCTCTATTCTCTGCGGTGTTTCCTGTGATACTCACGGCTTTACGAACGATAATACAAGCGGTACGGTTCGGAATTCCGACAGCGATAACGGCTCGATTTTCCGCTTTGTAAGAAACGAAATGCCCAAAGCAAAGCTGTGCTCAATTGTTCACTGGCATAACATTAATAAAGGCATAATCGAAAATGACCTTGGAGTAAAGAAAATCTGGCGTCAGTCAGACCCGATGGTTGTTGATGAAATCTGCGGACTTTTCAACATAGGCTATAAGCCGACATTAATGTTTGTTCAGCTTGATGATGTAGACCATGCAGGTCATTCCTATGGCGGACAGACACAGGGCTATGAGGATGCTGTGAAGAATGCAGACAAGCAGCTTGGTATGATTTTTGACGGAATCAACTCTTCGGGTGGAATGGAGGATGCGCTCTTCATCCTCGTTGCAGACCACGGCGAAGCTAACGGCGGCGGTCACGGCGGAAATTCCGTGGAAGAGCAATCCTGTACTGTTGCAATAACAGGAAAAACCGTTAATAATGTAACTCTTCCGGAAGGCACAAGAAATCGTGATGTTGCGGCAATTGCTCTTTATGCACTCGGCATTGAACAGCCCGATAATATGACCGCAACAGTACCGAATAATCTTTTCGGTCAGGAGCATGAACTCAGCTTCGAAAAAGACGAGCTTACATTTGATAAATTCTGCGTTAAGTTACTTTATCTGTTTGTAAAATTTGCAAATATTGTTTGCTCTCCGTGGGATTTTATTGTTGTATAATCGAAGCATAATAATTTAAACACAGACATATAATAAGATCATCCGCCTGGATGGTCTTTTATATTTTCGCTAAAAATGGATGTTCACGGAAAATTGGTGAATAAAAACGAATACATTAAATAATGATGAAAACTTCACTATGAGATACCTCGCTCCACTCAATATGACATCTTTTAAGTGTGTTCCTTTTTCTGTATGCAGAGCCCTTGCCCTACAAAAATACTAAGCATTGTCATTCTAAGGAACAAAGTGACAAATAATCTCACCAATCAATTTGTTTGTTCACAACCTTCTGTGAAGACTCGTTTATGTATTACAAAACGGAATGTTTACATTACAAAAGACAAATATAAATAAGCAAAAATCACTTGACTTTAATATAGTACTTTGATATAATGTAGAAAATTTATGCAGGTTGTCAATAAACGGAACTAAAATTTGTAAGATTTATTACTTGACAAAAAACCCAACTGCATAATTTGTGTAATTTGACGTATAACTTGTTACAAAATGTATTTAGTTTACCCGGTAATCGCTTAAAGCGGTTACTTTGTGTTTATATAGGAGTTTGTTAAATACATAACAATTTATCAGTGCAATTAAAAGGAGGGATTATTGAATAATGTGACAATTGGGCATACGATGAATATTATTGAATGATCGGTATACTAATTTCATCCTAATCACGTTTACACAGTATCGATTTTCAATAATAATGCTTTCAGCTGATTTATATTTTAGCTGAAGGATTAACATGAAATGTTTAAGGCAGTAAACATTATCATGTTAAAGACGGTTTTGTAAGAACCGTAATCGAAGATTCTATTTTGGGCACAGATTCATAAGGAATAAGATTCCGATAATATTTTAAGGAGAATTGAACATGGAAAAATTCATCAAAAAAACAATCGGCGTTGTCTTAGTATTAATTATTATTATCAGTACTATGGCACCGGCAGCATTCGCAGCAGACGCACCGAGAATCAGCGTCGTTGCAAACACAACAGGCGGAGTAAAAGTAGCATATATCAAGGCTGATGGCATTGACGAGTACGATATTTATCGTAAGGATGCAGAAAATGACTGGACAGTAATTTCAAGATTAAAGGGCAAAAGTGCATACGGCTATATTGTTGACCGTACTGCTAAGAGCGGTGTAAATTACACTTATGCACTCGGTTATGTTAAGGATGGCGAGGATTCAGGCAGACTTGAACTTGAAAGATCAATTTATTATCTTACAGTTCCTGAATTCACCCTTGCAATGATGGGAAATAAGGTTTGCGTTGAGTATACACCGGTTGACGGTGCCTCAGGTTATCAGATTATCAGAAAAGAAGTAGGCGGAACCTATACTACTGTCGGCTATTCAAGTGATGGTTCTTCATTTGTTGATTCAAGTGTTAAACTGAACACAACCTATGTTTATGCAGTTAGATCTTATACAGGTTCAAATTTAAGCTACCAGACAGAAAAGAAAATTTATACTTATCCTGCTCCTTCTCTTGCTAACGTACAGACAGGTGTTAAGGTTTCTTATAAGAAGTATGATGGTGCAGCAAAGTATGAGCTTTACAGAAAGACTGATGATGGCGAATGGATTAAGCTCAGAGAAATGAAGCCTTCATCATGGACATATTTTGTTGATACAGCAGCTGAAAGCGGAAAGATTAACAACTACAAGGTTAACGTAGTGCTTGCAGATGGAACTAATCTTGTAAGAGAAATTGAGGGCGCCGGAATATGTTATATGGCAATTCCGAAGTTTACACTTGCAATGATGGGAAATAAGGTTTGTGTTGAGTATACCCCGGTTAACGGTGCTACAGGCTATCAGATTCTCAGAAAGGAAGTCGGCGGTAGCTTTGTTACAGTCGGCTATTCAAAAGAAGGAACTACATTTGTTGATTCCGGTATCAAGCTTAATACAACTTATATTTACGCAGTAAGATCTTATTCCGGTTCAAATTTAAGCTATCATACAGAACAGAAAATTTATACTTATCCTTCTCCTAAGGTAGCAAATGTTCAGACAGGTGTTAAGGTTGAATATAAAAAGTATGATGGTGCTGTATTGTATGAGCTTTACAGAAAGACTGATGATGGTGAATGGATCAAGCTCAGAGAAATGAAGCCTTCGTCATGGTCATATTTTGTAGATACAGCAGCTGAAAGCGGAGTTGCTTATAACTACAAGGTTAACGTAGTGTTCGAAGACGGTACTAACCTTGTAAATGAAATTGAAGGTTCAATGATTCGCTATATGAAATCACCTGACGTAACAGTTACAGCATCTGATGAGGGTGCAGTTATCAGCATTGAAGCAGTCGGTGGTGCAAAGAGCTATCAGATTCTCAAGAAGTCTACTTCCAAGCCAAACTATACAACACTTTGCTATGCAAAAACTACAGAGTACGTTGATAGCAGTGTCGTTGACGGTGAGACATATACTTATGCAATAATGGCATGGTCAGCTGATGGATATTCAAGCTATTTCATTCCTGTAACATTTGAAACTGAAGCTGAAACTGAATAAATAATTTGAACTTCGGAAATCTTTTATGGTTTCCGAAGTCTTTTTTAATTTTTTATATGTACAATCTTAAGATATATGATATAATAATCTAAAATAAGTTTTAAAATCTGATAGGATAGGAGTTTAGTATTATGAGTGATAAAATTTTACGTTACGGAGTTGTAGGTTGCGGTCGTGGAGCCGGTGTAGCAGGCTGTGGCTTCGGAAATCCCAATTGCAAGCTGGTGGTTGCCTGTGACCATAATGAAGAAATTCTTGCACGTGGCAGAAAGTATTTTGAGTCCGAGGGTCAGAATGATATTGTATATCTTACCGACTATGACGAGATGCTTAAAATGGATATTGATGCCGTAATCGTTGCAACAGAGGCAGTTTATCATGTTCCTGTTGTTAAAAAGGCACTTGAGGCAGGTAAGCACGTGCTCAGTGAGATTCCTTCAATCACAAGTCTTGAAGAGGCATATGAGCTTAAAAAGATTGTGTCAGAGCATCCGGACCTTATTTATATGGCAGGTGAAAACTGTTGCTACTGGGCTTTTATCGAAACATGGAAGAAGATGCACGAAAAGGGTGAATTCGGTGATGTTGTATTCGCTGAGGCTGAGTATCTTCACAGCATAGATCCTGAGGATTTCGGACCGGATAACTATCCCGAGGGACATTGGCGAACCTATAACCCTGCAATAAAATATACGACTCACGAATTGGGTCCTCTGCTTTACATAATGAATGACCGTTGTGTCAGTGTTTCGTGTATGAATTCCGACATTGAATATAATCCGTATTTTCCTGCGAAGAATGCAACCTCAATCGCTATATTCAAAACCGAGAAGGGTGCAGTAATCAAGCTGCTTGTCAGCTTCGGCGCATACACAAGCTATGACCATAATTATCGTCTGTGCGGCACAAAGGGCAGTATTGAAACCGACAGAAAGGTAATGGTTGATGATGCACACAGCCTTGCTAATCTTTCGAGCATTCCGGGTACATTTTCACAGAAGATAGATATTCCCGTAACTGCAAAATATCTCAATGAATACGGTAACAGCAGTGCTTCCGGTCACGGCGGTGCGGATGGAATTATGTTTGCTGATTTTGTTGAATGTGTTCTTGAAAACAAAAAGCCGAAGTTAGATGTTGATTTTGCAATCAAAATGTCTCTTCCGGGCATTATTGCAAGCATTTCTGCTGAGAAAAACGGCGAAACGATGGAAATTCCGAAAATATAATATAACAAATATACTCTTTTGCTTCGTGAATTGGATTTTTTCGATTTACGAAGTTTTTTTAATAAATTTTATGTAAAATATTGTATTAATGTTGACTTATCTGCATAAATATGGTAGAATCCGTTTAGGAAGATAAATTGATGATTTTTTTAAGTTTTTTTATAGTATAATACTATATGGGGATGGGGAAATGAGGAGAATTAAATATTATTTGATTTTTTAAAGTTACAATAGTTAATGCGGTTGCGTTGACTGTTGTAGCTTTTTGTGTTTTTAATTATTTTTAATTATGGGTGATAATTATGAGTGCTAATAGCAAGATTGTTTTGGTATTGGTTTCTTTTGTGGTTGTAGTCGGAATATTTTTCGGAATAATAATTGCCGTTGGTGGTAATAAAAGTAAGAATAAAGATAAGAACGATATAACTACAACTACTGTTGAAACTGCAATGGAAAATAAAAGTGAGAAATCTTCAGAAAGACCGAAAATAACATTCAATTCCGGTGTAACAACTACACAGAACACAACAGAAAGCTCTTTTGAAGGAAACAATACAACATTTACTATTCCGAGTCAGAAACAGGAAGAATTGTCTGAAATCGGCAGTGAAGTTTCAAATGCTATCGGAAAGATTAATTTCCGTAATGTCAAAGCAAGCACCACAAAGAATAACAGCGTTGGAACAACTGCAAACCGCATTCGTACCTCAATTGCTACAACAAATTCAACAACAAGAACAACAACAAGGGCTACAACAAATGCAACAACAAGAGCAACAACAAGGGCTACATCGCAAACTAATCAACGTACAACTGAAGCAACAACTGCACCTTCATTTCTGACAGAATCAATTGTCAAACCGGTTGTAAATTCTAACAGATATACTGTTCAGTGTGTTGTAGATGATGGTGAAACGTCATTCAAAATGAAGATAGTTAAATGCGGAAGTAAATCCGGTTATGACTTGATTTATGATGATATTACTATTCGTGTGTTGCTTATGGATGGTGATACATACGTAATGATTCCGGCATATAAAATTTATTATATCGATTATTATGGTGATTTTAATCTTGATTTTACTGAATTTTTCTATCCATATGATAATGAATTTATCACTTCGTATAAAAACGGCTCAACAATGACAGAAACCTATTACAGTGAATATGTAAATTGTACAATGGATTACAGCTTCAAAAATAATTCATTTACAAGGCTTGTAATTACGGAAAATTATTATGATGTTCCGGTTACGTTGAATATCAGCAGTTTTTCAATGGGTGCTGATGATAAATACTTCTCGTTAGCAGGCTATACTCAGTCTTTCGAGGAATTTTTCTAATCGTATTAATCAGAATTTTTATTCTGTATAATAATAATTTTAGGAGGAAAATAAAATGGCATTTTGTACAAAATGTGGAAACCAATTGGTGAACGGACGTTGTCCGAATTGTGACGTCGTATCATCGGGAAGAACGGATGCTTCTTCCAACACACAGACGGGAGCTGCACGCTTTACGGGGCAGAATTCAGTGGTTCAGAAACGTAGACAGTTGGATGCGACTAAGCCGATGAATGGCAATGATAATTATGTGGATCAGCAGAAACAGGATGACGGTACAGTCAGCTTGAATTTCGGCAATATTATTGATCGCATCGGTGCAACTATTGGACAGTTTTCTGAAGAAAATGATGCAAATAATGGCCCTGAAAATACAACAATTTATGAAAATGGCAAGAAAATTGTGCCTGATTGTGTTGCAAACCATGATGGTGAAGTGCCGATTAAGCAGTATGATATAGCAAGACTCAGAACAAGAATTGCTCTTTCAAGAGCATATGGCCGACTTATGGTTACAAACAAGCGTGTTATTTTCAGAGCAGCAGGTAAGTGTATCAGAGGCCGCACAAGATTGCAGGAAGAGTTTGAGATTAATGAAATCGCCGGTGTTGAAATCAAGAAGGACTATAAGTTTAATGTTCTGAATGCAATCGGTGGATTATTTCTTATGGCTATTTGTATTTCAATTCCTTTGGCAATTGTTGCTGGTCTTTATTACGAGCTGGATATAGACACTGATATTACAAGTGTTTTTGCATATATTTTAGCTTTACCTGTATTTATTATTAACCTTGTGCTTGCTATTATGTTCTTTAAGAAAAATACAAACAAGCGATACTACGGTCTAAGAATGGGAATTCTTTCTTTTGTTACGGGATTGTTTGTCGGTAATGTTGGCCTTTCTATGGATATATTTAGTGATATTGAAGATCTTGAAGGTCATGCAGTTATGTTCTTTTTATTGGTAATTTCAGCACTTGTTAACTTGTTCTTCCTTTCATTTTCTCCGACTCTGAAGCTTTTAATTAAGACAAAGGGTTCGGTTCCGGCTATTGATATCAGACGTAAGGGCTTCAGTCTTGTGAACAGTGATTGTGAATACACAGGCTTCCAGGAGGTACTTCCATGGACAGATACAGACCTTGCGCTTGCTGAACTTGGCACAATGATAGATGACATTCAGACTATGGGTGACGCAGCTATCAGCAAGTGGCAGAAAATGTAAATAAATTAATATTTCTGTGAGTGGCTTTATGTCACTCACAGATGTAACACTTTTCAGGTGATATTATGAGAAAAAATCCATCATTTTTCAGAAATCTTTTAAATTCAAATGTTTCTGAACAAAAAACCCCGTCTGACAATAAGTTTATTAATTATGGTGACAATGTACGTGACGGCGTTTTTTCTCCGAGGGATGAAGCAGTCTTCAGAATATATGATAAATCTGTTGATAAGTGGAAAGATTGTCTTGGTTCTGAAATTAAAGATATGATGATGGAAGACTTCGGGATTGATTCTGTCTTATACGAGGATGGCGAACCCGGTTTCATGGATTTTGTCAGCTCGTTTACTGCTGAAAATTTTGCTGAATTTTTATCTGATACATCTGATTTTGTTGATACTGCAGGACATGTATACCTTGATAATATGCCGACCTTTCGTGACGGAAAGGGTGGAACATTTGATCTTGCGAATTCTCATTTTTCTGATTTGTTTGGTGTCAGCAAATCGGATATTGCTGATTTTATGGATAAGAACAACCTGACATGGCATGAATGCGGTGACGGGCATACCATTATTATGATACCGAGTTATATTAATCAGGTTTTTCCTCATACCGGAGGAATCGGACTTGAAAAAGATTTTGAGGCATTCTCTCAAAGGTTTCATTCTATTGTTGGTGATGGCTTTACTTTGGCTGATTCACCGTTCAAAAGTGGTGCTGAAACTCAAAATCTGAACAATGCAATTGATGCTGCAAAAAAAGATACAGCTTCGATAAAGCATGACCTTTTCGGTGGTGGCAAAACACCTCTGAAAAATTCAACACAGGACGAAAATCTTAATAAGTCTTCAGCAAAGTCGAATCCCAAGGAGGATATCGGCAGTGTAAGGGATGCACTTAAGGGTAAAAATAACGAAGAAAATACCGCTTTTTCGAATGGCAGAATCATGCCGGAAAACGTAGATAATACAACTGATACAAAACCACATCAGATAGAGGACGAAAATCTTAATAAGCCTTCAGCAAAGTCGAATCCAAAGGAGGATATCGGCAGTGTAAAGAATGCACTTAAGGGTAAAAATAACGAAGAAAATACCGCTTTACCGGATGGCAGAATAACTCCGGAAGATATGAACAATGCAACGGAGCAGAACTCGGATATTGAAGAACGTCAGCTTTTGATGGATACAGAACATAAATCAAATCCCGTGGATGATGTTGCTCACGTGAAAGATTCTCTTGGAATTGATGACAATAAGTTATCTGAAACTAATAATGAAACGAGTGACAATACACTTAAGACCGGATTGGACGAAGAACTGCAATCTCCGTCTTGGGATGTAATTAATGCAAATCCTAAGGAAGATATCGGTAATATCAAGGAATCCTTGTATGGCAGGGAAAATTCTTATAACAATAATGATCTGATTCAGAATGATTTTCATAACGAAGAAGGCTTTGCAGGTGCAAAACCGAATGCTGAAAATGAGTTCGATTCTTTTGATCAGAATTATGTGTACGGCGGAGCAGAGAAAGAAAACGGCTCGTCGGGAATGGATTCTTATGATTCGTCCGATTCTTTCGGCAAGTTTAATAGCGTAAATGAAAATAACGAAAACGGACAGGCTCCGGGGAACGATAAGTCAGATGGAAAATCTGCATTCGATAACGGCTCTGCTGCTGATAATTCTTCGGAATCTGCTGAGTCTGCCGGTGGAAATACCACCTACAATAAAACTGATGCAGACCCCGCAAATAAAAATGAATTCAGTTCTTCCATGAGTTTATAAAACGAGGTGTATACTATGACTGATGCAGAAAAAGGAAAATTTGATATTTTCGGATATGAATTTAATCCCGAATCTACAATAGAAGATTTTAAAAAATCAATCGCATCGAAATTTACGAAATATTACGAAAAATATGCGTCTGTCTGGTATACATTAAATGATGACGTTGCGATGAGCAAGAATAAGTTCAATCCCGATTTTCATCTCAAATACTTTTATAATGGTATGGAATTTGATAATATATTAATCAGATTTGCAAATGATAAGCTTTCGGCAATTACATATTATACAGGAAAGAATGCCGTTATCATCAATGAAAACGGTGAAAAAAAGTTGTCAAGTAAACTGGCAGAAAAGAATTTTGCTGAAATTGCGGAATGGTCAATCAACACATTCGGTGAACCGACGCTTAATTCAAAGCACCTGGTCAGATGGGATTATGACTGGGGACGAATAACGCCGAGTAATGATACAGAATATGATAACAGCTATGTTTATATCTGTTATAAGAGGTAACGGATATGCTCAGTGCCAGTGACTATCAAGGTAATGAAAAATATCCCGGAGTTGATAATTGGTCAGATGCCAAATTATACGAGGGCAATATTGTATATTGCTGGGAAGGTGATGACAACAAAACGGGTAACTTCTTCTTCACTCCCGAGGAAGTTGAAGCCTGCAATGGTGATCCTGAAAAGCTCGCTGATTTAGCTCAGGTAAGGGTTGATGATTCGTATCAGTCATATCGTGGCCATATCAGCGCTTACAGAGTTACAGAGGATATGGATGTTGAATACTCAAAATGTACAGCCAATACCTGCTATGGTGAAGGCGGTGCAAATCAGTATTTCATTAATGATGAAAATAAAGCAAATCTTGAGCGAGTTGAAGATCTTGACATTGAATTTAATAAATCAAATCTTGACGTAAGTGACGAGGATATGAAAGCACAGACCGCCAGGGTCAATGATTTGAATGCTGAAATTGAGAACGGTATTACGGATAGAAAATCAACTGAAGAGTCTGAGCCGTATTATAAAGGTTCGACACCTGAACTTGAAGATCAGCTTAAGGCGAATAAAGAAGAAATTCAAAATAAATACGATAATTTTACCCCTTCAGACAGTAAGGCGGAAGGCGAAAACGGGCAGAAGCCAACAGAGAATGATGGGGCTGAAAGCGGTAAGGATTCTACAGGTTCCGCACAAAATGAAAGCGGTAAAAAGCCTGAACTCGATGAAAAAGCTGAAAAGAATGTTGATAACAGCGTAAACGGACAAACTCCGTCAGCTAATGATAAAGAGGATATTGAAAGTAAAAGTAAGCAGGGTGGCAACGAAATAAGCGGTCAGAAGCCGACAGAAATTGAAAACGATAATAAGGAAAATCAAAATCTGAATAATAATGGAAAAGATAATACACAAAGCGGTCAGAAGCCATCAAATAATGAAGAGGAAAATAAAAACAATGCTTCAAACAATAAGTCAGATGAGAACATTCAATCGAACAGCGGTAATTCGGCATATGACAGCGGTAAGACTGCAGAAAAGAGTACAGTAAAAGATGGAAATTCAAACGATAATGACTATTCATTAAGTTATTAAGGAGGAAAAAATGCAGAACAGACGACAACATTCAAGTGTAATTTTCGGCGATGAATTACAGTACAGAATCCCCGAAACAATTCCTGTTGACAATCCCATATGTGTCCTGCGTGGTAGCGGAGCGGATGGAAGCAGAGCATTTTTGCCTTTAGACACTAACCTGTTCAGCAAGCATATATTGCTGATGGGTGGAATCGGTACAGGTAAAACAAATGCTTTTTTCAGCATTATTTCTCAGCTTGACTACACACTCGGTCAGAACGATGTAATGATTATTTTTGACACTAAGGGTGATTTCTATAAGGAATTTTATCGCCCGGGTGATATTGTAATCAGTAATGACGAAACGGCAACGGGTGAGGATGGTCTTGATTACTGGAACATTTTCAATGAAATAAGCTATGGCGAACATCTTATGGAGAGTGTGATTGAAATCAGTAAAACCCTTTTTGCTGATGCGTGTGAGAAAACAAATCAGATTTTCTTCCCTAATGCCGCAAAGGATATTTTTATGGCTTGCCTTCTGCATTTTATCAGAAGCGTTGAGCCTCGTCACAGAACAAACAGAAATCTTGTTTCATACATAAATTCGACACCTGTTTCGGCAATCAGAGATATGCTGAATTCTTACAGTGATTTAAGAGCAATGGTGAGCTATATTTCCAAGGATGATTCTCCACAGACTCAAGGTGTTATGTCGGAGCTTCAACAGGTTGTACGAGAAATTTTTGTCGGTAATTTTTCTAAAACAGGAACGCTTTCTTTGAAGAATCTTGTAAGAAAAAAATCAGGAAAACATATTTTTATCGAATACGATTTAGCAATCGGCTCAATGCTTTCACCTGTTTACAGCCTTATGTTTGATATGGCAATCAAGGAGGCACTCGGAAGAAAAAGAAGTGAGGGAAATGTTTATTTTATCACAGATGAGTTCAGACTTTTGCCTAATTTAAAGCATATTGATGATGCTGTAAACTTCGGACGAAGTCTTGGAATAAAATTTCTTATCGGTATTCAGAATATTGAGCAGATTTATGAAGAGTACGGTGAGGAGAGAGCGAGAAGTATCGCTTCGGGATTTTTGACTAATATCTTTTTCCGGGTTACCGATGCAAAATCGAGAGAATTTATTCAGTCGATTTTCGGTAAGAATCAGAAGGCAGAGGCGTATCTTCCTATTAATCAAAGCTCTGGAATTTGCGAGTCTCAAAGAGAAGCACAGGTTGTTGAGGATTGGATTATTTCTAATCTTCAAATTGGTCAGGCTGTTATTGGCTTGCCGAATGTTGAACCGTTTATATTTAGATTTGAAGAATATATTAGTAATAAATAAAAAGGAGAAATGAATTATGTTTTGTAAAAAATGCGGAGCACAGATTAAAGACGGCGATGCTTTTTGCGGTGGTTGCGGAGAACCCGTTAAGAAAAAGGTTGAAGAACCTAAGACGGAACAACCGACACCTCCTGTTGAAGAAGATAATAAGGACATAAATCCAGAGCTTCTTGCTTATCAGAAAATGAAAAACGGACAGGGAGAAGCTGAACCGGTTGTAAATAATGAGCCGAATAATAAACCTGAAAATAATGACTCAAATACGGAAGAGGTTAAGCCTTATTTTGCAGTAAAGGAAATTACCGGCTCGGTCAATAATGTAAAGGGAGCAATCGGTGATACTGCACAGAACGTAAAAAATGAAGTGAACAAAAAGCTTCATACAACTGTTAAGCTGAAGAAGAGTACTCTTAAGTATATCGGCATTGCTTTGGGCGGTCTTTTAGTGCTGATTATTATTTTCTCTTCTATTGCAAAATCTTTCGATTCTGAACACGCTGCAAAAAAATTTGCGAAATCCATGCTTAATCAGAATTGGGACACAACATTCAGTATGCTGAGAGTTGAAAATTCTGACTTTGTGAATAAAGAAAAGTTTAAAGAATTTATGGTTAATAATCCGCAATATTTCCTCGGAAATGATACAGATATTGTTGATGTTAAGGTTATGCTTTGTCCTGATTTTAGTTATGAAAATATCTCAGATTACGTATATTCAAATTATTCTGATATGGATATTAATGATTTTTCAGATCAAATGTATAAAAATGCAGATAAGGGCAACCTTACTCAGTATACAGCAGCATTTATTTCATCAACTGGTTCATATAATGAAATTACTTTCAATGTTATAAAGAATAAGGGCTTCCTTTTCTTCTGCTCATATGATATTACGTTGCAGACCTCACCGATTACAACTTATACTATTTATGCTCCCGAAGGATGTACCGTTAAGGTTGACGGAATAGAGGTTCCTTATCAGAGCAACGATGAGTATGAAAGCTCATACTATATGATCGATCAGATTCTTCCGGGTGAATATACTCTTTCGGTTACAAGAGAAAACTGTCAGCCTGTCGAGGAAAAGATTGTTGTTTCACAATCTTCTGATAACTCATATTCTGTAAGTCTGAAAACTACAGAGGAATTTGCTAATAATATAGTTAATACAGGTATCGGCTATGCACAGGCAATTATAACTGCCTGCGCTAATGAAACAGGTACAGTTGAAAATGTTCCGTATTATGATGATGATATAAAGTCTAATTTTGATGAATTCATTGCCAGACAGGTTGAAAATCTTAAAAATGACAGTAATGACTATAGGACATATTCAATAACAACTGTAAGTAACTTTACAACCACAAATGATTATGATGATTTTGAAAATCTTGAAGATAGCTACACGGTGTATTTCAAATTTGATTATGCATATAAAGAAACCTATAAGGGCGGTACAACACCTGAGGTTAATGACAGAAATAATTCGTCTTCAGGAGGCATTGACTTAAAATTCGTTGATGGTAAATGGACAGTATACTCAATCAACTTCACGATGTACAGATAATAATTGGAGGGTAATTTATGTTTTGTGGTAAGTGCGGTCATAAAATAGATGATGACTCGTTCTTTTGTGAAAAATGCGGATGGCCTGTCGGAAAAGAATATACAGATACTGAAAATTCGCAGGGAACTTCATCTGAATCTGTTCCCGAAGAGCCGGTCGAAATACCGTTATCGATTGTTCCAGGTGACAACACGTATAATCCTGTTGAAAATATAAAAGTAAAAGAGCCATATTATCCACCGGATCCTTATGTGGATTCATATCCACCTGAGCCTCCTTTGGCCAATCCGAAAAAGGAGAAGACTAAAGACGTAAATATAGATCTTAATAAACTGATAATTCCTATTGTTATTGTTGTTGTTCTTCTCTGCTTTGTTCTTGTTTTTGTGCTTAGCTATCAGAATAACTGGTTTGGTATTCGTAATCTGTTTGAAAAAGATGGTACTACCGTATCCGCAGTAGTTGATGCTGACGCTATATCGGAATCATTAACAGCAGCAGATTCTACAACTTCCACAACCACAACGACGACCACAACAACAACCACAACAACCACTACTACTGCTCCTGTTGAGAATAGTAAGGGAACTGAAAACGATCCGTATGTTATTTCCGGTGTTCAGAAAAATTTCCCATGTTCAACAGTCGGAAACAACCAGTGTGTTATTAAGTTTGTTCCTTCAAAGACCGGTTACTATTATATTAGAATTCCAATCAATTCCAATATAGACAGCTTTATGGTTTATAACGGAGATAATACTCAGAAGGGTACTGCGGAGACACATAAAGAGGGTAGTGTAAACGAAAAGATTTACTATGATATGTTCTATAGCGGAGAAACATATTTTGTTCTTGTAAATGCAAATAAGCAGTGCTCGTTTACAACAACTGTTGAAGATCGTACAAATGATAAGAACAGAACAATCGGAGTTGGTGAAACAACTAAGATGACTAACGAGTATACATATCTCAGAGCATTTACAGCTCCTGCTTCGGGATATTATACCTTTACCTTCACACCGCCTTCAAACTTTGGTGACGTTTATCTGTTTGACGGCAACTGGAATGAACTTTCATTTGATTTCACTAATGACGGAAGCAAGGTCAGTGCTACTCAATATGTAGAAAAAGGACAGAAATGTTCATTCGTTATTTCTCCGAGCGGAAATCTTTCTTTGTCAGTAACTGCATCATAATACTATTAACAACTTTCGAGCTTAAGTCTGAAAGTTGTTTTTTTGATAACTTTTCTTTACTTTTACATTCCTGTGTGTTATATTGAATAAAAAGGCAGGGGGTAGTTATGAAAATATTAAGAGTCATTATTTCACTTTTTCTTTCAATTGAAATGCTTTTAGGTTCGGCAATTTCGGGCAGCATTTTTAAAAATCACGATATGCCCGAGCTTGAAACGAGCGAATACACTCAATATGTTGACCCGTTTGTAGGTACAGGCGGAATCCCGTGGACCTGTGCTATGCTCAGCCCTGCCGCAACGGTGCCCTTCGGTTGCGTAAGGCTCGGACCGGATACCTGCGCTGAGGGTGGCTTGTATGTATTTAAAACAAATACATCGGGATATTACTATGAACACAGACATATCTACGGTTTCAGCCTCGGCAGACTTTCCGGAACAGGTATTCGTGACTACGGAATGTTCCGTGCCACACCTTATTCAAAGGGTATTTGTGCTCCGTCGGCAATTGCTTTTTCTCATAATGATGAAATTGCTTCACCGGGATATTATGCGTTGTATCTTCCGACACAGGCTGTACTTTGTGAGATGACGGCAACCGAGCATACAGGATTTCAGCGATATACCTTTGATACTAAATCAGATGGTAAGGTGTTCATTGATGCTTCATCGACTCTTAATGCCTGCAGTACAAAGGATGCAAGTATTACCGTTGATGAGGATAGCAGAGTTATTACAGGTGAAGTAACAATACTCGGAGAATTTTCTGACAGATTTGACGGAATGAAGGTGTATTGCTATTCGGAATTTGATACGCCTTTAAAGAGTGCTGAAATAAAGGACGGAAGCGGACTTACTCTCAATTTCGGAAATGTAAAGGATAAGCCTGTCACGATTAAAACGGGTATCAGCTTTGTAAGTGTTGAGAATGCTAAGGAAAATCTGAGAGCGGAATCGGATGAGCTTGACTTTGATGAGGTCAGAAAAAATGCCGATACAAGCTGGAACAACGAGCTTTCAAAGATTTCTGTTGACGCAGATGAAAACACTAAGGAGATTTTCTACACTTCGCTCTATCATACGCTGATTATGCCGACCGACTTTACAGATTCAAACGGCGAATATGTCGGCTTTGATAAGAAGGTACACACAGCAGACGGCTATACCTACAGAACAGATATGTCGCTGTGGGACACGGCAAGAAATGTGAATGCGCTCTATTGTCTTATTGAAAAGGATGTGCAGAATGACTGCATTCAGAGTCTTCTCAATATGGCTGATCAGGGAGGAGTTCTTCCACGATGGCCGATGGGCGAGGGCTACACAGGCTCAATGCTCGGCAATCCTGCGAATCTTGTACTGACGGAAAGCTATCTTAAGGGCTTCAGCTTTGATACACAGAAGGCTCTTTCATATATGAAAAAATCCTCTGAGTCTTTTAATCATACAGAGTATCGTGAATTTGGGGATTTGTACGAGCAGTACGGATATGTTCCCAATGACCTTGTAAAGGACGAGTACAGAGGTCTGTCTGTTTCAAGAACACTTGAATATGCCTGGGCAGATGCGTCTATAGCCACACTTGCAGAGGCTGTCGGTGATACCGCCACTGCAAAGGAATATAAAGAGAAGTCGATGCGATACAAGAATGTCTGGGATAGTGAAACAAAGTATTTCCGTGCAAGAAACAGTGATGGCTCGTGGGGTGTGTTAAAGCCGAATATGACTGCATTCTACGATGAGGTTCTCGGATTCAGATATTCAAGGGCTTACTGTGAAGGCAGCGCAAGACAATGGCGCTGGAGTGCGTTAAATGATATTGACGGAATGATTGATCTTTTCGGTTCAAAGGAATATTTTGTCAGCGAGCTTGAAGCATTTATGGAGGATGCTACGGTAAACCGTGCAGCACTCAATCCCGGTGCGGGCTACTGGATAGGCAATCAGCACGATATTTACACGGCTTACCTGTTTAATAATGCAGATAGACCCGACCTTACTCAGAAATGGGTCAGATGGACACTCAAAAATCGATACAGTATGGATATTGACGGACTTGACGGAAATGATGACGGCGGTACTCTCAGCTCGTGGTATGTTTTTTCTTCGCTTGGCTTCTATCCGTTGGCAGGTACGGACAAATACTGGATTGGTTCACCTTGTGTGAACAGTGCTGAGATTAATCTCGGAAACGGAAAGACCTTGAAGATTTCAACGATTAATCAGGCTGAAGACCACGTCTATGTTGATTCAATCACACTCAACGGAAAAAAATTAGATTCCTTCGAGCTTTCACATTCCGATATTGAAAACGGCGGAGAGCTTGTATTTACAATGAAATAATTATGAATCGGAACTTGCCACAACGGTGAGTTCCTTTTGTAATTAAAATAAACTATGTACAAATTTAAAATAATATGTTAAAATATAACCGGATTTGTGTATTCATTTACTCTTTTTGATATATTTTCAAATGAATTTCATTTTACATGAGCTGAAAAAATAAGAAAGAGAAAGAGGAATATAAAATAATATTTACTTGTCGGAATCGCTGGAAAAGCTTGCATTCCGGTTGATAAGTTTATTTTCGGAAAGGAGGAGCATTACTGTGGATGTATCAGACTATGCTATGGAAAGACCTGACTTTATTATTATGTGTGTGCTTGCAATTTCAACTACATTTTCCTTTGCATGGGCTTTTATCGGAGCATTGAAAAAGAAGCGTGGCTATTATTATAACCTTATAACTATATGTCTTGCCGGTTTTATGATTTCGAAGATTTTTGAAGTTCTGTATTTCATCGCAGACGGAAATGCATATCTGTTCTCGACAGGTGATTTCGGTGCAGCAAGTACAATGCTTTTCTTCGTATTTGCAAACAGTTACTTTCTTTCAAAGCTCGTCGATGACAGCAAGCCGATAAGCAAGGTCAGAAAATTAATTCCGTTTGCCGTTCCTGTAATTTATGTTGTAACATATCTTATAATGCTTTTCTCCGACCTCGGATTCAAGATAATGGCAATACCTACGTTGTTGCTTCTCACGGGACTTCCGTGTGGCTATCAGGCACTTAAATATTCCGTAATGCCTGACATTAAGGATGGATTTATATCCGCAATGCGACCGCTGAATATTATATTTACCGTAATTTCAATTGTTACAATGGTAAGTCAGCTTTTGTGGATTCCGGACGATTTCTATTCATTTACAACCTACTTTATTACGGCTGTCGGATGTCTCGCTTATGCTTTCGCAGGACCTGTCCTTGAAAGGAGGTCTAATAAGTGGACAATGTAATTTACAGTATATTTTTGTTCATAACACTTCCGATGCTTCTGATGATAGGTTTTACCGAAAAGCGACAGAAGGCGACTATTGCGTTTATGACGACGGGAATCGGCATATGCCTTGTTGCATCGGAGCTTAACACCTTGCTGATTAATTTATCGGGCTTCAAGTATTTTTATTACACGGTTACATTTTCTCCGATGGTTGAAGAAATGCTGAAAGCAGTTCCGCTTATTCTGACAGTTTTCTTCTATGTTGAAAAGCCGATAAAGGAAAAGGTAATTACCTGGGGCTTTGCAATCGGAGTTGGCTTTGCGATTTTTGAAAATATCGTATTGTTTTTCCAGAATGGCTCTGAAGCAGGAATGCTATGGGCTTTGCTCAGAGGTATCGGAGCAGGACTTGTTCACGGTTTGTGTACAGGCTTCGTCGGACTTGGCTTGTGCATAATCAAGGATTTCAAAAAGCCGTATATTTTCGGAATCTTCAGCCTTTTGTCACTGGCAACAATTTACCACGGTACATATAACTGTATGGTACAGGCTGATGTGCTCAAGCACTTTGGTTTCTGTCTGCCGATGGTAACATATATACTTTTGTATTTCCTTTACAGAAAGGTAAAAAGAAACAAAGAAAGCAATAAAACAGCATAGAAAAAAACGGCCTCGTCTGAAGCCGTTTTTTCTATGAAATAATTATTATAATTCGATTTCGAAGCTCTGCTCTTCGGTAAGGTCAACAACTGTGCAGTCGTTGGCATAGATGCATTCGGGAAGAACAATCATCGCGCTGAGCTGTTCTTTTGTTGCAGGCAGAGGAGCAAGGTGCCATATTGCCGCATTAATGAGAACGAGTGTGTTTTTCGGTACAATGAATGCCTTTGCAAACTCGTTAACGGATTTTCCTGCTGAGGCAGGTGCACAGTGAATAATCATATCATCATTGAGCGGTAAAATCATTTCCCATGTTGTTGTGTGATATTCCTGCTGAGTGATTATGAACTTCTCAGGTCTGTTGACAAGAATGGGTGAGAATGCGAGATTGCACATTGCGTTGGCTGTCAGCCTGTCGGGGAAAAAGCTGTGAAGAGCACCTTTAAGTGCATAGCCCTGCGGCTGAGCCATGTTGTAAAATCTGCCGAACGGAGCGAAGTTTTCGTTTGTAATCGGTTCTGCTTTTATCTGTAACATAATTATTACCTCTTTTGTTTTGAGATTAATAAAATATTATCATAAATATAATAATTTTTCAAGTAAAAACGGTAAATGCACTTGACTTTAGTTAAATAATGTGATATCATAATGTGCGAATTACAGGGGTGATAGTATGAATTTCAGAAATGAAGCAACCGATAATTTATTTAAAACAATTTTAAAGCTCAAAACAGTTGACGAATGTTATCTGTTCTTTGAGGATTTGTGTACAGTTAAGGAGCTTCGTGATATGTCGATGCGCTATCATGCGGCTACTCTTTTGTTTGATAAGGTAAATTATGATAATGTTGTAAAAACAGCAAAATTAAGTACAGGAACCGTAAGCCGTGTAAATACCTGTATCAAGTACGGCAACGGCGGATATAAACTTGCAATTGAAAGGCAACGAGAAGATGACTGAGTTAACTATTAGAAAAGAAGAACAGGTTGTATTTGCACTTCGTTCACTTTATGAAATGTTCGGATACAGACCCTATAAGATGACAAAATTTGAGGAATATGACCTTTATGTCAGATATAAGGATTTCCTCATTTCCGAAAATGTAATTACATTTAACGACACCAACGGACGACTTATGGCACTTAAGCCCGATGTCACACTGTCGATTATCAAGAATAAAACAGATGAAGGCTCACTGAAAAAGGTTTATTATAACGAAAATGTGTATCGTGTTTC
This sequence comes from Ruminococcaceae bacterium UBA1767, assembly GCA_002315505.1. GTDB lineage: Bacteria > Bacillota > Clostridia > Oscillospirales > Acutalibacteraceae > CAG-488. The sequence continues at coordinate 29,339 of DCGX01000066.1, forward strand.
AAAGGGCACAAATTCGTTTAAGGAAATAATGCAGGTCGGACTTGAATGCATCGGCGATGTTGACAGCTACTGCCTTTGTGAGGTGCTTAATCTTGCTTGTAAGAGTCTTACTTACATTTCGGACAGAAGTGTTCTGAGCGTTTCAAATTTTGATATTATTTTGAATTTGCTTGAAAGTGAAAACATTGAAGCAGACGTAAGGTCACGGATTCTCGATTTAATCAGCAAGAAGAGTGTACATGATCTGATAGCGATTTGCAAAGAAAATGACGTAAGCGAAAAGACAGCTGGGCTTATTAATGCAATAGCATCATTATACGGAAAGCCTGAATTTGTATTTGAAAAGCTCGATGAGCTTCTTCCGGGTGATGAAAATGTTGAGAGCTTCCGAAAAATAATCAATTCTCTTGATGACGAAGCACAAAAGCTCGTTGAAATTGATTTCTCGACGGTCGGTGATTCGCGTTATTATAACGGCATTGCATTCAAGGGCTTTGTTGACGGGATTTCGGGCAGTGTTCTTTCGGGCGGTCAGTATGACAAGCTTATGAATAGAATGAAGCAGAATGATAAGGCTGTCGGCTTTGCGATTTATCTTGATATGCTCGAAAGACTTAACGAAACAGTTAATGAGTATGATGTTGACGTTGTAATGCTTTATGAAAGGGATTGCAACATAAAGAAGCTGAATCGTGAGATTGAAAAAATAACATATAACGGAACTAAGGTTATGGCTTTGACAAGTATTCCGAATGAAATAAAATACAGAAAACTGATGAAATTCGACGGTGAGGAGGCAAAGGAAGTATGAAACAGATGCTTAATGTAGCCTTACCGAAGGGAAGACTCGGAGAAAAGGTCTATGCAATGTTTGAAAAAGCAGGCTTCGAGTGTCCGTCAATTAAGGAAAATAATCGTAAGCTCATATTTGAAAATGAGGAAAAGGGTGTCAGATATTTCTGGGTAAAGCCGTCTGACGTTGCGATTTATGTTGAACGTGGAGCTGCGGATATCGGCGTTGCAGGTAAGGATATTCTGCTCGAATATGAGCCTGATGTTTATGAGCTTCTCGACCTCGATATCGGAAAATGCAGAATGGCTGTTGCCGCTCCGAAGGATTTCCGTGATGATTCGCAGAGAACGTTGAAGGTCGCAACCAAGTTTTCAAATATCGCACAGAACTATTATAATTCCTGCGGCAGAGACATTGATATGATTCACCTTAACGGCTCAATCGAGATTGCTCCGATTTTGGGACTTTCCGATGTAATTGTTGATATCGTTGAAACGGGAACAACACTCAAGGAAAACAATCTTGAGGTTAAGGAAACAATCGTTCCGATAAGTGCACGATTGATAGCTAATAAAACCAGCTTTCGCTTCAAAAGTGAACTGATTGAAAAAATTAAAAATGAACTTGCATCGCAAACGGGGGAAATAAAATGATTAAAATATTAAATTGCAACGAGGTTTCAAGTGAAGAAATCTTTGCTCGTCAGAATATCAGCTTAAATGTTGAGAACATTGTCGCAGATATTATTTATAATGTCAGAAAAAACGGTGACAAGGCTCTTTTTGAATACACAGAAAAGTTTGATAAAGCGAAGCTCGATTGTCTGCTTGTAAGTGCAGATGAAATTGAGGAGGCATTTTCTCTCGTTTCTTTTGAATTTATCAATATACTCAAAAAAGCATCAAAGAATATTAAAAAATTCCATGAAAAGCAGGTTCGTAACAGCTTTATTATCAATGATGATGACGGAATTGTTATGGGTCAGAAGATTATTCCTGTTGACCGTGCAGGACTTTATGTACCGGGCGGCACAGCGGCTTATCCGTCAACTGTTCTTATGGATTCAATCCCTGCGAAGATTGCAGGTGTAAAAGAGGTTATTATGGTAACACCGCCGTCAGCTGACGGAAAGGTTAATCCCGTTATTCTTGCGGCTGCGAAGATTGCGGGTGTTGATAAAATATATAAGGTCGGCGGAGCACAGGCTATTGCCGCACTTGCTTATGGTACAGAATCAATCCCGAAGGTTGATAAGATTGTAGGCCCGGGCAATGCTTTTGTTGCTGAGGCTAAAAAGCAGGTTTTCGGTAAGGTGTCCATTGATATGATTGCAGGACCGAGTGAAATCCTCATTGTAGCCGATGAAAAGACCAATCCGAAGTATGCCGCCGCTGACTTGCTTTCACAGGCTGAGCATGATAAAAATGCAAGCGCAGTTCTCGTTACAAATTCAATGAAGCTCGCACAGGCTGTTCAGTATGAGCTTGAGGTACAGATTCCTCAGCTTGAAAGATGTGAAATAGCAAGAGCATCCATTGATGACAACGGTAAAATTATTGTTGCTGATTCGATTGATAAGGTGATTGAGATTACAAACGAAATTGCACCTGAGCATCTTGAGCTTTGCATAGATAATCCGTTTGATTATCTCAACGCATTCCGTCATGCAGGTTCGATTTTCCTCGGCAGAAACTGTCCCGAGGCACTCGGTGATTATTTCGCAGGACCTAATCATACTCTTCCGACAAGCGGTACTGCTAAGTTTTCGAGTCCGCTTTCAGTTGATGACTTTGTTAAGAAAACACAGTATACCTATTACACACGTGATGCGCTTAAAAAGGTTGCAGACGATGTTGCATATTTTGCACGCAAGGAAGGACTTACCGCTCACGCAAGAAGTGCAGTTATCAGATTAGAGGATGAATAATAATGAGTAAATTTTTCAGTAGTAAATTCGATGCTCTCGAGCCGTATGTTCCCGGAGAACAGCCGAGAGATATGAAATATGTCAAACTAAACACAAACGAATCTCCATTCCCTCCGTCGGAAAAGGCACTGAAAAATGCCGCAGAGGCCGCACAGAGATTACAGCTTTATTCTGACCCGGAATGTACCGCACTCGTTGAGAAGGCTTGTGAGGTTTTTGGTCTTGAAAAGGGCGAGATTATTATGAATAACGGCTCTGACGAAACCTTGTATTTTGCCTTTGCCGCATTCTGCGATGAGAATCATCCTGCCGCTTTCCCGAATATAAGCTATGCCTTTTATCCTGTATTTGCGGAGATGAACAGAATTCCGTATGAGCAGATTCCTCTGAATGATGATTTTACAATCAATGTTGAGGATTATATCGGAATCAATAAAACTATTTTTATAGCCAATCCTAATGCACCGACAGGTATTGCACTTTCAGTTGAAGATATTGAAAGAATCGTTAAGAGTAATCCGAATAATGTTGTTGTAATTGATGAAGCCTATGTTGATTTCGGTGCAGAAACTTGTATTCCGCTTGTAAAGAAATATGATAATCTTCTTGTTGTACAGACGTTCTCTAAGTCACGTTCGATGGCAGGTGCAAGACTCGGCTTCGGTATTGCCGATAAGGATATTATCCGTGACCTGAACACAATCAGATATTCCACAAATCCGTACAATATCAATAGCATGACAATTGCTGCAGGCGTCGGAGCCTTGAGTGATGAGGAATACACTAAGAAAAATTGTCAGACAATAATTGAAAACAGAAAATTTACTGTTGATGAGCTTACAAAGCTCGGCTTTGATATTCTGCCGTCAAAGGCTAATTTCGTATTTGCAAAGCATCCTCAGATGGATGGTAAGGAAATTTATCTTGAGCTTAAGAAGAGAGGCATTCTTGTTCGTCACTTCGACAAGGAATTGCTTACTCAGTATAACAGAATTACAATCGGCTCAAAGGAGCAAATGCAGATACTTATTGACAATTTGAAGGAAATGGTGATGTGAATGAGAACTGTTAAAATTGACAGAAAAACAGCTGAAACCGATATTTCACTTTCTCTGAACCTTGACGGAAAGGGCGAAAGCAAAATTGATACAGGCTGTGGCTTTCTGAATCATATGCTCACTCTTTTTTCAAAGCACGGAAGATTTGACCTTGAGGTTTCTTGCAAGGGTGACGTTGATGTTGATTATCATCACACAGTTGAGGATATCGGCATTGTGCTCGGTCAGGCATTTGAAAAGGCTCTTGGTGATAAGAAGGGCATTATCCGTTACGGAAATATGATTCTTCCGATGGACGAAACACTCATTCTTACGGCAGTTGACATCTCCGGCAGAAGCTACCTCGGATATAAATTAAATATCCCGACACAGAGAGTCGGTGACTTCGATACGGAGCTTGTTGAGGAATTTTTCCTTGCATTTGTCCGCAATTTCCCGATTTCACTTCACATAAAACAGCTTGAAGGCACAAACTCACACCACATTATTGAGGGTACATTCAAGTCTGTTGCAAGAACACTTAAGCAGGCTGTTAAAATTGATGCAGACTTTGCTGACGAGATTCCGTCAACGAAAGGAGTTCTTTAATGCTCTGTATAGTTGATTACGGTGTAGGTAACCTGTTTTCTTTAAAATGCTCACTTGATTCAATCGGTGTTGAGGCTGTTGTCAGCTCGGATGAAAAGGTTATACGCAGTGCGGACAGAATTATTCTTCCGGGTGTCGGTGCATTTGATGATGCGGCGAAGAAACTGCGTGACACGGGACTTGATAAGGTTGTTGTTGATGAGGCTGAGAACGGTAAGCCGCTTATGGGAATATGTCTTGGTATGCAGATGCTTTTTGAAAAAAGCTATGAATACGGCGAGCATGACGGACTCGGACTTATTAAAGGAAATGTCAGACCGATTGCCGATGTTATTCCCGCTGATTTGAAAATTCCGCATATCGGATGGAATGCACTCGAATTCAAGGGCGAGAAAAGTCCGGTTTTTAAATACATAAATGAAGGCGATTTTGTTTATTTTGTTCATTCGTTCTATGCGGCGGATTGTGACGAAAGCACTATTGCCGTATCGGAATATGGTGCACCTCTTACTGCGGCAGTGCAGAGCGGTAATGTGTACGGCTGTCAGTTCCACCCCGAAAAGAGCGGAAGGACGGGACTTAATATATTAAAGGCATTTTGCGAAACGGAGGTATAAGATGAAGCTGTTTCCTGCGATAGATTTATTTGATTCAAAGGCTGTAAGACTTCTTAAAGGCGACTATGCTCAGATGACGGTTTACAGTGATAATCCGCTTGAAATTGCGAAAGATTTTGAAAATGCAGGTGCAACCTGTATTCATCTTGTTGACCTTGAAGGCGCAAAAAGCGGTGAAACTCCTAATTTTGAAACTGTGATGAAAATAGTAAGCAATACATCACTTTTCTCTGAAATTGGCGGAGGTATCCGTGATATGAATACCGTCAAGAAATACATTGACGGCGGAGTGGACAGAGTTATTCTCGGCACTGCGGCTGTTAATGATGAGGCTTTTCTTATTGAGGCTGTTAAGAACTACGGCGAGAAAATTGCCGTGGGTGTTGATATAAAGGATGGCTATGTTGCTATCAAGGGCTGGACTGAAAAGTCCGATTGTGATGCGTTTTCTTTCTGCGAAAAGATGCAGAAAATCGGTGTTAAAACTCTTATATGTACCGATATTTCAAAGGACGGTGCTATGCAGGGTACTAACCACGAGCTGTACAGAGAGCTTTGCGAAAGATTTGATATGCAGATTACTGCTTCAGGCGGTGTGTCGAGCATGGACGATGTTAAACGCCTTGCTAAGCTCGATATTTACGGAGCTATTATCGGCAAAGCATATTACACAGGTGCAATCAATCTGAAGGAAGCAATCGAGGTGGCAGAATGATTACAAAGAGAATTATTCCGTGTCTTGATGTTAAAAACGGACGAGTTGTAAAGGGTGTCAATTTTGAAGGACTCAACGATGTTTCTTCACCTGTCGAGCTTGCTGAATTTTACAGTAACTGCGGAGCGGACGAGCTTGTTTTTTATGATATAACAGCTTCCTCTGACGGCAGAAAGCTCTTTGCCGATATTCTTTGCGAAACCGCAAGAAAAGTATTCATTCCGCTTACTGTCGGCGGCGGTATAAATACAGTAGCCGATTTTGACAGAGTATTAAAATGCGGTGCGGATAAGGTCAGTGTTAATTCGGGTGCAATCAGAAATCCCGGGCTTGTTACCGAGGCGGCTAAGCTCTACGGTGACCAGTGTGTTGTTATTTCCGCTGATGTTAAACGTGTTGACGGTGTTTTTCGTGTTTTTGCCAAGGGCGGCAGAGAAAACACGGGCATGGAGGCTATTGAATGGATTAAGAGCTGTGTAGGCAACGGAGCAGGCGAGGTTGTGCTCAATTCCATTGATACCGACGGAGTTAAAAAGGGCTTCGACCTTGAAATGCTTGATGCTGTGTGCAATGCCGTAAATGTTCCTGTTATCGCTTCTGGCGGTGCAGGCTGTATTGATGACTTCACAACTCTTTTTAAAACCCTGCCGAAGGTTGATGCAGGTCTTGCCGCTTCTATATTCCATTTCGGTGAAGTGAGCATATCGGACCTTAAAAACGAACTTAAAAAGAATGACATTCCTGTCAGATTAGGATGGTAAATATGATTAAAATAGATGAACTTAAATTTGATGAAAAAGGTCTTATTCCTGCAATAGTTGTTGATGCAGACACAAAGCAGGTACTGACTCTTGCGTATATGAACAGAGAAAGTCTTGAAATTTCAATGCAGAAGGGACTTACCTGTTTCTTCAGCCGTTCAAGACAAAAGCTCTGGCTCAAGGGTGAAACAAGCGGAAATTATCAGCATATTGTTTCAATCACTGCAGATTGCGATAATGATGCTCTTACAGTTGAGGTTAAGCCTGACGGTCCTGCCTGTCATACAGGTACAACATCTTGCTTTACGAAGCCCGTGTGGGAGAGCGATGAGATTTCCGGATTCTCACTTGACGCTCTTATGACTCTTATCGAAGGCAGAAAGACAGAGAAAAAGGAAGGCTCATACACAACTTATTTGTTTGAAAAAGGAATTGATAAAATTCTCAAGAAGGTGGGCGAGGAGTCAACTGAGGTTATCATTGCCGCAAAGGGTAATGATAAGAAGGAAACTATCTATGAGGTTGCCGACCTTACCTATCACGTAATGGTTATGATGATTGAAATGGGTATTTCACTTGAGGATATACATAACGAGCTTGCTTCACGTCATGTAATTGATAAAAAGGTCAAGCAGGAAAAAATGGTATAATTGTTTAAAATTCTATTAAATAAATTGTTGACAAAATATCACAATGTGATATAATTAGCGTATATTTTAAATGCGATGAAGATATTAAGCGCTTTGTAAGTTGTTCAGAGAGCCGATGGTTGGTGTGAATCGGTCAATGAGCTTAGTTGCAGTCTCGTATCTGAGCATAGCTCCCTAACAGTTTTTCTTTATAAGGAGCTACGGCAAGCACCGTTATCATAGCTTAGGATTTTCGTGAATCCGAAAAGTGGCCGATTATCGGCAAAGCGGGTGGTACCGCGGTAATTGTTAATTATCGTCCCTGAAACATTAGTTTCGGGGATTTTGTATTTTATGGACAAATATTTGAGGTGAAAGATCATGAAAACATTTATTGCTTCGGACATTACTTTGAGAGAGTGTATTAAATCAGCAGATTTTATGCTTACATTCAAGGAAAAATTAGAGATCGTAAAGCTGCTTGATAAATTGCATTGTAAAATCATTGAGTTGCCGGAAATAACAAATTTTTCTACATATACATTGTTCATTAAGACAGTGGCATCCCTGCTTCAGCATTCGAGAATATGCGTTCCTGTAGGTCTTGAGATGTCTGTAATTGATAATATTGGTGAGCTGCTAAAAAACATAAGCTGCAGCTCGCTCAAGGTTAATGCACCTGTATCTGTTGTTCAGATGGAATATTTATGTGCAAAAAAGCCTCCTGTTATGCTTAAAATGATTAGTGAAGCAGTTGCTCAATGTAAAAAATATTGCGAAGAGGTTGAATTTTCCGCAGAGGATGCGTTCAGAGCTGACAGAGCTTTTCTTAAGGATGCAATTTCCTCTGCAATAAATGCCGGTGCTACAAGAATTAATATCTGTGATTCAGAGGGCACATCTCTTCCCTCGGATGTTGAGGATTTAATTAAGTTTATTAAATCAGATGTGAAAAATATCAATTCTGTTTTATTATCTGTTGAAATTAAAAATCAGTTCAATATGTCAACATCTTGTGGAATTGCCGCAATCGTTGCAGGCGCAGACAGTATGAAAATGTCTGTTGAAAATTACGGCTATCCTGTATTTGAGGATGTTGTCAGCTTTATAAGACTTAAAGGTGACACACTCGGAATTTCTTCATCACTTAAAGCGACAGAAAGCGATAGAATTCTTCAGCAGATTAAGGGAATTATTCATCCTGTAAAAACAGAAAAACCTGTAATTAAAAATTATGCTGCTGATAAGATTTCACTTGATAACAGTGATGATTTTGCTTCTGTAATGAGTGAGGTCAACAACCTCGGCTATGAGCTTTCACCCGAGGATCAGAGCAATGTTTTTGAAGCATTCAAGAGAGTTGTTGAGAAAAAAGACTTTGTCGGCAAGAAGGAGCTTGAGGCAATTATCGCCACATCAACTCTTCAGGTTCCCGAAACCTATTCTATTGACAGCTATGTTGTTAACTGCGGCAACACCTTTGCGGCAACTGCAAGTATTAATCTCACAAAGGGCGGTAAAGCCTTAAACGGAATCAGCACGGGTGATGGTCCTATTGCGGCGGCATTTGTTGCAATCGATCAGATTGTCGGCTGTCACTATGAGCTTGATGATTTCCAG
>DCGX01000066.1:38074-42923 GCA_002315505.1 Ruminococcaceae bacterium UBA1767
AATGCAGTTACAGAAGGTCACGAGGCTATGGGCTCCGCTATTGTCCGTCTTCGTTCAAATGACGGAAAGCTCTATTCCGGTCATGGAATTTCAACTGATATTGTCGGCGCAAGCATTCGTGCATACGTAAGCGCTCTTAATAAAATCGCATACGAGGAGGGCTGAGCTTGAAGATAGCTTTTTCTACAAAATTTCAAAAATGCAGGAGCTTCGAGGATTTCATAAATATGTCTGTCAGTCTCAGATATGACGGCTTTGAAATTCACGATTGTCAGGCTGATGTCTTTAATGACAAGGCATCTCCGTTTGAGCCTGCCCGTACTCCCGGCACAAGAAGAAAACTTATTAACGCAAAGCAGAAGGTTTTCTGTATTAACGCAGATTGCAATATAGCAAGCGATGATGCTGACATTCATAAGGTTATTCACGCAATCAAGGTTGCAAACAACCTCGGTGTGCCGTATGTTAAGGTTCACGCAGACGGTGAATATTATAAAGCAATCACGTTTATTGAGGAAGCAATCAAAAAGGGCAAGGAAAATGATATTGTCATCCTTGTTGAAACTGTCGGACTTTTTGCTGACACATCAATGCTTTGCAACCTTATGAACTACTTTTCAAGCGACTATATCGGAGCTGACTGGAATATGTACGAAACATATTTTGTCGGCAATGAGGACGCTGAAACCACAATTAAAAATCTCGGTGCTTATGTAAAATTTGTTCATCTTACAGATGCATACAAAAAGGACGAGCGTACATTCTTAGGTGATGGTGAACTGCCGATAAATGAGATGATGAATGCTCTTGCATCAATCAATTACGATGGTGCGGTTTGTATTGAGTGGAACCCGGCATGGAGTCCTGAGATTGATGACCCCGAGATTATTCTTACTCATTTTGAAAGTGTTATGAGAAACACTATTGAAAAGAAAAATGTAAGAAGCTACTACTATAATAAAGCACACACAGGTAAATATGTCTGGCCCAAGGAGGAGCTTATTGAAGAAACCTTCCCGCAGGTGCTTGACAGAATGGTTGAGGAATTTCCCGACCAGATTGCCTTTAAATACACAACACTCGACTATACGAGAACCTATTCGCAGTTCCGTGATGATGTTGATACCTTTGCAAGAAGTCTTATTGCCCTCGGTGTAAAGCCGGGTTCACACGTTGCTATATGGGCAACTAATGTTCCGCAGTGGTTTATTGCTTTCTGGGCAACAACAAAAATCGGTGCGGTTCTTGTAACAGTAAATACCGCTTATAAAATCCACGAAACGGAATATCTGTTAAGACAGTCGGATACACATACTCTTATTATGGTTAAGAACTTCAAGGATTCGTATTATGATAAGATTATGGCTGAGCTTTGTCCTGAGCTTGAAGAAACTCTCCCGGGCAAAAAGCTCCACAGTGCAAGACTTCCGTTTTTGAGGAATATTATCACTATCGGATATGAGCAGAAGGGTTGTCTGACATGGGAGCAGGCTTTGAAAAAGTCGGCTGAGGTTCCCGTTGAAGAGGTCTATCATCTCGCTTCTCTTGTCAAGAAGGACGATGTCTGCAATATGCAGTACACATCGGGTACAACAGGCTTCCCTAAGGGAGTTATGCTCACACATTATAATGTTGTCAATAACGGCAAATGTATCGGTGACAGAATGGATTTGTCCACCGCTGACAGAATGATGATACAGGTGCCTATGTTCCATTGCTTCGGAATGGTACTCTCCATGACGGCATCAATGACACACGGTGTTTCGATTAGTCCAATGCCGTATTTCTCACCGAAGTCGTCACTTTCGTGCGTGAATAACGAAAGAATTACCGTTTTCCACGGTGTTCCGACAATGTTCATCGCAATGCTTCAGCACGAGGATTTTCCGAAAACCGATTTTTCATACATGAGAACGGGTATTATGGCAGGCTCACCTTGTCCGATTTCGAAAATGCGTGAGGTTGTTGAAAAGATGCATATGTCCGAAATCACTATTGTTTACGGACAGACCGAGGCTTCACCGGGATGCACAATGAGCAGTGCAGACGATTCTCTTGAGGTTCGTGTTGCAACTGTCGGCAGACCGCTTCCTAAGATTGAATGTAAAATTATTGACCCTGAAACAGGCGAGGAGTGTCCTGATGAAGTAACAGGTGAATTCGTCGCACGTGGCTACAATATAATGAAGGGCTATTATAAAATGCCGAAGGCAACTGCTGCTGCAATCGACAGCGACGGATGGCTTCATACAGGTGACCTTGCCTGCAGAACCGCTGACGGAAACTTCCGTATCACAGGAAGACTTAAGGATATGATTATCCGAGGCGGTGAGAATATCTATCCGAAGGAAATCGAAGAATTTATTTACACTCATCCGAAGGTTAAGGATGTTCAGGTTATCGGTGTTCCGGACGAGGGACTCGGCGAGGAAATTCTTGCAAGCATTATCTTGAAAGACGGCGAAACAATGACAATTGACGAGATGAAAAAATTTGTGCTCGACAATATGGCAAAGCATAAGGTGCCTAAGTACATTGATTTCGTTGACAGCTACCCGATGAATGTTGCGGGTAAAATTCTTAAGTATAAAATGCGTGAGAATGCAATCGAAAAGTATGGGCTTCAGAAGGCAAATTCGGTTGTTACAGCGTAATTACAAATTGTAATGACATATATTACAAAATATAGCTTGCATAATTATACACTTTGGTTTATACTATTAAAATGTAAAAGCGATGACGAAGACGGTTGTATTTATTATTCTTTCAGAGAGTCGGTGGATGGTGCGAACCGACAGATGTTTAATACGAACCCATCACTTCCGAGCTGAAAAAATGAACGCTTTCTGCTATTAGTTTTTTTCGTACAACTACGTTAGTGTTGAGGGATTGTCAGATCCTTAGAGTGGCGTGAGCAACAGCGAGCGCAATTTGAGTGGTACCGCGGATATATTTTCCGTCTCAAAGTATTATGCTTTGGGACGGTTTTTTTTATTTAGATTTATTAACCTGAAAAAGGAGGAAAGGCTATGCAGGGTGCAAATTCAGCAGGAACAATTTATGAGGTGGCAGAGCGAATTAGAGAAATGCGTGAAATTTGCGACTTCACTGTTGAAGAAATGGCAGAGAAAACTGAATTGTCTGTTGAACAGTACAATCAGTACGAAACAGGTATGATTGATTTGCCGTTCACATTTATTCATAAATGTGCCTTGGCATTTGACATCGGACTTACAGACCTTCTTGAAGGTCACAGTGCCGTGCTTTCATCATATACCGTAACACGTAAGGGTAAAGGACAGACAACAGCAAGTGAAAACGGTATTGAAATTCAGAACCTTGCTCCTAAGTTCAGAAACAGACTTTCTGACCCGTATTGGGTAAGATACGAATATTCGGCCGAGCTTGAAAACAAGCCTATTCACACTGTAACGCATGCCGGTCAGGAATTTGACCTTGTTATAAGCGGTACATTGAAAGTTAAGGTCGGCTCACACGAAGAAATTCTTTATGAGGGTGACAGTATTTATTATGACTCGTCAACACCTCACGGAATGATTGCTCTTGAGGGCAGGGATTGTACATTCCTTGCAATGATTATGGCGAGTGATGAAGCTCCCGAGGAAATCGTTCATACAAGAGCCGTTGAGGGTACAAAGGTTTCTGGTACACTTGTTTGTGAGAAGTTCATTGATACTACTGAGGACGAAAAAGGAAGCCTTACAGCTATAGATTTCAATAATGCAGATACGTTCAACTTCGCCTTTGATGTTGTTGATAATATAGCGAGAAAATCTCCGACTAAACGAGCACTTTTACATATAGACAGAGATTTTACCGAAAGAACATTTACTTTCAAAGACATAAAGGATTATTCAAATCAGGCGGCAAACTATTTCCTTTCACTCGGAATTAAGAAGGGTGACAAGGTAATGCTTGTACTCAAACGCCATTATCAGTTCTGGTTTGCAATTCTCGGTCTTCATAAAATCGGTGCAGTTGCTATTCCTGCAACAAATCTTTTACTCGACCACGATTTTGAGTATCGCTTCACCGCCGCAAATGTTTCGGCAATTATTTGCTCAGCTGACGGTGAAATCACAAATGAGGTCGATAAGGCAAATGAGAAAGCAAAGACACTTGTTAATAAAATCGTTGTCGGCGGACATAAGGACGGCTGGAGAAACTTCGATGAAGAATTCTGCCGATTCTCAAGACGATATAAGAGAGAGGAAAACGCACCTTGCGGCGATGACCCGATGATAATGTTCTTCACTTCGGGTACAACAGGTTATCCGAAAATCGCAATGCACTCTTATAAATATCCGCTCGGTCATTTCATAACCGCAAAATACTGGCACGGAGTCAGCAAGGACGGACTCCACTTCACAATTTCCGACACAGGCTGGGGTAAAGCTCTGTGGGGTAAGCTATACGGACAGTGGCTTTGCGAAGGCTCGGTATTTGTATATAATTTTGACAGATTCAATGCGGCAGATATTTTGCCGATGTTCAAGAAATATAACATAACAACCTTCTGTGCACCACCTACAATGTATAGAATGTTAATCAAAGAAGACCTTTCAAAGTACGATTTAAGCTCAATTAAGAGAGCGACAATCGCGGGCGAAGCGCTTAATCCCGAGGTATTCAAGCAGTTCTATATGGCAACGGGACTTGAGTTAATGGAGGGCTTCGGACAGACAGAAACAACACTTTCGATTGCAAACCTTGCAGGTATGCGACCGAAACCGGGTTCTATGGGTAAACCTACACCGCTTTATGATATCAGCATTCTCCGTCCTGACGGAACACAGGCTGATATCGGTGAAACAGGTGAGATTTGTAT
>DCGX01000066.1:43013-48717 GCA_002315505.1 Ruminococcaceae bacterium UBA1767
GTTCTTCACGACGGCTATTACCATACAGGTGATGTTGCGTGGAAGGATGAGGACGGTTACTTCTGGTACATCGGTCGAGTTGATGATGTTATCAAGTCATCAGGTTATCGTATCGGACCGTTTGAAATCGAGAATGTTATCATGGAGCTTCCGTATGTTCTTGAATGCGGTGTTTCAGCAGCACCTGATGAAATTAGAGGACAGGTTGTCAAGGCAAGCATTGTTCTTACAAAGGGAACAGAACCTACCGATGAGCTTAAAAAAGAAATTCAGACCTACGTTAAAAAGCATACGGCTCCTTATAAATATCCGAGAATTGTTGAATTTAAGGAATCGCTGCCTAAGACTATCAGCGGTAAGATAATCCGCAGTCAGCTGTAAGAGGTGTGAAATGAGTAAAAGAGTAACACTTTTTGCAGGGCACTACGGAAGCGGTAAAACCAATATAGCAGTAAATTACGCGATAAAGCTGAGCGAAGAGGGCAAAAAAGTTACCATTGCCGACCTTGATATAGTCAATCCTTATTTCCGTACAAAGGACAGTGAGGATGAGCTTCGTCAGGCGGGGATAAAGGTGCTGTCTTCGGAGTTCGCAAGCTCTAACGTTGATTTACCTGCACTTCCGCAGGATATATATTCGATTATTGATGACAAAACAACCTTTGCAGTTATGGACATCGGCGGCGATGACCGTGGTGCTTATGCACTCGGACGATATGCTCCGAGCATACTCGAGGAAAATGACTACGAGTTGTTTATGGTAATCAATAAATTCAGACCTCTGACGAGTGACGTTGAAAGCACAGTTGAGGTTATGAGAGAAATCGAGCAGGCCTGCTCGATGAAATTCACCGCAATCGTAAATAATTCGAATTTAGGTGAAGAAACAACCGAAGAAGATGTTCTCGGCTCAATGCAATACGCTGATGCTGTTGCAAAGGCAACGGGACTTCCGCTTAAAATAACTTCGGTAAAAGAAAATCTGTTAAAAAATCTCGACGGAAAGATAGACAATCTTCTACCTCTTCGTTTGCAGAAAAAGATAAATTAGGAGGCATTTATTATGGCTAAAGTAACATTTGAAACAGACCTTTGCAAGGGCTGTGGACTATGCGTCGGCGCTTGTCCGAAGGGCATAGTGAAATTGTCGATGGATGTGCTTAATGCAAAGGGACACCATCCGGCAGAAGTAACAGAACCTGAGAAATGCATAGGTTGTGCTTTCTGCGCAACTATGTGTCCTGATTGTGTAATAAAAGTGGAGAGGTGAATTCAATGTCAGAAAAGGTACTTATGAAAGGCAATGAAGCAATTGCCGAAGCCGCAATCCGTGCAGGCTGTATGCACTATTTCGGCTATCCGATCACACCGCAGACAGAGGTTGCCGCATATATGTCAAAGCGTATGCCGAAAATCGGAGGAACTTTCCTTCAGGCAGAGAGCGAGATTGCCGCAATCAATATGGTTATCGGTGTTTCATCAACAGGTAAGAGAGTAATGACTTCTTCTTCAAGCCCGGGAGTTTCACTTAAGAGCGAGGGTATTTCATATCTCGCAGGCTGTGACCTTCCTGCACTTGTAGTTAATGTTCAGCGTGGTGGTCCGGGACTCGGTGGTATTCAGCCGTCACAGTCAGACTATTATCAGTCAACAAAGGGCGGCGGACACGGCGACTATCATAACATCGTTCTTGCACCTGCATCAGTTCAGGAG
The DNA here is from genome assembly GCA_002315505.1 of Ruminococcaceae bacterium UBA1767. GTDB lineage: Bacteria > Bacillota > Clostridia > Oscillospirales > Acutalibacteraceae > CAG-488. The sequence goes on from DCGX01000066.1 coordinate 44,727, forward strand.
ATGGCAAGTCTTACTGTTAAGGGCTTTGACCTTGCAGATAAATACAGAATGGTTGCTATGATTCTTGCTGACGGTACAATGGGACAGATGATGGAGCCTGTTTCACTCGATGTTGAGAAGACAGAGCCTGTTGAAAAGCCGTGGGCACTCACAGGTACAAAATGTGAGCGTGAGCATAACATAGTAAATTCACTTTTCTTAAAGCCTGAAGAGCTTGAAATAGAGAACTTTAAGAGATATGAGAAATATAAGTACATTGAAGAGAATGAAACAATGTACGAGGAATACCTTATGGACGATGCAGAGGTTTGCGTTGTTGCGTTCGGTATTACAGCAAGAGTTGCAAAGAATGCAGTTAATGAGGCACGTGCAAAGGGTGTTAAGGTAGGTATGATTCGTCCTATCACACTCTGGCCGTTCCCGAAGAAGCCGTTGATGGCTGCTGCTGAGAAGGTAAATTCATTCATCTGCGTTGAAATGAATATGGGTCAGATGATTGATGATGTTAGACTTGCTATTGAATGCAAGAAGCCTGTTGAGCTTTGCAACAGAGTCGGCGGTATGATTCCGACACCTGAAGAGGTACTTGCAAAGATTGAGTCTGCAGCAAAGAACGGAGGTGCTCAGTAATGTCAGTTGTATTTGAAAAACCACACGCACTTACAGATGCAGTGCTTCATTATTGCCCGGGTTGTACTCATGGTATTATCCACCGTCTTGTAGCCGAGGTTATTGATGAGCTCGGCATTGAGGGTGATACAATCGCCGTAGCATCAGTTGGTTGCTCAGTTATGGCATACAATTATTTCAATGTTGACTGCGTTCAGGCAGCACACGGACGTGCTCCTGCAGTTGCAACAGGTGTTAAGAGAAGTGACCCGAGTAAAATCGTTTTCACATATCAGGGTGACGGTGACCTTGCCGCTATCGGTACAGCTGAAACAGTTCATTCAGCTGCAAGACGTGAGAATATTACAGTTATCTTCGTAAACAATGCAATTTATGGTATGACAGGCGGTCAGATGGCCCCTACAACTCTTCCGGGACAGGTTACTCAAACTTCTCCTTATGGTCGTGATGTTGAAAAGGTTGGCTATCCTGTTAAGGTTTGTGAGCTTCTTTCAAATGTTGACGGTGCCGCATATCTTGAGAGAGTTGCAGTTAACAATGTACAGAATGTAAAGAAGGCAAAGAAGGCTATCAAGAAGGCTTTCCAGAACCAGATTGAGGGCAAGGGCTTCTCACTTGTTGAGGTTGTTTCAACCTGTCCTACAAACTGGGGTATGACTCCGCAGAAGGCACTCGAGTGGGTTGACGAGAAGATGATTCCGTACTATCCTTTGGGCGTATATAAAGATATCTATGCAGAGGAGGAGAAATAATGGCTAATTCTTGTAATTTACTTTTTGCAGGCTTCGGCGGACAGGGTATCCTTTTCGCAGGTAAGTTTCTGGCATACAAAGGCCTTATTGAAAACAAGCAGGTAAGCTGGCTTCCGTCCTACGGTCCCGAAATGCGTGGCGGTACAGCAAACTGTTCCGTTATCATCAGTGATGATCCTATCGGCTCTCCGATTGTTTCAAAGCCGGATGTGCTCGTTGCAATGAATCTTCCTTCTCTTGAGAAGTATGAAAATGATGTTGTTGCCGGTGGTAAAATCTTCGTTGACTCAACTCTTATCAACAAAAAGGTTGAGAGAACCGACGTGGATGTTTATTATATCCCTGCAACAAAGATTGCAAATGACAATGGTACACCTACACTTGCTAATATGATTATTACAGGTAAGGTGCTTAAGGAAGTTGAATTCTTCTCAATGGACAACACCGATGCTGCTTTGAAAAAGGTTGTTTCAGCAAGACATCTTGATTTGCTTGATGTAAACTTCGGAGCAGTTAAGGCAGGTTATGACTTTGAATAAGATGAAGGTTAGCTGTATTCAGCTTAATATGGAGTTCGGAAAGGTTGATAATAACTATCAGCACGCAATCGAACTCATAAGAAAAACTGTTGAAACAGAAAAAAGTGATGTAGTCGTGCTCCCCGAAACATGGAGCACCGGCTACTACCCGACAGAGAATCTTGAAAGCTATTGTGAAAGCAATGGTGACAGAATCAAAAGAGAATTTTCAGCTCTTGCAAAGGAACTGAATGTCAATATTGTCGGCGGAAGTATTGCAAATTTTAAAGACGGTAAAATTAAAAACACCTCGTACATTTTCAATCGAAACGGTGAAGCTGTCGGCGAGTACGATAAGACTCATCTGTTTACACCGATGAACGAGGATGACTATTTTGAATTCGGTGATAAAACAACAACCTTTGAGCTTGACGGACATAAGTGCGGTATAATAATCTGCTATGATGTGCGTTTCTGCGAGCTTGTTAGGACACTTGCATTGCAGGGTATAGAAATACTTTTTATGGTTTCTCAGTGGCCCGATAAGCGTGTTAACCACCTTATGACACTTACAACCGCAAGAGCTATTGAAAATCAGATGTTTGTTGCCTGCTGCAATTCCTGCGGTAAGGCAAATGCAACTGTATTCGGCGGACATTCACAGATTATCGACCCGTGGGGTGAAGTTCTTGTACGTGCAGATGCTGATGAAAAGGTTATCACTGCAGAATGTGACTTCAGTATCATTAAGGGTATCAGAGAGTCAATCAATGTTTTTAATGACAGAAAAACAGAAATATATAAAATATAAAGGAGCAATAATCATGAAATACAATTTTCCTGTAACAAAGACAACACATCCGAAGGAGAAGCCTGATCAGACAAAACTCGGCTTCGGTAAATATTTCACAGACCATATGTTCATCATCGAGTACGATGAGGGACAGGGCTGGCATGATGGCAGAATCGTACCGCATGAGCCAATCGCTATTGAGCCTGCATCATGTGTTCTTCATTATGCACAGATGATGTTCGAGGGAATGAAGGCTTATAAGACACCATCAGGTGAAATTCAGCTTTTCAGACCTGACCAGAACTTTGAGAGAATGAACAGAACTAATGACCGTATGTGCATTCCTCATATGGATAAGGATGTATTCTTCGATGCTATCAAGCAGCTTATCGACGTAGATATGGACTGGGTTCCGTCTGAGCCGGGCACAGCTCTTTATATCAGACCGTTCATTTTCGGTGATGAGGTTTCATTCAGCGTTCTTCCTGCAAAGCACTATAACTTTATTATCATTCTTTGTCCCGTAGGCTCATACTACGCTGCAAATGATGGTGGACTTGCTACAACAAGAATTTATGTTGAGGACGAGTATATTCGTGCTGCAGTTGGCGGTACAGGTTTTGCAAAGTGCGGCGGTAACTATGCAGGCGGTATGGCTGCTTCTGCAAAGGCTATGGAGCATAAGTGCAAGGATGTTCTCTGGCTTGATGCTGCAGAGCATAAGTATGTTGAGGAAATCGGTACATCAAACGCATTCTTTATGATTGGTGACGAGGTTATCACAGCTCCTTTGATGGGAACAATTCTTCCTGGTATCACAAGAAATTCTGTAATTCAGCTTCTCAAGAAGTGGGGCGTTAAGGTTACAGAGAGAAGACTCTCAATTGATGAGGTTGTTGCAGCATCTGAGAATGGCACACTTAAGGAAGTTTTCGCAAGTGGTACAGCAGCTGTTATCTCACCAATCGGTTGTCTTTATTATATGGGTGAGGATCATAAGGTTGCAGACGGCAATGTAGGACCTGTTGCACAGAAGCTCTATGATACACTCTATGGCATCCAGACCGGTAAGGTTGAGGATGACATGGGCTGGACAGTTAAGCTTTAATTCATAATAAATACCGTAAGGCAGGAGCAATCCTGCCTTTTTAATTTCCAAACAAATATTTCGACAGGGCAGTGATTTTGCTCCTGACGAATTTGCGTAGCAATTGTTTAATGCACAATTATGCCCTTTTTAAAGAGTGGTGTGAGTCGAATCTCAAATACAATTCATCCCGTAGTGGCGACAACCTGTC
>DCGX01000012.1 GCA_002315505.1 Ruminococcaceae bacterium UBA1767
GCATCTGTCAGCATCTGACAATGCTTGCGAAGCACCCACGGGTCTTTTGCATAGTAATAACCAAACAACGGTTCGCCCCAATGAGCATTGTTCCAAACAGAACATCCCCCTGCGGCAAGCCAGTTTTCTTCGGAAAGAACGGCGTTCGGGTTATTCGCAACAATTTCAGTTACATTGAACGGACCTTTTCCACCATCTTCACCGAGAACCATAAAATAGAAAATACCGACCTGTTTGTCACTTTTTCCTGCGGAAACAACGGCTCTTCCCAAGGAATCCACCGTAACAAGTGAGCCGTTTTCATTTACAACTTGTGTGTCGGTTTTTGCCGGAAATAAAGTTCCTGTGAAAAATGTGATTATTGAAATAATTATTGCGGTGAATTTTTGATATAGCAATACAGTATTCATTTGGTTCAGCCTCGCAATTCAAGATTATTTTGATGGGATTTCGTCTTTAAATAAAAGATAAAATTCGGTAGTTGAAACACATATAATGTTTTTGTTCTCACTCATTATTTTAACGAGCTGTTCGAATGTTTCGTAAAGGTTGAAAACATCAAGCTCATAGCCGTGACCCCAGACATAAAACAACATATCTTCCGTCGGCTCTGCTTCGATAAATTCTTTTGCCAATTCGAGCATTCTTGCGTCACAAATATTGCAGGTAGGTTCCCACTTGAGAAAGCGCGTGGGAAGATTGAAATTATATGTCGGCATTGTGCCTCTTGCGTAGCGAATTGTTGTATATTTGTATACGTTTTCAATAGATTGCTCTGTATAAACCTCGTCGCCGCCGGGCCATGCCATACCTAAAGGTATGATACCTGTCAGCTTTTTGATGTTGAATGCATCTTTCTGCACTTCTCTGACCACGCCCAGTGGATTATTGTCATATTTATTCATTGACGGATGGGTAAGAGTGTGAGCGGCAACATCAAAGCCGTCATACGCACCGTTTTTGATTTCTTTTCTGGTGAGCCTTTTGTGACTGAGTCCGGGCGTATTAGTCGCTTCAGCAACCCAGTCCCAACTTTCACCGCAAAGACCAGTGTTTATATTAAAGGTAATTCCTTTAAAGTTGTATTTTTTGCAGATTTCCATTATTTTGTAATCCTGCGTTATGCCGTCATCGAAGCTCAATGTAAAATATTTTTTCGGTGTGCCGTCACGGGCAAGCTTTTCGGAAAGCTCTGCGGATTCAGGCTTGGTTATGCCGATAAATGCAGAAGATAGAAATATCATAATTGATGCCATTGCGACTGAAATAAATTTCAACATTCAATGTCAATCCTTTTCAATATAATTTATTAAAATTTATTATACTTTGTATGATGTGTTTTTTCAATAAAGAAACGCAAAAAGGTGAAAAGAAAATTAATAAATCGGTTGCAATTATGCTGTATTGAAAAATAAAAAATGATATGATATACTTGTTTAGAGTTAATCTTATATTTTCTGTGTGCCACAAATCAAAAACGAATAATTGATATAAAATTAATGCGAAAAACGATAATAGATTCACGGAGTGACTTGAAATGCTTCTTAACGAAAAGACTGTAATATACGGCAGAACCGTTCAAAACAGGGTGGTTCTCCATCCGATGGAAGGCTGTGACGGAAATACTGACGGAAGTATCAGCGAGCTGACACGAAGACGTTACCTTCGTTTTGCCGAAAGCGGTGCAGGAATAATATGGTTTGAGGCAACGGCGGTTTCCTCCGAATGTCGTGCAAATCCCCGTCAGTTGTTCATCAATGAAAAAAACAAAGACAGCTTCAAATCACTTGTCAGAGAAATAAAACAGCGAGCAATTGAGGTGAATGGTTTCGAGCCGATTGTTATTATTCAATCGACAAACAGCGGTCGCTGGAGTAAGCCGAACGGATATCCCGAGCCTATAATTGCATATCATAATGAGCTGTGGGAAAAAGGCAAGGAAAATCAGCCATACACAATTGCAACGGATGAATACTGCGACGAAATAATCAATAAGTACGCCCAGGCCGCAAAGCTCGCTTCCTATGCAGGCTTTGACGGAATAGATGTCAAATGCTGTCACGGTTATCTTATGAATGAATTTCTGAGTGCATTTGAAAGAAAAGGTCGATACGGCGGTAATTATGAAAACAGAACCCGTCTTTATTTTGAATGCATAAAAGCGGTTCAGAATAACAAGAGCGATAATATGTTTGTAACAACCCGACTTAATGCCTGTGATTGCTTTGATTATCCCTATGGCTTTGGTGTTAATGAAAACAACAACATCGATTTAACTGAAACAAAGAAAATAATTCAAACACTTTCCGATATGGGAATTGAGCTTATCAATCTCACTCTCGGAAATCCGTATCTTATTCCGCACATCAACAGACCGTGTATTAATTCTCCGGAGCCCGGCGAAGTGGGAGAAAAGAGAATTTATGACATAACGAGGGAGCTTCAGCAATCTTTTCCGCAAATTAAATTCATAATTTCAGGCTTGTCGTTTATGGGAAAGGACAGTATTGATTATGCAGAAAAGGTGCTGAATGACGGAACAGCCTGCTTTGCGGGATTCGGACGAATGTCATTTTGCTATCCGACATTCTATTCGGATTTTTTGAAAAACGGAGAGCTTGATAAGTCAAAATGCTGCCTGTCGTGCGGAAAATGTACAGAGCTTATGCGACACGGAGCGGTTGCCGGATGCCCTGTAAGGGATAAGGAAGTATATATGCCGATATATAAAAAATATGTTTTAAACGTGGAGTGATAGAGATGTTTGCTGTTGTGACCGGAGGAAACAGGGGTATCGGACTTGCTGTTGTAAAAAAGCTCATAGCTTCGGGATACAGGTGTCTTGTTGCCGCCAGAACAATAACCGATGAAATTAAAAAATTAGCAGATAACGGTACAGTTGAATTTATTGCTTGTGATATTTCATCCGTTGATTCAAGAGAAAAGCTCAATGAGCGACTTAATAAGGAAGAAAAAATCGATTTGCTCGTAAACTGTGCAGGAGTTGCTCCTAAAGTCAGAAAAGATATGCTTGAAATAAGCGAAGAAGAGTTTGATTATGTGCTTGACATAAATCAAAAAGGAACATTTTTTGTTTCACAGATGACGGCAAATATTATGAAAAAACAAAACAGCGGACGCATTGTTTTTATCAGCTCGCTTTCGTCCTATACTGCATCGACGGAGAGAGCGGAATACTGCATTTCAAAAGCATCAATTTCGATGTTTACAAAACTTTTTGCGGCAAGACTTGCAGAATACGGAATATCTGTTTTTGAGGTTTCGCCCGGAATAATCGAAACCGATATGACCAAATGCGTTAAAGGTAAGTATGAAAATCTTATTGATAACGGACTTACTCCAATCAAAAGAATGGGCCAACCCGAAGATGTGGCAAATGCTGTGTTTGCGGCGGCAAGCGGAAATCTTGATTTCTGTACGGGTACGGTCATCAATGCGGACGGCGGATTCAGTGTGAGAAGATTATGAGAAGTTATGATGTTATAATTGTCGGAAGCGGTGCTGCAGGCTTCAGCACCGCCGATTGGCTTTATCAATTCGGAATAAAAAATATTTGCGTTGTCACCGAAAACATTAACTATGGAACCTCGAGAAATGCCGGAAGCGACAAACAGACATATTACAAGCTCGATATGTGCAGTAAAAATGGTGACAGTGTAATTAAAATGGCGCAGGACTTCTATTCCGGCGGTTCAATGAACGGAAGTGATGCGTTAATTGAGGCTGCCAACAGTGCACGTTGTTTTATGCGACTTGCAGAGCTCGGTATACCGTTTCCGTCGGATAAATTCGGCAGATATGCAGGTTATCGAACAGACCATGATAACACTATGCGAGCAACCTCTGCCGGTCCGCTGACTTCAAAATTCATGACAGAAAAGCTCGAAAAGAAGGTTTATGACAACGGTACTGAAATTCTTGACGGCTACAGTGTTATCAGTCTTATTGCAGAAAATAACAAGTGCCGCGGTGTTATCTGCACACATAACGGAGTTAATGAAATTATATATTCAAAGGCGGTAATCCTTTGCACGGGTGCACCTGCGGCAATATATAACCGCTCTGTTTATCCCGAAAATCAGTGCGGAGCAACAGGACTTGCTATTGAGATAGGTGCAGAGCTTGCAAATTTTCAGGAGTGGCAGTACGGCATTGCATCTGTAAAATTCCGCTGGAATCTTTCGGGCAGTTATCAGCAGGTTATTCCGAGATATTATTCCGTTTCACCCGATGGAAATGAAAAGGAATTTCTGATTGATAACGGACAAAATGTAAATGATATTTATTCTGAAGTTTTCCTTAAAGGCTATCAGTGGCCGTTTGACTTTGCTAAAACAAAAGGCTCGTCACAGATTGATATTCTTGTGTTCCGAGAGCTTGAAAAGGGCAACAGGGTTTATATTGATTATACCCGAAATCCGTCGGGATTTGATTTTGAAAAGCTCGATGATGAAGCTAAAAATTATCTGTTAAATGCTGAATGCATCGGAGATACACCGATACAAAGATTGATGCTTCTGAATCCAAAGGCGGTACAGCTTTATCTTGACCATGGAATTGACCTTACAAGAGAACCGCTTGAAATCAGCATTTCCGCTCAGCATAATAACGGCGGAATCAGAACAGATATAAATTCGGAAAGCTCTGTAAAAAACCTTTTTGTTGTTGGTGAAGCAGCCGGAAAATTCGGAGTATATCGTCCCGGAGGCAGTGCCCTGAACGACACCCAGGTAGGCGGATTGAGAGCGGCAATGCACCTTTCAGAAAAGCTGAAAGATATTTCGTTGGAATATACAGATGCTTTAATCCCTAAGATGCCTGTTTTCTCTGAAAATTCAACTCTGAAAAAATACAGATATGAGTTTTCAAAAAAGATGTCTGACTGTGCCGGAGTAAGCAGAAATTATGAAAAAATTCGGGAACTGATTTTTGAACTTGAAGATTTATATAACAATTTTTATGACCGTGTTACGATAGAAAACGAAAACTCAGTTGCTGAATATTACCGCTTCCGTCACACTGTTTTAAGTATGCTTTCGCTTTGCAGAACAATTGTCAGCTCAATTGAAAATATCGGTTCACGAGGCGGCTGCATTTGCATAATGAACGGAGAAATTGTAAGTGAAAACACGGAGTACCGAAAGTTTATTACTGTTACCAGAGGGAACGATGTGACGTATGTTCCGACGGATAGTATACCCGATGAGGAATTTGTTTTTGAAAAATTGCTCAAAAGTAATTAAACAAATTTATAAAAATGCCATAATTCGATTGTTATCACGGGTTATGGCATTTTTCTTTAATATGGTATTTGTAGTTTATCGCTTACAGGTTTCGGATTACTCTTTTGGTGAAGTATTGATTTATACAATGTCAATATTGTTTAATGTGAAATATTATGTTATTATTATAACAAGCCATTTTGAGATGAAAAACAGAAATAATCAAACTCGATTGGAAATGAAAAACCTATTACTTTTTTGATAGGTAGTCCTGCATTGATTTCAGGATACTTTATTTCGGCGTAAATAAGACTGTTTACAGCATAATTGCATTGTAAACTTTATTAAGGAGAATATTATGGTTATTGAAACAGAAAGATTAGTGCTTCGTCCTTTCCTTGAAGGGGATGCAGGGGATGTTTTTGAATATCTTCACAAGCCTGCGGTTAATTGCTTTGCTTGTATGGAACTGAAAACGGTTGATGATGCCCGTGAGGAAATGAAAAAAAGAATGGGTGAAACTGAATTTTATTTTGCGATTGTGCTAAAAGAAACAGATAAGGTTATCGGTGAAATAGATGCCTATCCCGAAGCAGGTGAACCACACGCAGATGAGAAAACTCCTAAAGATACGTTCAGCCCTTGTTGGATGCTGAATGATAATTACCAAAAGCAGGGCTACGCCTACGAAGCGGCTTATGCTTTCTTTGATTATCTGTTCACACAAAAGGGAGCACGACGAATTTATGCTTATACAGAAGATTATAATCTCTCAAGTCAGCACCTTTGCGAAAAACTCGGAATGCGGCGGGAAGGCTTGTTCAAAGAATTTGTTTCTTTTGTAAATAATCCCGATGGAACACCACACTACGAAAATACATATCAATATGCAATTCTGAAAAAAGAATGGGTGCGGACATAATTGTCTGCACCTTTATTGTCGATATTAATAATTGATTGTGAAAATCATTCGGACATTAAAGGTTGATTTCAGCCTCGGCAAAGCCAATACACTCTCTGCCACTTAAAATATCCGCTTTGTTTCTTGCATTGAAATACAAACGCAATTTATTACCGTACTTCACAAGATGACTTGCATACACAAACTGATTCATCCAGTCACCGTTAATGTGCATTTTCGGCTCAACAAGTATTTTCTCAAAATTAAAGTTGATGCCGTCTGTACTTGTAAGGAGAACGATTCCACTGTGACTTTTTCCGTCTTTTTCGTAAATTCCGTTTTGTATGCCTATGAAGCCATCCTTCAGCTTGTATACCTTTATGCATCCACTGCAAAGATTAATATAAAACTTATCTCGGTCGGGGCTGATTATCGGTTTTGCGGCTGAAACATAACTATCGCATATTTTTTCACTTTCAGCATACGAAATATAAGTCGGCTCACAAAAACCGCAATCTTTTATAAATGTTTGTCCGCAGGAATAGTACATTCGATATTTGTCGTCAAGCTTTATCAAAAAAGGATTTGAAATTGATATTCCGTGTTTGTCCTTTTCATATTCACGTGTGTGAGCAATTACCTTTTCGGGTGATGACCAGCTTTTTAAATCCTTGCTTTTGATACAGAATATTTCTGATTCCCATCTGGCAAGACCTACCACATTCAGACCTTTCACAAGCAAGGACTGTGTTCCTTCATAAAAAAGATAATACTCGCCATCTATTAAATTAATATCGGGACGCATGGCACGAGTGATGATTTTTTCGGCCTTGTTAAAGTTAATCCCGTCGGTACTTTCAAAACGATATATTCCGAAAATAGTATGGAAAAAAATATGCCATTTCCCGTCGGGAGCTTTGTCGGGAGTTAAAAGGGAAGGGTCTGCAACAATATAAGAACAGTTAAAGGGTTTAATAATCGGACTTTGGTCACTGATCTTAAAATTTATTTTTTTAATTTCATCAATAGTTAAACTGTTCATATGATAACCCTCTTTCAAAATTTATCAATAATATCAAAATTATTTTATCACAGCAGTGCATTTAAAATCAAGTGAAATTACAACCTGTTTTGTTGTCGGACTTTTATTGAATGTGAGGATGTTATATGATATAATCAGCTTGAGGTGAATTGACTGATATGGAAAAAAGAACTGCGCATTATCATCTTCCGGGATTGTTTGAATTTTATGATTTCTATAAGGTGTTTCTGCCGATTTTTTATGAAAACAGAGAATATTTTTATGAGTGGTGCGACATTGCGTCATTATACGGTGCTCCCTCGGATTGCATATGGGGTGGAGGACGATTCGGTGCGGATACGGATAACTCGGTCGAGGCATTGGCACTTGTGCGTGAATACGGAATTTCTGCACGGCTGACATTCAGCAATTCTCTTTTGAAGCAGGAGCATCTTTCGGATTTAAAATGCAACAGACTATGTGAATTGCTTGAGAAAAACTGCACAGCGGAAAACGGAGTAATTATTCATTCGGAGCTGCTGCTTGATTATCTTAAAGAAAAATATCCGAAGCTGTGTTTCATTTCTTCAACTACAAAGGTGCTGACCGATTTCACGGATTTTTCGGATGAAGTGAAGCGTAAGGAATTTCGTTATGTTGTTCCTGATTTTCGCCTGAACAGACAGCTTGAAAAGCTCAACATGCTGACACAAAAGGAAAAGGATAAGGTTGAATTTCTGTGTAATGAGTGCTGCTATATCGGATGCAGGGATAGAAGAGCCTGTTACGAAAATGTGAGCCGCAGAATATTAGGGGAGGATTGTGCCGAATTTGTCTGCAAAGCGCCGAACGGCCGTGACGGATATTTGTTTTCTGATGCGATGAAAAATCCGTCTTTTATCAGCATAAATGATATTGCTGAAACGTATCTTCCTGCGGGATTTTCAAATTTCAAGATTGAAGGACGGGGACTCGGGTCGGCAATCTTGCTTGAGTTTTTGTTGTATTATTTGGTGAAACCCGAGTATCATATTAACGTCAGAGAAAAGATATATCTTGACAGTATGCTCGACCTGTTTTGAAATATTATCGGTTTAAAACGAATGCGAAATTAATGCCATTTTTCAAATTGGGTAAAAAGGTCGAGAAAAAATAATTTTTGTCAGCAAAAGGTCAGCTCAAAATATGACCTGTTTCAACGAAGCGTAGGTTTGAACAGTGAACAAATTCTGATATAATACATCTGAAGATAATTTGGAGGTATTTTATGTTTAATCCGATTGATGTAAACAGCTGGTCGAGAATGCAAATGTATTATTATTTTTCAAAGATGGCACCGACAGGCTATTCAATAACTGTTGATGTTGATGTAACGAATCTGCTGAAAACAGTTCATAAAAATGGGATTAAATTTTTTCCTGCATATCTGTGGCTCGTGACAAGAAATCTTAACAAGCAGATTGAATTCAAATGTGCGGTGAAGGATGAGAAAATAGGCTACTTTGATACGCTGACACCATTGTATGCTTCGTGGCACGAGGATACGCATACTTTTTCACTTATGTGGACTGAATTTAACGAAAATTTCAACGAGTTTTACAGGCAATATCTTGAAAATCAAAATAGTTTCGGTGAAAACAGAGGAGTCCTTTGCAGACCCGATTTGCCACCCGAAAATGCGTATACTGTATCGGCTCTTCCGTGGGTGAATTTCAATCATTTTGCCGTTCATTCATATGAGAATAAACCGTACTTTTTCCCGAGCGTTGAGGCAGGAAGGTATCACGAGGAAAACGGAAAATATATAATGCCGTTGTCATTGACCTGTCATCACGCTACAACAGACGGATATCATATTTCTGAGTTTCTGAAAGAGCTTCAAAAAGAGATGGATTGTTTTGAAGACTTAATATAAAAATCAAGTGCCGATTTTGCAGGTGTCTGCAATTTCGGCACTTATTTTAAACGGCACTGTATTTTATAAATTCACTTGTCAACGATGTATTCAGATTAATTTGAATTCCGCAGGCTGAAAGTTCTCTTCCGCTTACAGTGTATTCTTCGTGTTCGTTGTCAAGATAAACCGAATAATTCAATGCTTTGTTTATTCCCTTTGGCTTAATGATAATTTCATTTACGGTTGATTCAGTTGTTGAAAAAACTGAGATAAAGCCTTTTTCTTTGTTTTCTGAAGTGATTTCAAGGCAGGTGAAACCATTTTTCAACACGTCACTTCTTGTCGGTGTATGGTGATAAATCTTACTGTTCGGCAGAACGGGACGGATTTCATCCTTGTACATTTTAACACTGTCCTTAATTTCAGACATCAAATCTGAATTTACACATAACACCGTAGGTGCAATCACATTTAATGACATATGTGTCAGCATTGTGTTGCGAATATGTGATTTCATATCGCCCGTGACATGGCATCCCATACCTGCAAAAAGTCTGTCAACTCTTTCGGGTGGAAGCACCATTGTCATACCATTTGTGATTTCGGTGCTTCTCGGCATTTTCTGATTGTCGCTTACCCATGTGTGGTTGAAATTTTTCATAAATCCGAGGTCAGTTCTTCCGCCACCACCTGCACAGTTTTCAAAAACAACATTCGGATATTTTTTTCGTATTCTTTCAAACATACTGTAAATATTTGAATAATGTCTTAACGAAATACATTCGCCGTCATTGTTGAATCCGAATGCCTCTCTGCCGTCAACATTGTAATCAAGTCTGAAAAGGTCGAGCTGATAATTCTCAATGATGTATGAAATTTCGCTTTCAACCCATTCAACAACCTCGGGATTTGTAAAGTCGAGGAAGCCGATGTTTTCGTTTTCGTAAATATTTTTTGTTACCCAATTTGGGTGCCTTTCTTTTATACCCGATTTGTTTCCGAATCGTTCGGGCTCCATCCACATACCGAATTTCATACCGATATTACGGCAATGCTCACGGATTTTTGCAAGTCCGTTATTCGGATAGCGGTCTTCATTTATTCTGTTAAGCCCGTTGTACTGATACCACTGCATTTCTTCATTCGGAGGACAAGCCCATCCCGCATCAATAATGAACACCTCCGCTCCCATTTCGTGAAGCTGTGTTGCAAATGATATTGAGGTTTCGACGGACATATCGTGTTCAGCACCCATTCCACCGCCTACGGATAAATCAACTTCGTCAGGTATAATCGTCTTTCTTATGTGCTTAATGCTTTCGTTTACGGCACTGTCAAGGTCACCGTGAACCACACAGAAATGAATCTCTGGAGAAATGAATTTTTTACCGGATTTTAATATGTACAACGGAGAGTATCCCGTAAGCTCAACAGCATATGATAATGCAGAGCTGTCAGATGATGTTGCACTGTCATTGTTGAAGCTGAAACGAACACCGCCACTCCATCCGCATTGTATAAAAAACATATTGCCGTTAATATTGTTACGAAGAAAAACGGCAGGGTGACGAAATCTGTCAGCACCGAATTTGCAATCAACACAGGTTGTGCCTTCGGCAAGCGGTGTGAACTCAAATTCGCCCTCTCGTCCCCAATGTGAATTTCTGAAATATCCGATATCATACTGATTTTTGCCGTTATGAATATCATAGTAAGCACAATCACGATAGTCTGTCTTTTCAAGACCACCGCCGTGAATAACAAGTCTTGAAATTTTATGTTCGGCAGAGCCTTTATTTTCAATGCTAATATTTCTTGTAAAAACATTTGTGCCGTCAACTGTGGTGTTAATATAAAAAATAAGCTCGTCTGCACTGTCCGAAAAGATTGCTTCGGATTTACAACCATCATCTGATACATTGAATTCAATGAATTTAAGATTTCGGCACACACTTACACCATCAATTACGGCATTGAAACTGAACGGCTCGCAAAAATCAAACGGATTCAGCCTTGTGTTGCAGTTACTTAAAACATTGAGCGGATAGCCTGCACAGTTTGTACCTGCGGAGTATAAGACACCGTCTTGAAAAATCTCTTCGAGAATGGCTGTTCCGCTTCGATAACAAAAAATCTTTTGATTTTTTTCGTCAAATGATTTAATATCGGTAAAACTTTTATTCATAAATATACTCCTCAAAGAATTTATAAATTGATTTTAGCATTGCAAAAGAATTCAGTCAAGAAATAATTATTATTCAGATATTCCATTTTATATATTTTATGTGATATAATAGTAAAAAGGAGCTGATGAAATGAAGAAAATAGTATCTTTTATTATTTGTATCTCAGTAATTTTATCTACGTTTGTTTATGCGACTGCAGTGGACAGCGTTGATGCAAGACTTTACAATGTTTACGGAAACGGAATGCTTTTCCAACAGAATGAAGACGCTGTGCTTGCAGGAACGGGTAATGCAGGTGACGAAATAAAATGTTCGTTGAAAAACAAACTTGGAAGTGTTGTTGCCGAGGCGTTATCGAAGGTTGATAATAACGGGCTGTTCAAAATTTCTTTTAAAGCACCTGCAGGAAGCTATGAAGAATATACAATCACAATGGAGTCTGACGGACAGGTGTTCGATGTTCTCGAAAATATTGTATTTGGTGAATTATGGCTTTCGGGTGGTCAATCAAATATGCAGATTGAACTTCAATGGTCTGTGACAGGTAAGCAGATGCTTGCAGACGGAACAAGAGGAAGCAAAAATGTAAGATATTTTTATTCTGCTCCGAGCCCCGAATATAACGGAGATACATATAATCTGCCGTATTATCCGCAAACTGAAATTCCGGGTTGTTGCTGGTTTGACGGAACGGACGACAGAATTTTCAATATTTCAGCCACAGGATATTTCTTCGCCGAAAAGCTCCAAAAAGAGCTTGATATGCCTGTCGGACTTCTCAGTGGCAGTCTTGGAGGAAGCTCAATAACTGCATGGATTCCGAGAAGTGCAATTGATGGAAACAGACAGGTTATTAACGATTTAGGCACGAGCTATTACTCAAAAAAAGAGTGGAAAGAAGACGGCTCGATTTCGATTATGAATGCCTGCTCGGGAATGTATAACAAAAAAATTGCTCCGCTCGGCAACTTCAGACCTGCCGGAATGATATGGTATCAGGGAGAATCTGACAGTGGCTGGGAGCATGGAAAATACTCAAGACTTTTTGATGTTTTACAGGATTCATATTCTGACTTGTTTGATTACGATGGTGTACTGCCTGTTGTATTCACATCACTCTGCGATTTTTCCTTCGGCGATATTGACGGCTTTAAACGAATGAGCTCCGAATTTGCGGATATGCAGAAATCAAGACCTGAATCAAGAAGTATTATTTCGGTTTCGGATATTCCTCTTACATATTATATTGAAACTCAGGCATGTCATCCTGCGGATAAAAAGCCTGTCGGTGAAAGAATGGCATATGCCGCACAGGGACTTGTGTATGGCGAGAAAAACTGCGTTTCCGCACCGAATTTAAAGAGCTATGAAATAAAAGATAATTCTGTTTATCTGACTTATAATTATTGCGGTGATACGTTGAAAGCCAAAGGAGAGCGAATTTACGGCTTTACGATTTGCGGAAAAGACGGTGTTTATGTCCCTGCCGATGCGGAAATAGTATCAAATGATACTGTCAGAGTTTATTCTGAAAATATCGAAAAGCCAAAGGCTGTTATGTATGCCAACGGACTTATCACAAGCAGATGCAATCTGTATGCATACAAGGACGGCGAATATGTATGGCCTGTTTTGCCGACGATTACCGACTGGTCATATATAGATAACATATGGACTGATTTCGGATGGACAGATTGTGATACACCGGAAATATGGCGAGAGGAAAGTCTTACTATTGCGGGCAATTACGAAATATGGGAAGGCAATGGCGCAGATGTTTCGGTGACTTCAGAAAGTGCTTTCAAGGGTAACGGCGGACTCAAAATTACAGGAAACAACAGCTTCTCTGTCAGCCCGATAACAAAATATGTTAATGAAAATAATGAAGAAAATATTTTCCTTGAATTTAATCAGAACTGGCAGAATTATAAAAAAATGTCCGTAATGGTTCGCAATGACGGAGAAAATGATATTGTTATTTCAAACGTAAAAATTATTAAGGACAACGGCAAGTGGGTGGCACCTGTTGTTGACGGAACAAAGAGTACATCCGCAACAATTCCTGCTGATGGTGAGTGGCACGAAATTGTGTTCAATATGAATACATTGTATTTTTCGGGCAAACGTCTTCCTGCCGCCGCATCAAGAACATATCTTACCGACGTGAGCGATGTTGAATTTTGCTTTGATGGAGAAAACGCAAGACTGAGCATGGACGAAATTTCATTTGAAACATCGGGTATGTCTTCTCCGATTATAAAGCTCATGAGCTATGACCCTGTTTCTCTTTTGTTTAATCTCGTTTCAACGATTGCAGGATTTTTCAGTATGCTTGCAAATAAGTAAAGCAGAATTTCTTATACATTATTGTGGAACGAAAAAATCTCGGCTAAAGCAATTTGCAATAGCCGAGATTTTTATGCTTTATTTTTATTATAATCTTACTTCCTTGCCTGTTTCAGCGGATTCGTAAACAGCACAGAGAATTTTTATCATATCAATACCTTGTTCGGGCTTGAAGCAAGGCTCTTTTCCTTCAATCACAACGTCATAGAAATTTCGGAGATTTTTCGGATGCTCACGTTCGGATTTTGCGTGAACAACAAGGTCGTTTGTGTGACCGTATTCCTCTCCGTAAACCTCGAGCCAGCTGTCGGCCGGACCTGCATCCGTCCACGTAAGTCCTGCCTTTGTACCACGAAGTTCAACAAAGCGATTTTCCTTCTTGATATTTGAAGCCCAGCTGAATTCAATCTGAAGCTGTGCTCCGTTGTCAAAACGGATAGTGCCCATCGCGAGGTCTTCAACGTTATAAGTGCCTTCCTCAACCTTATCACCGAAATCGGAGTTAACGGAATCACTTGTGTCTGTATTTGCAAATTTGCAGTAGGTTGTACCTGTAACTGCAACGGGCTTCGGATTGCCCATTAACCATATTGCAAGGTCAATCATATGAACACCGAGGTCAATCAACGGGCCGCCACCTGACATAGCTTTTGTTGTAAACCAGCCGCCTTTTCCGGGTATGCCTCTTCTTCTCTGCCAGCCGCAGCGTCCGCAGTAGATTTCACCGAGTCGTCCCTCTTCTATCATTTTCTTTGCAACAACTGAGGCCTCGTTGAAACGATTGTTTCTCATAACCATTAAGGTTTTGCCGGCTTTTTTTGCAGCTTCGTTCATTTTCATAACTTCTTCAACATTTACTGCATCGGGCTTTTCAGTGAATACATCCTTGCCTGCCTCAAAAGCGGCAACCGCAATAATTGAGTGAAGATAGTTCGGTGTGCATATGTCAACAGAGCGAATACTTTCGTCCTTCAAAAGCTCTTTGTAATCTGTGTAAACATCAGCATTCGGGAAATAGTTATCCTTGAGATACTGAGCACGTTCTTCGATAATATCGCATACAGCAGCGACCTCGACTCTTTCATCATCAAGGTATTCTCCGAGGTGAGCACCTTTGCAAATGCCGCCGCAACCGATAATACCAACCTTCCATTTTTCCATAAAACAACCTCCATTTTTTATATTAAATGAAAAATTAATCCCATTCAGTTCCTTTGACTGTGGTTAAATCAATGCCTTTTGTATCGTGAACCTTTGTTGTAAGAATTATAAAGTCGGCAAGAAGTCCGGGTACTGTCAATGCAAGAGCAATTATTCCGACAGCTGAATTGCCGAAAATATTCATCAATGGAATTGAAACACCGAATGAAATTCCTATTCCGAGTCCGAGCGGAAGATATGTAACAGAAAGCACGGACGAGCGAAGTGCGGTCGGTGTTGATTCACCTGCGATAAGACAGAGTGTATCTATATTTGCCCAGAAGAATCCGACACTTGCTCCGCATAAGAATCCGACAAGCTGAGGATTTAAGCCATAACGTGAGCCGAGCCAGAACGAAACGAAGAATAAAATTGCCGAAGCCGACATAATTACAGCGGATTTTTTTCTTCCGAATTTATCGGAAATAAATCCGGGAACAAGCTGACTGAGCGCACATCCTATCGGGAAGAAAAACAGAGCTGTTGTTATCTGATTTACTCCGACACTTTCAACTGCTGTTGACAAATCTGTAAACAAGCCTTTGCTGAGAAAATTATTTGCATAACCGTAGGTCATAATAACCTGGTAATCGTTCGTCATAATAAAGCCTGTTTCCGAGAAGAAAAGTGCAAGAAAAATCCATCTTAACTGCTTGTGGCTCAATGCAAATTTGAGTGACGGAATCACACCTCCGCTTGATTCGGTTCCGTTTTCTTCCGTTGAGCCTTTAAGATAATTAATTCTTGCAAGGTTGAATGCTTCTGTTTCCTTTGCAAGGAAAATAGCAACGACACTTACTCCGAGTCCGACAAGACCGGGAAGAAGATAAACACTTCTCCACTGCGAGGTTTCGTGCATAAGTGTGCGACGCAAAAGCGGAATGACAAGTACACCGAGCATTGCAATACACTTTATACAGGAATATATTTTTGCTCTGTGCTTTGCAGGAGCGGTTTCCATTATGTAAACTACCTGCATATCGTGAGTGATGAAAAACTGCGTCATACACGCACCGATAACGTATCCCGGAATGCTTTCCGTCATATTAACTATTAACAAACCGAGGCACATTCCGAATGTGTTTAAAACAAGAAAAGGCTTTCGACCGAATTTGTCGGCAAGCGGCTTGTAAATAACACCGAGAGCCATAAACGGAAATGATATTACCGTAATTATGTCAAGCATACTTACAGATGCATCGCCGAAACGGGACATCATATCATTTGCTATTTCGGTTTTCATAAAGGTTGCAAGAGCGGAAGCAACCTCATCGGTTATGTAAATTATGCTGATAATAAAAAACAGGTATGCAAGGTAAAATTTACTGCGTGGTTTATCGAGCTGTTTTTGCCTTTTGGCAATTTCTTTATCGGCTTTTTTCGAATTTATCTGTTTATTCAAAATTATTCCTCCCTATGCTTTGATTTGATTATACACAACTTCTGAGCATAATTCAATATTTTAAATAACAATATTATCTTGATTTTCTCGGCCTTTCATGCTATAAAATAATCAATACTTAATAATCGGAGAAGTTTATGGCTACTGATATTTCACAAGTTATTAAATCCTGTACAATTAATGTGGCAAGACATTACAGAATAGATATTTCCGAAAATGAGCTTGAAAAGTTTATCGGCAATTCAGCGGAGAAAAATAATATTTTGGATGACGAAGCCGAAATGACGATTTCCGTGCTTGCCGATGATAATAACGCTCTTTTTTCGATTGACCTAAGACTTCTTCGTCGTGGTGACAGAGCGAATATACTTGCAAGTGAAAATGCGGTGGAATTTGAATTGAAGCTTCCGGATGCAGATAAGGTGCTCGGCAATTCGCATAATAATATCTGGTGGATGATTCCGCAGTTTTGCAACAGATTTGATGAACTCAAGCCTTGCACGCAGGGCGCATTGATGAAAAGCGGAAACGAATATATTTATCTTCTTCCGCTGAATGGTGACAACTGCTTTTGCGAATTGGGAGAAGGCAGGGCATATCTCTCAATCGGCAGTATGGAATATGACAGAGTGAGCGGTTATTTTCTCTGCGTATCGAAAAGCGATGACCCATACAAAGCGATAGAAAATGCTTATTATTTTGCAAGAAAAAACGGTGGAATAAAAGGAAAGCTTGTTGAAGAAAAAGAGTGGCCGAGGCAACTCAGAGGACTCGGTATGTGCACGTGGAATATGTGCTACAAGGATTTGACGAGTGAAAAAATATATCAGAAGCTCGATGAGCTTCGTGAGAAAAAAATTCCCGTTAAATGGTTTCTGTTTGATAACGGCTGGCTTCAGTTAAATGAGCATGCACTTGCATCATTTAAGGAAGACAAAAATAAAATTCCCGAAGGACTGAAGGAATGTATTAGAAAAATAAAAAAAGCTTATGGCATAGAGTACGTCGGAGTGTGGCACACCTTCAACGGCTACAGTATGGGAATTGACCCGAACAGTGAACTGTTCGAGGAACAAAAAGAAAATCTTGAAAAGACGGCAGGCGGAATAATCAGTATTTCGGGTGAAGCGCAAAAGGCTTTTAACTTCTGGGACAGCTGGCATACTTATCTTGAAGAATGTGGTGTTGATTTTATCAAGGTCGATTCACAAAGCACTTACCCTGTTTTATGCGAAGGCACTAAGTCAAATATTTACTATACCCGAAGCAATCATAATGCGCTTGAAATGTCGGCAGAAAAGCATTTCGGCGGAGCGGTAATAAATTGTATGGGTATGGATATGCTGAATGTCCTTGAAAGAAACACGGCAATTTCAAGAACGAGCGGAGATTTTGACCCGCATGGAAGTCCTGTGCGTTTTTATAAGCATCTTGTGCAGGATGCATGGAATTCACTGTGGCACGGCAGGATGTATATCGGCGACTTTGATATGGTGTGGTCTTCGTCGGGAGATTTTCTTAAGCACGAAGGTGTTTTGCGTGCAATCAGCGGCGGACCTGTCTATTTAAGTGACGAAATCGGCACAACAATTTATGAGAATATACGTCCGTGCATTAATAAGGATGGCTCGCTTCCTGTTATGGAGCATTGTGCATTGCCGACAAGAGATATTATTTTTGAGGATTGCTATAAAAGTAAACGACTTGTAAAGCTGTGGAATGAAAAAAACAAAAACATTGCACTTGCTTTGTTCACACGTGAAGCGGTTACTGATGAAATAATTTATCTTAGCTGTATACCCGGAATAAAGTGCGACAGCGAGTATATGGTTTACGAATATTTTACAAAAACAAAGACTGTTATGAAAGGCTCGGATTCGTTTAAGGCTTCACTTAATCCCGATGAGGTGCGAGCTTATTCGATTATGCCGATAGAAAACGGTGAATATGATTTCTTTGACGAAAAATTATATTTTCCGTTTGCAGGAAAAAAGATTTCTGACGAGTTGATTATTTAATTGCATTGATGCGATTGTATTTATTTTTGAGTATGTTATTATTTGATAAAGGATGTGGTTGAAGTGCAAATGTGCTTGAAGGATGGAAAAAGAAAAGTTCTGACGTTCAGCTATGATGACGGAAACACTCAGGATATACGATTGATTGAAATATTAAACAGATATGGTCTTAAGGGAACATTTAATGTTAACACAGGCTTGTTTTTGAACGATGCTTCTCAAAGAGATGGTGAGGGTAAACTGACGTGGAACGAGGCTGAAGAATTATTTAATAATTCAGGTCACGAGGTTGCAGTTCATACACTGACCCACCCGTGGATTGCTTCATTAAAAAGTCACGAGGCAATAAAGGAAATTACGGAAGACAGAAAAAATATAGAAAAGCATTTTTGCTCACTCGGAAAAGGAATGGCATATCCGTACGGATGCTACAGTGACGAAACTCTGGAAGTGCTGAAATTGTGCGGTATCGTGTATTCAAGAACAACTAAGTCAACTCACAGCTTTATCTTTCCCGAAAACTGGCTTGAGCTTCACCCGACCTGTCATCATAATGACGCAGGGCTTATGGCTCTCGCTGATAAATTCATAAACGATGACCCGAGATGGGGAATCTGCAATATGTTTTATGTGTGGGGACACAGCTACGAATTTGACAGAAATGACAACTGGGATTTGATTGAAAAATTTGCCGAAAAAATATCAGGCAAGGAAGATATCTGGTACGCAACCAATATTGAAATTTATGACTATGTCAAGGCATATGAAAGACTTGAAGCCTCGGCAGATAACACGATAGTTTGCAATCCGTCAGCTGTTCCCGTATGGTTTTTTGAAAACGGAAATACATACAAAATCGAACCCGGCGAAAAGCTGATAATAAAATAAAATCGATAAATAACGAGAGGATGTTTTTATGATAAAATCGGCAAAAAAAGAATTTGTTTTTGAATTCGGAACGGTTACACCTTCCTGTCACGCATCAACAGTGCTTCCGCTTGATAATGGTGAAGTGATTGTTGCATGGTTTGGCGGAAAGCACGAGAAAAATCCCGATGTTGAAATTTACGTTTCAATACGCAGTGCTGATGGTGAGTGGAGCACACCTGTTGTTGTATCTGATAATGATAAGATTGCACACTGGAATCCTGTGCTTTATAAAAGACAAAACGGAGAAATAATTCTTTACTTTAAGTATGGTGAGGAAATTCCGACATGGATAACAAAATATGTTGTAAGCAAGGATAACGGCAGAACATGGTCAGAACCAAGGGAGCTTGTTTCAGGAGATGTCGGAGGCAGAGGTCCTGTAAAGGATAAGTGCCTGTTGCTTTCAGACGGTACACTTCTTGCACCTGCTTCGACAGAGGACGGAAAGTGGAGATGCTTCATTGACCGCTCAGATGATGACGGAATCACTTGGGAGAGGACGGATTATTTTCCTCAGCCTAAATATAAGGGTATAAACGTCGGACTTATACAGCCGACATTGTGGGAGTCTGCACCGGGAATCGTGCACTGCTTTATGCGCTCAAATGCAGGTGCAATTTATCGCAGTGATTCTGACAATTACGGAAAAACATGGTCAAAGCCGAAACGGACACGTCTTCCCAACAACAATTCGGGAATAGACTGTGCAAAGGACGAAAATGGCAGACTCTGGCTTATTTATAATCCCGTCGATGTAAACTGGGGAGTGAGATATCCGCTTTTGCTTTCGTGTTCGGACAATAACGGCAAATCCTTTGAGCCGATTCTCAATTGTGAGCCGGGATTTAAGTCTGCACCTGATAAGTCAGAAACAGGTAAAAAAATATCAAAGCAGGCAAGGGGAGAATTTTCATATCCTGCAATAGTGTATGACAATAACAAATTGTATATTTCATACACACACAACAGAAAACAGATTGTATTCTGGAAAATTGAGCTTGAATAAAATAACAGGATTTTGATATGAGTAAATTTTAATTTCATATTGAAAATATTTTGAAAATATATTAGAATAATACAAAATTATTCAGGGGGATTTATAATGAAGAAGATTACAAAAAGCAGTATTTGCTTTGTGCTTTGTCTGATATTGGCGTTCAGTTGCTTTACAACTGCATTTGCAGGTGACAATTGGCACACATACTGGCAGACAAACTCAGAGGATATTTCAAAGGGAATTTATATCGCACCGGGTCAGACCGAGAGTGAAAGAACTATCAGATGGTACACTGACAAGGCTGAAGGAAACTATGTTGCATTAAGTCTCAGCGAAGATATGAATAATGCCGAGAAATACACCGCATCTGTTACAGAAACACCGCAGGGTGATTATTCTGCTGAGGCATATATCAGCTCACTTGAAAAAGGCGAAACATATTACTATACCTGCAATTCCGACGGCTATACTTCTTCTGTTTACAACTTCACAACAGTTGCAGACAATGAATTTTCAGCCTTGTATGTAACTGACGTTCACATCAGCTACGATGAAGAGAATGAGGACAACCTGGAAAATCAGGCAGGAACATTTGCCAATGTTATTTCACAGGCAAATGATAAATCGGAAATTTCTCTTATTCTTTCAACAGGTGACCAGGCGTCACTCGGAAGACGAGATGAATATTGCGGTTTCGTTGCATCTGAGGATGCCAAGAACACAACAATTGCAATTCTTGAGGGTAACCATGACAGAAAGAACATCGACTACAGATACTTCAACGCAAATCCCGAAACAGATGAATGCGGTGTCAGAAGCTACATCGGCGGTGACTACTGGTTCGTAAAGGGTGACACTCTTTTCCTTGTTATGGATGCAAACAATGCAGATGGTGCATATCACCGTCGATTCATTAAAAATGCGGTTAACGAAAACAAGGATGTCAAGTGGAGGGTTGCAATGTTCCACCATGACCTTCTCGGACAGAGAATTGAGCACAGAGAAAGCGAGAATGCTCTTCTCAGAACAATCTGGATTCCACTTATGGACGAATTCGCAATTGACCTTGTTCTTATGGGACACAGTCATTACTACACACTTTCAGACGTTGTTTACAGAAAGAAATCAGTTCTTTCTACTGCAGACATTGACGAGGTAACAGATGCAAAGGGCAGTATCTATATGGTGTCGGGTTCAATTAATCGTCCGAGAACCATTGACCCTGAAGAAGAAATTCCTGTAGGTGACAGAATCGGCAAGTATGTTGATACGGAAAACGTAATATACAATGTTCTCGATTTTTCTGAGGATTCAATCGTAATCAAGAGCTTCTATGAAGGTGAGAGCGAGCCGTTCAACTCATTCACTATTTCAAAGACAACACAGCAGGGCGGTCACCCGAAATATATTCATAATCCGTTAAATTTTGCAGCAAGATTCCTCGGTGAAGTATATGCAATATTCAATAATCTTGGTGTAAAGAGTGACCTTAAGGAAAAATACGGAGTTGAGATTCCGTTTTTTGCAGCTCTTTTCGGAACTCAGAAATAATTACAAAATACACAAAAAATCCGTTCGGAGATAGCGATATCTCCGAATTTTTTTCTTTACGAAAATGAAAACGATATTACTTGTTAAAAACAAACAAATAGAGGACTAAAAAATCATATATTATGCTACCAGACTAAATCTTGATTAGAGTAAAACAAATGTGATATAATTAATAAAATAAAATAGATAGAGGAGGTATTAGATGGCGGATTGTCCTAAATGCGGTCATCATCTTAAGATGACAGACTGGCGTCCGAAATGTCCTAACTGTGGAGTCAACATGGTCTTGTATGACGAGCAGGAGCGTATGATGCAGGATGCGGATATTGCAGAAGTGCAGTATTATCATTTTCAGAAAAAAATTGATCGTCTGAAAGCATCTTTTGCAGGCTCAAAGTTGGCGATTGTCAGAATTTTTACATCGCTTCTTCCGATTGGAGCAATTTTTCTGCCATTGATTAAGGCAAAGGTTACTGAACCATTCAAACCTATGGATGGTGGAATCAGTATACTGACTATTGTAGATTGCTTTGATAAGCTGAATGGTGATACTATTGCAGGAGCTATGGAAATCGGAAAAACTCCGACAACTTTTCTGCTTGTGTCTGCGGCATTGTTTGCACTGTCGTTATTGGCACTTGTTGCACACTTTTTACTTCTTACTCTTGCCTGTTCACCAAAGGGTAAGATTAGAAATACCGTGCTTGATGTAATCATTCTTGTAACAACAATCGGCTCATTAATTGCGGCTCTCGCAATGCCGGACGGAGGAGCAGTAATCGGTACAGTCGGTATCGGCGGATATCTGTATGTACTTCTTCAGATTGCAAATGTTGTTGTTGACCTTATGGTATTCAAAAAAGGTATCACAATTAAGCATAAGCAGTGCTATGTTGGTGGTATTCCTATTGAAGAATACTTCGAGATGAAGGAAAAAGGAATGACAACGGAAGAAATTCGACCGATTCAATATGAACGTCTTCATCAGATGCGTGTTGAAAAAGAAGAAAGATTGAAGAAAGAAGCCGAAGAGGCTGAAAAGAAAAAAGCAGAGGAGGCGACTGCAAGTGGAAGAAGATAAGGCAAACCGAAAAATAGAAAGTCAGTCGTACATGGATCGTCTTTTCTGTACAACAAAAGAACGAGTTTCTTATGTTCTTTACAGTGCTTTCGGTCAGACTACTCTCGGTAAATACGATGTTGGTTCTGAGCTTTGGATGTATGAAATGTACGGAGTTAAGCCTATAGCTTTTGCAAAGGCACAGGTTGCTCTCGGAATTTATGATATTGTTAATGACCCGTTGACAGCAGGTATCATTGATAATATGCGTACCCGTTGGGGTAAGTTCAAGCCGTTCCAGTATCTTTCGCTTATACCGTCAATTATTCTCGGTATTTACATTTGTATGCTCCCGATGCTTGCTCAGAATTTGGGTCTTGATGCAAGCGGAAGACTTACATATTATATGATTTATGCATTTGCGAGCGAAACAATCGGTGCATTCTTCGGTGGTGGCGGTTATATTAATAACGTTTTTACACCTAACCCGAATGAAAGAACGTCACTTCTTGTTAGTTCAAAATTTGTCGGTGACCTGTTCAGAAAACTGCCGCAACAGATAATTTCAGTTATTCTTGACGTTGTCGGAAACGGTGTCGGATATGCATCCATGACAAAGGTTTTCGTTGTCGGCAAATGGGTTGTATGGATTCTTTCAATGGTACCGACTGTTCTGTGGTACATTAACAGTAAAGAGCG
Organism: Ruminococcaceae bacterium UBA1767; assembly: GCA_002315505.1. Classification (GTDB taxonomy): domain Bacteria; phylum Bacillota; class Clostridia; order Oscillospirales; family Acutalibacteraceae; genus CAG-488. The sequence goes on from DCGX01000012.1 coordinate 23,452, forward strand.
TGTTGCTCAGTCGGAAAAACCGCCCAACCCTGTCAAGGGCTTCCTGTCTGTATTTAAAAACAGACCGCTCCTTGTATACACACTCAGTGACCTTATTGATGGTATCAATATTGGTCAGGGCGGCGACCTCTATTATAATGATGTTCTTCACTTTAATACACTTACAACCATTGCGGGTATTCCGGGTTCTCCGATTTCATATGCAAGCTACGGCTTTGTTTCAAAGCTCAGAGCACGTCTTTCAACCAAGACCCTCTGGTTCTGTTGCCGAGGTTCAACCTTCTTCAGAGAGGTTCTGTTCCTTTGCGTAGGACTTATCGGCGGAAAGAAGCACGGCTTGTATCTTAAGAAGATTCCTATGATGCTTGCATTCATGGTAGGTAACTGCGTAGAGATGTGCTTCTATGCTACAAATCGTGTTATCGGTGATGAAATCAACTACGAAGTTCTCGACTACTGCGAATGGAAAAACGGCTATCGTGTTGAGGCTACAGTTAATATGATGAAGGGTTACTTCACAAAGGTTAAGGATATGATTCTTAAGATTATTAACGCATGGCTTCTTGAAACATGGGCAGGATATCAGGTTGGTGAAGGTTCAGTTCAGACACTCGATACAAAGTATCGTTTGTTCGTAACAGCTTTCGGACCGAGACTTATCTTTGATGCATTGTGCTTTGTTCCGATGTTCTTCTATAATATCGACGCAAGCACTCGTACAAGAATGTACAGTGACCTCGAACGTGTTCGTTCGATGCGTGCAAACATGGAAAAAGCAATAGCAGATGTGGATGAGGCAGAAGAAACTTCAAACGCAGAATGATAAATTAAATCGGCTCCGTAAGGGGTCGATTTTTTATATAACCATATGGAATTCATTATATATAAAAAAGCCACTATCTGAAAAAATCAAACAGTGGCTTTTTTACTACATTACTTAAATCACAGCAGAATTACAGACCCATAATTCTTTGGAAGATATTGACAACCTTCAAAATAATGTTTTTGAAGGTTTCAATTACAGCCGTGAGAGGATTAACATTCTTTGAACTTGATTCTGTATTTCCGTCAAAGTCAGAATAAGTCGATGAAATCCATTCAATAAGTCCGTGCGGAGAAGCAAGGTTAACCGTATTTCCTAATCCGTTTATTGTGGTCATTTCAGGATAAAGACCATCATCGAGTGTGTGAAGGTCATATGTTATTACCTTTGCAAGATGGTGATTGTCTGATGAAAGTGTGCCATCAGGATTGTAAACCGTGCCGAGAGAAGAGAGTCTGCAATTACCCGGATTTACGTTTGTGCTGCAAACATTGTTCCATATTGTCATTGTAGAAAGCTCGTAATTGATTATCGGATCCTTTTTGCTGGCAATAATCCAGATTGCTGTTGAAGAACATTTCTTAAGTGTATTGCTTGTAGGTGTTTTTGTTGATGCTAATGGGAATGCAGTTGCAAAATATTCAGGATAAGCATTGAGCATGTTCCATACCATCGCACCGCCCTGTGACGAGCCTGTAATTGAAATTCTTGTTGTGTCAACGTTATTGTGTGTTGCAATAAAATCATCAATCAAAGCGCGAAGAGGTTCAACGAAGGAATCTCCCCAGTATTCAACCTTGTTTTCAGGAGCACGCGGAAGAAGAATATATGCACCACCCTCAGAAAATCTTGACTGAAGCTCAGATGATGTCCAGTAAGGCATATCACTGTCTGCAAGCTGTGAACCAACATAATCGCCGTGACCGATGCCGTGAAGAAAAATTACAAGCGGATATTTTTTACTGTCGAGCTTGCCTGCAGGAGAATAATATTCATAATCAAGAGCATAGCCGTTTGTTTCAGGACCTACTCCGGACTGGAATTGACCTCGGAGGGCTTCAATACCTGCTGATTTTGAAAGCGGAACTTTAGTAGCTGCACTTGCAAAAACCGGAAGAGATACAACAATGATAACCATTGCCATAATTGCGGATATAATTTTTTTCATACTTTTACCTCCTATTATATACGGAATTGTGTCTTTATTATAATCCATACTTGTCTTAAAGTCAATAAGCTGTAAATATGATACATATTTAAAGAGTATTTTGAATGCTACACTTCAAAAATGTAACCGCAATAAATCTGTTCGGCTTTACCTTTGAGTTCTTTATTAAGAATTTCGAAGGCTTTTTCACCTGTGCAATGTCCTGTGATGACTCTTTCAATGCCTGTGTTTTTTATTCCTTCTGCAAGTGCGATTATTTCTTCATGTGTTGATTTGAACAGATGAAAACCGCCGATAATCGCATATATTTTTTTGTCGGGATAAGTTGCGGAGATTTCATTGATAATGTTGTCTGCACCGCCATGTGAACAGCTGTTGAAAATAACAAGACCCTTTGATGTGTCAAAAACAAGACTTTGCTCGTGGCTGAAATCCTCGTCAACACGATGATGCTTCTCTCTGCGAAACATACCGGCCTGATTTCCTTTGGCGGCGAGATTGTCCGTTTTATGCGGTACAAGGGTTACACCCTTACAAAGTCGATGGTCTCCGCTGACGTATTCTATTCTGTCGGAGTATTTCCGAAGCAATCCTTTTTTGATTCCGATATATTTATTAAAAGGAAACCTGTTTCTGTAGCAGTTCTCTTTTGTACCACTGCGCAGATAAAATTTCGCCTTGCTATTGTTTTTAAAGAAGGCATCCATACCATCGGAATGGTCATAATGAGCATGGGAAAGAACACCGTAGTCTATATCAGACAGCTTTATTCCGAGCTTGTCGGCATTTTTTGTAAAAATTCCTGTCGACCCTGTATCGAGAAGTATTTTTTTGTCGCCGTATTCGATATATATCGCAAGTCCCCACTCTTTTTTTAACTCATTTACGGAGATGTTATCTATTATTACAGTAGCTTTTAATTCAGCCATATTACGTCACCTTTGCTGTTATTATTGTAATTATGATAGCAATAAACAAAATTAGTGTCAAGTAATGATTAATAGTCGGAAAATGAAAATTTTTTCAAGAAGTTCAAACTTTTTCTCTCTTCAATGTGCCTTATTAGTGTAAGGACGGAGATATCCGAAATAAAAAATAAACAAAATTATAGAAAAAAGGTTAAGAATGTGATATAATACACTTGTTTAAATCAACTGTGAAAATAGGTAAACACAGAACAAAGAAGCTTCTTAAATATTCTTGATAAGTGAATAGAAAAGCAAATCATAAATTTAGGAGGGAATTAATTTTAAAAAACTAAAAACACATTTATCTGCAGGGTTAAATATTCGCAAAAGCTCACTATGAAATAAAATGTGAAGCTCGTATAAGACACAAATAAAAAATTTAAAGGAGATAATATTATGAAGAAAATTTTATCAGTTTTACTTGCAATTATTGCTGTATTTTCACTGACAACATCTGCTTTTACGGCATTTGCGGATGATATTGAGGAGAATACAATTATTGAAAATGAGGAAATATCAGAAAATACTGACAATCCCGACACACCCGATGAGCCTGAAAAGCACTTCGATGTTACGATGTATCTTTGTGCAACTGCAAACTCACTCTCAGGTCACGTTTGGCTCTACTTTGTAAACAATTCAAATTATCCGGTTAATATCGGTTACTACGAGAATCTCCAGCCGGGACAGGGAATTTCAGTTGGCAGTCTTAACTTCTTTCGTAAAAGTGGCGGCGGAACATATTACAACGGCGAGGCAATGATGGCAGCGATGGACGGAAAGCTCGACGACCTTAGAAAACATACAACTTCTCTTGAAATGAGCCTTACTGAAGAACAGCTCGAGAAGGTAAACAATAAGATAAAGTCAATGAATTTCTATGACTTTATATTCTGTAACTGCGGAGTGTTTGCGACACAGGTTTGGAACAGCGTTTCTTCTAAAAAGGTTGTTCATCTTGTTTTCCCTGTTTTTACTGTTGCTTTTATGAAGATACTTGGTGCAAAAACAGGTGTTCTGACCATGGATGACCCGAGAGACGGAGTCGGAGCATGGAAGCAACGCAAGAATGGTTGTGAAGTTGCAAATAATAAATCGTTTAATTATTCCTGCGTAAACACATAATGAATTATTAAAAATTATTATATGGGAAGGTTAAAATTCAGTGCCATGGTTGAGCTCAGCCATGGCGCTGAAACTTTGTAAGTATCAATAAATTTTCTTGACTGTATTTTTTTACAATGTTACAATTATTGTATCAAATTTCGAGGTGATTTCATGCCCTTTACTTTTTTTCATGCGTATATGCCGAAGGTGTTCGAAGCACAGCTTGATGCAGGTCTTTTCAAAGAAAACGACGGCATACGATTTTGTCAGAGCATTGATATTGATGAGAGTCTGAAATTTAATAATCTTGCAAAAATCGGCGGGGCTTTATTTGATTTCGTAAAAGAAAATAATTGTCCGTTGTACATTGACAGACTTCAGGGCGGTTGTTTTTTTGAGGGATATGATTATAATATGGAGCTTGTCCGAACTTACCATGAAATGCTCGGCGAGAGGTTTTACGGATTTCAGATGCACGAGTGGATGTCGAACTTTATCAGCGACACAAGTAAGCTCGTTGACGGAAAATGTCCCGAGCCGTGGACGGAAGAGAATATTATCGCAACGCTGAAAAGAGATTTTCCTTTTCCTCACGTTTTTACAGAGGCAATGAGCGCAAAGGAATTCGCACAGGCAGGTCACATTACTGACGTTCAGACGTATCTCGATACGATGAAAAAGCTATTCGCTAAACGACAGAATTACACAGACGGAATGCTTCTCCCGTGCGACAGTGCAATACTTGGATATTCTCTTGAATTTAAGCAGGGCGCGAAAAGAGTTATGCCAGAAATCGGACAGCAGACGAAAAACACTTCAATTCAGCTTGCTTACGCCCGAGGAATGGCAAAGGCATACAAAAAAGAATTCGGTGCGTACTATGAGCCGTGGGGCGGAAGTCCGTTCTCTGCCTGTAATTATCAGAAGGACGGCAAAAACGAGTGGAATATCAGTAATGACAGCTTTCCCTTTAAAACTGCAGGTGGTAACGGAGGAAGCTCCCGTTCCTTGCAGAAGAGAATGTATTTTTATTCATATGCTGCAGGTGCAAAATTCATTTCAGAGGAATGGGGACTTTGCAACACATTCTACGATTGGAATGATTTTGAATTAACCGCTTACGGAAAAGAAAAAAAGAAATTCATAGATTTTACTCAAAAATATAATAATATCGGCGAGCCTATTACTCCGATTGCGGCGGTTATTCCTAAGGAAATTATCGCACTTGACGATATTTATAACGAGGATAATTATCTTTCGTTTAATGTTCAGAGTGATATGAAAAATAAAATTGACATTATGCGAAAAGGTCTTCGCAAATTGTTTGCGTTCGGTGACGTATTCGGCAATGAAAATTATTGCATGATTAACAGACTTGTACCCGATGCGATTGACATTGTTAATGAGGATGTTTATGATGACAGCAAATACGAATATGCCGTAAATCTGACGGGCAATGATGATTTTGAAAAAAATCACAAATGCTGTTCTGCTGATGATGTGGCTGAGATTTTATCCGAAATTTTGCCCTGTCGTGTTGTGGGTGGTCTGCATCATATTATCAACAAAAATTCCGACAACGATTATTTTATTTCGATTTTTAATAATACGGGAATTATCCGCTCAGTTGAGGAAGGCGAATACGGCTTAAAGGAAGCAGAAAAAACTGTTTCGGTTGAGCTGAAAAATGGAAGAAGTCTTTCGGGACTTTACGGCGAATATAAAATAGAAAAAGCTGATGATAAATATTATATTACTGTTCCGGCAGGTGAAATGTTTTTCGGCAGATTTTAAAGTAATACAACCTCCTCTGGTTATCAGAGGAGGTTGCTGTTTAAAATGCAAAAATATATGTAATTATTTCGTAGAAAAACTGATAGACAGTTGCAAAAATTCCGCTGAAAAATCTGATGAATTTTTCACCGAATGAGGTAGCAGGCTTTTCCTGCACGCCTTCACCCATATAGCAGCCGATATTCACTGTATCCGTAAATTGATTACCGAAAATATCAGTACCGCTTTCACCCATGCAAATACCTTTGTTTAACAATGGTGAGTCTGATGATAATCTGTAGCTTTCGGGATTTGCTTCATCGTTACCGACAAAATTCGGATTTTTTCTGATTGTATTTTCGGAAACTGTCGGTACTGCCATACCGTATATGCAGTTATTTACAAATTCACCCGAGAATGCATACTTGCTTACTGTTCCGTCGGCTTCTTTCTTGTTTTGATAAACATTGAAAATTCTTGAAATATCACCGACAAAAATGTTGTTTGCTATGTAACCGTTTTTAACTCCGTCAATAACAAAAGAATGCGAGTTAATAATCGTATTGTTGTAAAATCTGAAATCTGTTTCGACACTGCCTTCTGTTCCGAGTCTGTTCTGACCACCGTTGTCATTTACAGATAAGCAATAGCGGACAGTGTTTCCTCTTTGTCCGCATTCGGGAGAACAGCATCGGATAAAACGCATATTATCGTGGGAATAAATATATTGATATGTGCAGTAATTACTTCTTGAATCGAAATCAACAGCCATTCCGTCACCGACACATTTCTGACCTGCAATTTCTGTGTTCTGAATTGTACAATGCTGACTTCCCCAGAACCACATAGCGGCATTAACGTGTGTCATATTTCCGTTTTCATCAATTCCGTCATTGAGAGTACAATCAATACAACGGCAGTTGGTTACGAGAGAATTTTCGCAAATACCCATTATGAGTGCTTCTGCGTCCATATTATGGAAATAACAGTTTGATATTAATGCATTGTCATTGTAGTAAAAGTCGAGGTCATCGAGTGATGCTTTCTCTTCAAATGGGTCATATGCTTCGTTCCATCCACCCCAAAGACTTATTCCGTTTCCGCAATCATAAAATTCACAATTTGTTATCGTCAAATCATCAACCGGATTAGAATTGTGGGAGAATATATTTTTTACCATAACGCAGGCTCTTGCTTCTTTTGCTCCGAAGAGAATGTTGTCACGTGCGTTGTGCTCATAATTCTGGATGTCATGAATTTTAAGTGTGTCAAGTGTAACACCTGTACTTTTTTCATTTATTGTGTTTATCCATATTGCTCCGCCGTTGTGAGCGGTCATTTCTAAATTTGAAACAGTGAGATACGAGCAGTCGAAGAGCCATAAAATATCGGAATATTTATTTGTTGTGAGCAAAGGAAATTCACCTTCGCCGTAGGAAGAGATTGTAATCGGATTTTCCTGAGTACCCTTGCAGGTCAATTCAAGTTCTTCAACCGTGAAAATACAATCTGATTTGAATAAAATTGAGTCGCCCGGATTAAGCGTAAGGCTTTTAACGTTCTCAACGCTCCTCCAGGGAGATAATACCGATGTTCCGTTGTTGCTGTCATCACCATTCACCGAGTCAATGTAATATGTTTTTGAGTATGGTGCGGCGAATGCAGTAACGCACATACAAAAGAGCAAAAGAATCGTTAACATAATCGAAATTATTTTTTTCATAAAGCTCACCTGACTTGTTATTAGTACCATTATGATACCATATCAATAAGTTTGTTTCAATAATAATATAAAAAAATGCAATTTATCTTATTGAATGATTACGAATGCTATGATATAATTTTAAAAATTAAAAGGCGGAGGGGAAAATATGAGAAGTATTATTTCTTCAGTTGTAGCATTGGTAACATTGATTCTTGCGGTATTCGGAATCGGAGAGGTCAAGGACACAAATCAGTTTCAGAATACAATATGGATGTCGGCAATAAGTGACGATGCGTATTTGAGCGAACTTTCTATTCCGGGTACACACGATACCTGCGCATTGTATGAACCGATAAAGCCGTGTGCAAAATGTCAGGACTACACATTGAAGGACCAGCTTGATATGGGTGTCAGATTTATTGATATCCGAGGTACTGTGGTTGGTTCAAAAATTTATTGTGTACACGGACCTATTTATCAGGCACAGAATTTTAATGAGGTGCTTGATACCTGTTATGAATTCTTAAGCAACAATCCTTCGGAAACTATAATAATGAGTCTGAAGGAGGATATTACAGTCGGCAAAAAATCATTTACGGACATTGCGAAAAAATACATTGACGAAAACAAAGAATTCTGGTTTATGGATAATCGTATTCCGACTCTCGGCGAGGTGCGAGGAAAAATTGTCCTTGTAAATCGTTTTGATAATACCTGCGAATTGGGAATTCAGACTCGTGGATGGGCTGACAATGCTTCATTTACAATCGAAAATGACATTTTTAATATTAATATTCAGGATTACTATCATATTTCATCTGTTGAAGAGGAATGGGCACAGGCCGAAAAGCTGTTAAATGATTGCAAAAATTGTGATGCCTTACAGAGAAAAGATAATTTGTATATTAACTTTTTGAGCGGATATCTCGGCACATTGCCTGACCAGGTTACAGTTGCAGAGGGTATGAATGCTAATTTTGTGAAATATTTTGAAAACGCAGAAAAAGGCTGCTATGGAATAATCCTTTTTGATTTTGTTACGCAGGAATATTGCGATATGGTAATCAGCACAAATTTCAGTTAATAAAAAGCGAGTCGAAATTTTGACTCGCTTAAACTTTTGTTTTGATGTAATTTTTATTTTAAAAAGTCAATAAAATAATATTCGGCAATGAAATAAGTAGGGTTAATTTGTTGACTAAAAATACGTATCGTGATAGAATTACTAGTATTAAGTGTTGTAATATGGAGATATAATTATGCTGTTTAATTCATTGGCTTTTGCGATTTTTCTCCCGATAGTTTTTGCTGTCTACTGGTTACTGCCTCACAAATACAGATGGGCATTAATTTTTGTTGCCAGCTATTATTTTTATATGAGCTGGAATGCAAAATACGTTGTACTGATTTTGTTTACAACAGTTGCTTCGTATTCAGCGGCACGGCTGATGGAGAAAAAAGATGATAAAAAATACAAACAGGGTATACTCGCAGTAACAACCATTGTGTGTCTGGGTGTGTTGTTTTTCTTTAAATATTTTAATTTTTTGAGCGACTCCTTAACTGATTTACTTGGAATGTTTTCAATTCAACTTCACCCTGTCACGTTAAAAATTCTTCTGCCGGTCGGCATATCATTTTATACATTTCAGACACTCAGTTATGTAATTGATGTGTACAGAGGAAGTGTAAAGGCAGAGCGACATTTCGGGAAATATGCCGCATTTATCTCGTTTTTTCCACAGCTTGTTGCAGGTCCTATTGAGAGAACGAGTAATCTTCTTCCTCAGATAAAAGAAGAAAGGAAATTTGATTATCATCAGGCGACCTACGGAATGAAACTGATGACATGGGGATTCTTCAAAAAGCTGGTTATTGCGGATGTTGTATCGCCTTATGTTGATTCTATTTTTAACAATCCTACGAAGTACAGCGGTTTTTCACTTGTACTTGCTACTTTATTTTTCACGATTCAGATTTATTGTGATTTTTCGGGATATTCTGACATTGCAATCGGAACATCAAAATTGCTCGGCATTGATTTGATGACGAACTTTAAAAGTCCGTATTTTTCTCAGAGCATCAAGGAATTCTGGAGTAGATGGCATATTTCCCTTTCAACGTGGTTTAAGGATTATGTATATATTCCGCTCGGAGGAAACCGATGCAGTAAATTTAGAAATAGCATTAATCTTATGCTAACATTTCTTGTCAGCGGATTGTGGCATGGTTCCAACTGGACCTTTGTTGTTTGGGGTGGAATCCACGGGTTTGCTCAGGTTATTGAAAACAGATTACTCCCGAAAAAACATAGAACTAGTACAGGCTTAGTAAAGGCAATACGAATTGCATTTGTATTTTGTTTCTGTGCATTTGCGTGGGTATTCTTCGTTTCGAATTCTATCGGCGATGCGTTCTATGTTATTACTCATTTCTTTACGGGAATCGGTGACCCGATAAATTACATTATCAGCGGTTATTCAAATATCGGCATGGTAAAATCAGTAATGGTTCCTGTTACCTTCAGTATTTGTCTGCTCGCTGTTTATGATTATATTTCGCTTAAGTATGATTGTATCGAGATTATAAGCAAGCAGAAAAAGATTGTCCGATACTCAATCTATTGGATATTGGTCATCATAATTCTTTCGATAAGAGCGGGCGGTGCAGCAGAATTTGTATACTTCCAATTCTGATTTAAGAAGGTTAACTGAGATGAAGAGATTTATTAAAATTGTATCGTTATTCTTAGCGATAATATTGTTGATAACGATTATTCCATCTGTGGTTATCGACCCGTACAATATTATTCATTGGGATTCCATAAGGGATAATGGTATTGAGCCGAATAAAAATTATATCAAAACAAAATATATTATTGAAAATCCCGATAAATTCGATACGTATATGTTCGGCTCGTCGAGGGTAGGTGCGATTCATACCGAAAAAATCAAGGGTGAAAAGGTATATAATATGACATACTCTGAGGGAGTGCCATATGACCATCTTGACACAATAAAGACCTTTATTGAAAACGATGTACAGATCAAGAAAATTTACATGGGTGTTGACAGTCTCTCATACACAACGAGCGGACAACAACATGCTTCAAATCCGATGAGATGTCCGTACAGTAAGTTGCATAATAATCCCGAGGTTTATTTCAATTTATACTGTAATCCGAAAACAAACTTCCTTTCGTTGTACACAACCTATTTCAAACCGAATAAGGCAAAAATAAACAGCAAGCTATTTTATAAATACGGATGGCATCACGATTATGATAAGAAAACGACCATTAAATGGGAAAAGGCAAAGGCGTCAATCGGTGCGTGCTATCTTATGGACGAAACTCTTGAGGACATTAGAAAAATAAAAGAGCTTTGCGATAAAAATAATATTGAACTTGTTGTGTTTACAAGTCCAATGTACGAACTGACGTATAAGGCATCGGTTGAGCACGATTATTGTGAATTTCTTACAAGACTTGCTGAAATTACTGATTATTATAACTTCAGCGGATTGAATGACATTACAACCGACGTAAAAAATTATATTGATGCAAGTCATTACAATGCATATGTCGGAGATATGATTATGAATGTACTATCGGATGAAAAGAAGTATGATGAATTGTATAATAACGGATTCGGATGGTATGTGACGAAGGATAATGTAAATGAGTTGATTGATGTCATCGGATAACAGCGGTGGTAAGCTGGTTACTTTTTAAAAGTAATCAGCTTATTTTTGTAAATTTACTTGTATTATTTTTCTATTCAATAATTGATTAATTAATAACAATATGATATAATATTACGGAATACAGGAATATTATTATTTACTCGGTTAAACTATTTTTCTTGATGCGGATTATCTGCAGAATAAGGAGAAAAAATGAATTTATTGATTACGTTAAATTCAAATTATATATATCCGCTTTGTGTAATGCTTCACTCTCTTTCTGAGACAAACCGGAACAATCATTTTGATATTTATGTTGTGTATTCTTCGCTGACAGAAGACGATTTTAAAATGATGGAGCGTGCACTTGGCGGCACTGATGCTGTTATTCACAGGGTGCTTGTCGATGAAAAGATATTTGATTCCGCACCTGTTCTCAGCCGAATCAGTAAGGAAACCTATTACAGGCTTCTCATAAGCGAGCTTATTCCGGATGATGTACACCGAATTCTTTATATCGACCCCGATGTTGTTATAAAAAAGGATTTAAGCGAGCTTTACGATATGGATATGAAGGGCAATACAATTGCCGCAGGAACGCATATGTTCGGTGCGGTAAAAACCTTCAATTTGTTGCGCTTGAAGCTGAAGCCCACAAGCAATTATATTAATGCGGGAATTATGCTTATTGACGTTGATAAGTGGAAGAAGACCGCACCTGTCGAAAAGGTACTTGAGTTTATTTCGCAAAACATTAAAAAACTAAGACTTGCCGACCAGGATGTTGTTAATATGATGTTTGAGGACAGCATAATTCTTTTCGATGAAAGAAAATATAATCTTGACGAAAAAATATTTTTTGCCAGGACATTCAGAATATATACACCCGAGCCTATTAATCTCGATTGGGTGAGGGAAAACACGGTAATTATTCACTATAACGGTAGTCACAAGCCATGGAAGACAAAAAAATACAGGGGAAAGCTTGGGGAGTACTTTGAACGATATAAAAACTTCTGATAAAAGTAAACAGAAAAAATTTATGCTTGCGCAGAGAATTGCCGCAGTTTCGGTGTGTGCTGCGATAGGCATTGCTTTTCTTGTCTGCTACATTAAATACGGAAAACAGCTTTATTCGATTTTCGGAAATGTGGATTCGCTTAAGGCTTTCCTTGCACGCTTTAAAGGATACGACCAGTTGATATTTGTCGGAATAAGAGCGTTTCAGACGGTGGTAAAAATTATTCCAGCTGAGCCACTTGAAATCGGCTCGGGTGCACTTTATGGTACGTGGGGCGGACTGCTTTTCTGTATGCTCGGCACTGAAATAGGTTCGCTTGTTATTATTCTGCTGACGAAAATTTTCGGCAGGAAGCTTGTTGATTTGTTTATACCAATTGAAAAACTTGATTCTCTTAAATTCCTTCAGAATCAAAAGCGGGTATATGTGTCACTGTTTTTCATTTATCTTATTCCGGGTACACCGAAGGATGTTCTGACATATATTGCAGGTCTGACAAAGCTAAATATTCCGAAATTCCTTTTGATTACAGGTATTGCCCGTATTCCGTCAATTATTACTTCGACACTTTGCGGTGAGCAGATAATTCAGCATAATTATTCGTTAGCTATACTTATTTTTGTTATTACGGCATTGATAAGTATTATCGGTTCTTTAATTTATAAAAAAATAATTGCAAAAAAAGACAAAGAAACAGACGATAAATTTCAGGGAGAAGATTGAGCTTGATAACTGAAAAAACAGATACAATGAACAAACTGTGGAAAACTGCGCCGTTGACAATAGGCTTGGCGGCATTGTTACCCGAATATGTTGCGCCTGTTTTAACACTTGTTTGTTTCATTCTTGTACTTAAAAACAGAATAGCTAATGGGATGAAGCCACGATTCGGTGCAATCGGGGCGGCCATAATTGTCTTTATGACATGGATGGTGGTTTGCTCATTTTATTCTTCGTATATTGTTTCATCTCTTGCAAGTATCGGTTTGTGGCTTCTGATGTTTATGGGATTTTATTTCACGTCGGAGGTTGTCGATACGAAAGAAAAGCTCGAAAGGGTGTTTTTCTTCGGCAGTGTTGCGGCAGGTGTTGCAGGTGCAATCGGAATAGCGGAGGTTATTCTTTACCATTACGGCAATTACATAGCACCGGGATTGGATAAGTTGTTTAATCCGTTCTGGCATTTCCTTGATGTCGGTATTGCAAAGCTGGTAGTAATTTTACCGAAGTTTATTGTTTCGGCTATGCCGAGAACGAAGTTCGTTACCTTCCCGACAAGGGGTTGCTCAACATTTACAAATCCTTTGTTCTTCTCGACTTTTGAGGTTATGATGATTCCGTTCTGTGCACATTGCTTCTTATGTCTGAAGGAAAGAAAGAAACAAATCATCGGATTGTTATGTCTGCTTCTTTCAATAGGCGGTGTTGCAAGCTCTTATTCACGTGGACCATATATTTTTGCGGCAATTGTAGTTTTGATTTTGTTCCTCTATGGTGGCAAAAAGGCTCTCAAGCTCCTGGCTGCGTGCGGAATTTCCTTGTGCGGAGTAATGGTTATTGCGAGCGGAACGGTTAAAAGATTGTTCACCTTAAATGCAAAGGAGCTTTCTGTTAACACGAGAACTGAAATATGGAAGGCTGCTTTAAAAATGTTTAAGGAGCATCCGATATTTGGCTACGGTACAGGCTTTAACAATATTCGTCAGCTTCTTCATGAAGATTTTAAAATCAAACAGCCTCACGCACATAATATTCTTTTTGAAATTCAGCTTGAAAACGGAATCCTCGGAACTTTGCTTTTTATTGCAATTCTCATTGTATTTGCTATTAATATTTTCAAGCTATTTAAAAAAGGCGGAGAATGCAAAAATTATGCGATTACTCTTTTTGCTTCAATTGCAGGCTTTACTCTTTGCGGAATGACAGACTGTCTTTTTTACGGACTTAAACCGCTTCAGTATATGATGATGATTTTCGGAATTTCGCAGGCGGTATTTTCTCTTTTCCTCAAGGACGAGGAGGTTAATTTGATTCCGAAAAAAATAAGAGAAAAAATCCCTTTCTTAAAATGAATCAGTTTTGAGCATCTGTTCTGTGAGCAGGTGCTTTTTTATTGAAATTTGCATAAAAATCCGCAAAAAGCTTACTTATTATTATCAATTTGTTGACAAAACATTAAAAACTATTATAATGATAGTGTTAAGGTGTATGCCCTGTGGCATACAATTATTTTGACAGGAGGATAATTTATGAAAAAATTTCTTGCGGTTTTGCTTTGCATGGTAATGATTGCTATGACAGTTATTCCTTGTGCATTTGCAGGACAGGACGAAACAAATTTTGACACCGCAAGCTCTGTTGAACAGGCTTTGAAAATGAGCGGTGACGAGTATCCGATAGTTTTCGTTACAGGTATCGGACAGACATTCTCATACTATCTTGATGATGCAAGTGAAAAGGTAATGTACCTTCACGGTGAAGAGCATCATTTCAGCACAATGGCTAACCTCTTCTTGCTCGATACTGAAATCACAACGATTCTCGGTGATGCATTTGAGGAAATCGGCAACGGAGATATGACATCAACTGAGGCGGCAAGGGTTCTTAATCAGCTTAAGAATAACAAAATTCTTATGGATAATTTTGGCACAAAAGAGGATGCCGCTAACTTTGCTCTTGTAATCGGTCAGATGGTAAAGACTCTTCTTACAGGTGAGTACAGTATCAATTATGACAATCTCTGTCAGCTTGCAAGAAATCTTCTTAAGGATAATATAATCGATGAAAACGGCAAGCTCCCGGACTACATTCTTCCTGCAGTTAACGAGTGTCCTGTAAGTGAATTTGATGTTTTGCCAAACGGACAGGAAGCAACTTCATTCGGTAAAGGCAGATTCTACAGAGATGTTCCTTGCCGTGAAATTCTTCAAGAAATCGGCGAAGATAAAGTATTCTGCTACAACTACGCTCCTTTCGGTAATCTTTCAACAATTTCAGAGGGACTTGACCATCTTATTAACGATGTAATTCTCGGTGAAGATGGATACTTCCCTGATGCTGATAAGGTTGTTCTTGTTCCTATGAGCATGGGTGCAGCTATGGTAAGCCAGTATCTTTATAATTGTGAGCAGGCAGGTAAAGACCCTCACATTGCAAGAGTTGTAAGTGTTGTTGGCTGCTGGAACGGCAGTGACATTATGGCTGACCTTATCGAGAAGAAGTATATTGAAAATTCAAAGGACCTCTTCTACACAAACTGGGATTTGATTACAGGTAACAATTCAACAACAGGTACTGTTCTTGATGTTGCAATGCATCTTTTCCATCACGAAAATCTTTCAAGACTTATCACTGACGTTCTCAGTGCAATTTGTGATGAGCTTGTATTAAAGTCCCCGTCAATGCTTGCACTTATTCCTTGCGACAGATATGATGCAATCAGAGAAGCATATCTCACAAGACCGGGCTATGAAAATGTTCTTAAGGAGCTCGACCAGTATCACCAGGTACAGCTTCATCTCGAGGAGAGAATGAAGAAGCTCAATGAGCAGTATGGTATTGAATTCTATTTTATCAGCGGCTATGGTCTTGACCTCGGCGGCGGATATGAAACATATAACACAAGCCGTGATAACTATTCTTTCTTTGGTTTCCTTAATTCAGCAAATAAGGTAAATTCAGACGAAATTATTCCGATTCAGTCAACTGCTCCGGGAACATCCTATGTTCTTGCAGGAGAGAAGTTCTCTGACGAATATATTGCACAGGCAAAGGCAAACGGTACATATAAGTATATTGACACATACAGCCAGTCAATCGACGTTTCGACCTGCTATTATCCTGACCACGTATGGACATTCTATCAGCAGGTTCATCAGCTTGACAATAACAACACAGCTTTGAAGCTCGCATTTAAGATTGCAACAGGTGAAATCACAAGTGTAAATGATTGCAAGGACACATTCCCGCAGTTCAACGATTCACGTGACCTTCGTGGAATTAACGGAAGCGTTGATTCCATCAAAAAGATGATTGCTTCGTGTGAGGGTAAGCCGGAGTTTGATGAAATCGTTGCTGAAGCAAACACATATCTTGAAAAAGCACAGACAATTATTGACTCAACAATTAACCACAGAGATGATGAAGAAGCATTTGCTAAGGAACTCAGCGAATTCGCTTCAAAGTTCAGCAAGACCATTAAGGGTGAGGCAACAGATACTGCAAGCGAGCCATCATTCTGGGACAAGAACGGCGAATCAATAATGAATGCGATTGATGAAATCGTTTACAAGGTATTCGGACATTGGGGATTTGCCGACGTTACAATCACAGGCAAGCTCTTCAATATGTGGATGAAGGTACTTTGGCAGTTTATTCCTGTACTTAATCTTGTATAATAATTTATCCCCGTACTCAGTGCGGGGATTTTTTCATTCAAAATACTATTTACATAGCTTTAATAAAATGATATTCTATAAATATAGTTTTATTTTCGGAGGGTATTATGAAGGTATTTTCAGGAATTTTAGCTTTTATATATTATATTCTTGCAATTATCGGATTGCCTTATGGAGATAGCAGCGTTATTTTTACTCCGCATAACAATTTTGTTATCGAAACAAAAACGGATATTTACTGTCCGTCGGATGAAGTCTGGGTCAATGGTGCGGAATATCCGACGATTATTCAGCTTTCCTGTAATGGCGAAAAGAACGGCACGTTGCTCGCAACCTTTGAGGTTTTCGACAAAGGTTTTACAAAGTTTCGTATAATGGAAAGTACTGACAAAGGCAACTCATGGGAAGAAATTTCGTCAGTAACGGAAACGATAAGCTCTGACTTGCAGGCGGCGTGGGAGCCGTGTCTGTTTGAACTGCCCGAGGATATCGGAAGCTATAAAAAGGGTACAATAATATTAGGCGGCATTTCACTTGATGACGGATGTAAAAGCAAGACACAGCTTTCGATATGGACAAGTGAGGACTGCGGAAGAACGTGGAGTGAAATTTCCGTTGCGGATGAGGCAGGCGGCACTGGTGACGGAATATGGGAACCATGGTTTGTATATGAAAACGGAGTCCTGTATTGCTTCTATTCAGATGATTCTGACCCTGTTTACAGCCAGACTATTGTATACAAAAGCACAACAGACCTTGTTAACTGGAGTGAAAAAATACCTGTTGTTGTCCATAAAAATCCCGATGACAGACCGGGTATGCCTGTCGTTACAAAAATGGGAAACGGAAAATACTATCTTTGCTACGAGCTGTTGTCAGATGGAGAAAACAAGCCGTGCAGATATAAAATATCCGATTCAATTTCGGAATGGAATGCAGACGAGGAAGGTACCGAAATAATAGCATTATGTAAAAGAGAAATTCATACCTCACCGATTTGCTTGTGGATTCCAGACGGCGGCGAAAACGGTACGTTAATATTAAACGGGCAATATGGAAACAAAGGAAATAATGAATTGTTTGTAAGCTATGATTACGGTGAAACCTATTCGCTTATGGTCAGCCCGTTTGAATATGACAGCAGTAAACGTGGATTCGGCTATTCTCCGTCGATAATTTATTCAGAAGAGGATAAAAAAATATATTACGTTAATACGGTTGACTATAAAGAGGATTTGTCAAAAATTCAGTTTGTAAGATTGGGCGTTTCGAATTGAGAAAATACTTAGGAGGCAGAAAATGTTAGAAAAATTAATGGATTTATTTAAGCTGGCATATCGTCAGAAGGAAGCAATTTACAGAGTCGGGGACATTTTTAAAAGTGTATTTGCAAACGGATTTAATCCTAAGAGAATTTTTGCAGGCTTGTTAGCTTTTTTTGAAATGTTCGGTTGTGTTCTTTTCGATTTGCCTGTTACACCGGCAGGTGAAGAGCTTGACCTGGGCGGATATGAAATTGTTTTCTGCGACGAATTTGACGGAGATAAGCTCGATACGGACGTATGGGAATTCCGCCGATATGGTGCGGATGCAGGTGCGTTTGATTCACCATCGCAGGTCAGTGTAAGTGACGGTAAGCTTCATATTAAGGTTGAATACAAGGAAGACGGCGAATACGGAGCAGGTTGGTATATGGCTGATTTACAGCTCATAAAAAAATATAAGCAGGGATATTTTGAAATAAAGTGCAAATGTAATGACGGCGGAGATTTCTGGAGTGCCTTCTGGATTCAGGCAAGCCACCCGTATGACCACTACATTTCAAACGGCGGCTTAGGCGGTGCGGAGCTTGACATTTTTGAGGCCGCTGACCAGGAGTCAAAAATAAAGAGAGAACGTTATTCAATTACAAATACAATTCATTGTAACGGCTTTGACGATGATATCGAAAACATAGATTCACGTGGTCTTGGCGCATTCTATGTCGGAAACAATATCTATGAAAATTACAATACTTACGGACTTAAATGGACAGAGGAAGAGTACATTTTCTATATTAATGGAATTGAAACCGCAAGAAGCTCCTTCGCAAAGGGTACTTCACAGGTTGAGGAATCTGTCTGCGTTTCAGTTTGTGCACCGTCGGAGGTTACAATCGATAAGGATATCACATCTGAGTTTACTGTAGATTATGTAAAAATCTGGCAAAAGGCAGAATGATTTTAAAAAATACGGAATAAAAAGAGGCTATTTTATGTGGATTATAATGGCGGTTTTGTCCGCCGTGTTTGCAGGCATTACATCTATTCTTGCAAAATCCGGAATTAAAAAAACAGATTCGGTTGTTGCAACGGCACTTAGAACTATTGTTGTTCTTGTCTTTTCGTGGATTATGGTGTTCGTTGTCGGCTCAGCAAAAACAATAGGCGAAATCAGCACTAAGTCGCTCATATTTCTTATTCTTTCGGGAATTGCAACGGGTGCTTCATGGCTGTGCTATTTCAAGGCACTTTCCTCGGGCAACATAAACAAGGTAGTTCCGATAGATAAATCCAGCACAATTCTTACCGTGCTTCTTGCGATTATTTTATTCGGCGAAACGAATAATCTGTGGATAAAGTTAGTTTGCACTTTGTTTCTTGCAATAGGAACTTTTTTGATGATTGAGAAGAAATCCGACACAGATGGGCATGAGGAAAAAGTGTGGTTCCCGTATGCGGTTGCCTCGGCTGTATTTGCGGCATTGACTTCAATTCTTGCAAAGGTCGGAATTGAAAACGTCGAGTCGAATCTCGGTACGGCAATAAGAACAATAGTTGTTCTTATTATGGCTTGGCTCGTTGTTTTTGTAAGAGGAAAGCAAAAGCTGATTAAAAATATTGACAAAAAAGAATTGATATTCATCGGACTTTCCGGTGTTGCAACGGGTGGCTCGTGGCTCTGCTACTACTATGCAATTCAAAACGGAATTGTCAGCGTTGTTGTGCCGATTGATAAGCTCAGCATTTTAGTTGCTATTGTTTTTTCCCGGATTGTTTTTAAGGAACGGTTAAGCAAAAAAGCACTTCTCGGGTTAATAATTATTATTGTCGCAACTCTTGCAATGGCAATTTTTGCGTAATATCTTGAACAAAATTATTAAAATAAAACGGCATGGAATCGAGCGATTCTATGCCGTTATTTATTACAAATAAGTAATTTTATGCTTTTGATTTGGATATTATTTTCACGAATTTCGGATAAATAAAACCTATTATTTTGCTGTAAATTATGCCGAGGATGATTGAAACTAAATTCATTCCTACACAGAAAATCACATAGCAGTTCATATCTTCAAATTTTTTAATAATAGTATTTAGTGAGATATGAACAAGGTATATTTCAAACGAAGCTCCACCTAAAACAGAAAGGAAAGAATTAATTTTCATTCCGATTTTATTGTTGTTCAATGTATCAAAACATTTACAGAAAATCATACATAAACCGGGAGTAATAAAAAAGAACGGATACCATGCAAGACCAAATGAACGACAATATTCAGATAATTTGATTTTACAGAAAAGCCAGATTGCAATACCGATTATCATAAAAATAAGGGCAACAGGAAAAATATTTTTTATGTTTTCTTCCCGCTTTTTACAATCAGCAAAAACAATTCCTAAAATAAAAATAAACAATCGTGATAATCCGATTATTATTTCACCATTTGAAAAAAATGTAATGTTTATAATGATGATTATTGCAAACAGAATTAAAACTCGTTTATTTCTTTCTTTAGGACTTCCGGATGAAATGATTGAATAAAAAATCGGTGTAAAAAGATAAAACCAAAAAATTGCCTGAACATACCAGTTAAACTGATGCTCCAATCCCGAGAGAAATCCCGTCATTACTACATTGCCTGAAAATGTCTGGATAAGGGAAAATTTATTCTCAGCAACGTCAGACGTGATAAACAAAAGAAGAAATCGTAAAATAATGAACGGAATATATGCAGGTGCTAATCGGCTCAAACGACGCTTATAAAATTCCAATGTATCGTTATTTTTATTCAAAGAATAATAAAGACCGAATCCCGAAACAAGAAGAAAAATATCAACACCGGCCTCACATAAAGATTTGAAATAAGTAACCACCGTGCCAAACTCTAATGTCATATGTAAAAATACAATCATTAGTATTGCAATTCCCATTAACTGAGCTCGATATTTTGACAGTAAATTAAGCTGATTCACTTTTACTACCCCCCATAATAAGGAATCAAGTAATACAAAAAATAAAGTTATTTTAGTCAATATAACACAGAATATATTTTTAATCAAGAACTATACAGCAATTTATTTATACAAATATTGAAAAAAGACAACATTTATGATAAAGTAATAGTGTATACGAATAATGCGGGAGGTAACCAATATGAAAAAAATAATATCTTTGCTACTTACGATAACAACTCTTGTCACATTACTGATTGTACCTGTATCAGGCATTGGTGACAAGTCTGTTACAGTTTCAACTGAAAAGGAATTTCTTGACGCACTTGAGGATTCTGAAAATGTTGAGGAAATTGTTTTAAGAGGCGGTACATACAGATTCAGCAATGAAATCAATATTGAAAACAGAAGTGAAAAGCTGAAAATAAAATCATACAGCGGTGAGGTTGCCGTTCTTACAAACTCCGTTGAGCTTGACGGCTGGACGGAATGCACAATCAACGGTGTAAAGGCTTTTGTTACCGATGCAAAAGGTATGAAGCTCCCGACCTTGTTTTCGGCTGAAAATGATGTTCATATTGCAAGACTTCCCGAAACAGGCTTTTACTATCTGACAGAGGCTGACCCGACAGACCATAAGGGCAAGGATGACTATTGCAGATACAATGCTTTTTATGCGTCAGACCTCAAAGCAGAGCCTTCTAACGTCAAGGATGTTACAATAAATATTCTTCATTCCTGGGTTAATGATATTTTAAGCATGGTTTCTTACGATGCAGATACAAATCGTGTTCTTATGAATAAGTATACGGGTAGACCAATCGAAGCACAGGACAGATATTTCCTTGAAAACGTGATAGAATCTCTCGACAAATCGGGCGAGTGGTGCTTTGATACAACACAGGATAAAATTTACTACGTTCCGTATAGCGGTGAAACTGCGGATAATCTTGAAATGTATGTTTCCGACGATGCTGAGTTTATCAAGATTACAAATTCAGCAGACATTACCTTTGAAAATGTAAAAATTGCAGATACGGGCTGGACATACAGCGATGAAAAATACATTAATACGGACATTCATCAGCGCACTATGGGTTATTCCGTATCCTCTTATCAGGGCGGAAATGATGTTTGCGGTGCGGTCACTGTAACATACTCGCAAAATATAAATTTTGTGAATTGTGAATTTGAAAATATAGGTTGTACCGCTATTAAATATTATGACGGTGCAAAGCATTGCACAGCCGAAAACTGCTATTTTGAAAATATCGGTTCATCTGCATTTTATATCGGCGGAAAATTTTACTTTGACAAAGATGCTGTAAATGACCCGAAAAATTATGCAGAGGATATTACGGTTAAAAACTGTGAGATTTACAAATACGGTCAGAGATTTTCAGGCTCGTGCGGAATTATTCTGACATACTGCGACACGGCAGACATTTCAAATAACGAAATTCACGACGGATATTATTCGGGAATTTCAGTCGGATTTACATGGCTTTTCTTTGATAATCCGACAGAAAATATTACGGTTAAGGACAATCTGATTTATGATATCGGTAACCACACACTTTCAGACCTCGGAGGAATATATCTTCTCGGAGTTCAGCAGGGTACTGTTGTTTCGGGAAATGTAATTCACGATGTTACAATGTATGATGGTTCATCCGGTTATGCAGGAAACGGAATTTATCTCGATTCCGGTTGTCAGTATATGACGATTGAAAACAATCTCGTCTTTAACTGTGACACGTCGGGATTTAATACTACTTTGAGCAAAGAAAATGTTATCAGAAACAATATTTTTGCTCTTTGCGGTGAATCGACAGCCTGTCTCGGAACCGCCCAGTATGCTAAGGCATTTCTTAATCTAAATTCGGTATTTAACAATAATATTTTCTTAACAGATAATCATGTAATGTCTGTTGAATATCTTCAGAATACCGAACATTTCAAAGGAAACGGTAATATTATCTGGGATATGACTTACGGCAGCGATACGTACTATGCCGAAGGTCATCGTTCGGGCAAAACCTTAACAATGGAAACTGCAAAAAATAAGGGATATCTTGATTCGGTTGTATTTATGAATCCGGAATTCACGGATGCGAAGGGCTTCGATTTTTCATTCAGTGAAGATTCTGAGATAAAATCCACAGGCTTCAAGCCGTTTGATTACACAAAAGCAGGTACAATAAAAAATACTACAATCGGAATAAATCACGAGGGTGGATTGACACAGTATAACGGCTCAGCTGAATCTGTGACATCAAGACCGTCTGAGCTTTCATTCTTCGTAAAAATCGGCAAGAAATTTACTGATTTATTTAACTTATTCAAATCTCTTCTTAAGGGAATTTTCGGAATAAAAAATGATGAAAAATCGGTTGAAATGATTACTTCGGATTTTGAAAAGAGAAGCGGAAACGAATACACGGAAGAAATAGCAGAGCTGTATAACGAGGTCAAAAAACACAATCCGACTTACTATGTTGACGAAAGCAGAAAACCGTTTGCAGACGATGACAGAATTCAGGCAATTTTCTTCGACGGAGAAAAATACAACGGCAACGATACGAAGATTTTTGCGTATATAGGCTTCCCCGAAGGTGCTTCGGCAACGGAAAAGGTTCCTGCTGTTGTGCTTGTGCACGGCGGTGGAGTATATGCTCAGGCTGATTGGGTTAAATACTGGGTTGACCGTGGATATGCCGCAATAGCGATTGACGGAATGTGCCATCAGCACAAGGTCGGAGAATATATCCCTTCTCACGGAATTGAGGATTGGGAGGATAATCCGAACGCTCACGCACCTTTCTCGGATTTCAAGGACCTTGACAATGATATTTCACAGCAGTGGTTTTATTTCTTTGTTTCAGATATAATTCTTGCGAATAATCTTATAAGAAATGACGAAAGAGTTAATTCAAATCTCGTCGGTGTCGCAGGAATTTCATGGGGCGGTTACGCAACAAGTGTTGTAATCGGATACGATCAGCGATTTGCTTTTGCAATTCCTATTTACGGAACAGGCTACACAGATAAATCGACCGCGGATTTAAGTTCGGTTTTCGGCTCGAAAGCCTGTGAAATCTGGGAACCGTCATTGACCTTTGAAAATGCAACAATGCCTGTTATGTTCCTCAACGGAAACAATGACCCGTTCTTCAGTGCAGACACTACAAATGCATCTGCCGCAAATGTTGAAAAAGGAAATCTGACCCTGTATACCGGAATTAATCACGGATATTTCAGATTTGAAGAATCAATCAGATTTGCAAATGAAATTACCGGTATCGGTAACGGAAACATTCATATTAATAAGGCAACAGAAAACAACGGAAAGGTTTATGTTGATTTCACAACACCGTCGGATGTATCAAACGTAAAGCTGAAAATTGTATACAGAACCACTCCGCTTGAATATGACGGTTTAAAGCTGAAGGAAGAATGGATAGAAAAGAGTGGAACAATCATTGACGGCGAGGGCGTAGTAAGTGTACCGAAGAATGCGACAATGTATTACATAAAAGTTGAAGGCAAAACGGGAACAGTATTTGATAAGATTTCAGTTTGTGCAACAACGGGAATTACTGTAAAAAACTGACAATGTCTTAAAAAATCATATCAGTGTAAATACGAATAAAAGCTGACAACCTTTGTGCTTTTGTGCGGAAGGTGTCAGCTTTTTTACTGAGGAGAACGGCTTATGAATGAATTAATGGAAATATTCAGCAAAGTAAAAAGCGGAGAAGAAATCACACTTAGCCGAAAAATATATTCGATTGCACCCGAGGACAGCTTTATTCGTTACGGTCTGCATT
Organism: Ruminococcaceae bacterium UBA1767; assembly: GCA_002315505.1. Classification (GTDB taxonomy): domain Bacteria; phylum Bacillota; class Clostridia; order Oscillospirales; family Acutalibacteraceae; genus CAG-488. The sequence continues at coordinate 48,142 of DCGX01000012.1, forward strand.
TCAGCAACACCGCCAAGTATGAAGAAAATCCGATGGGTGAAAGATTCTGCGGAATTTTCCTGGATAACAAAGAGAATATTGTTGTTGACGGAAACGGCTCAACGATATTAATTCACGGAATAATGACACCGTTTATTTTCAGAAATTGTAAAAATATTGTGATGAAAAATTTTATTATTGACCATCACAGACCGACAATGAACGAATTTACCATTCTCAGTAGTGAAAAAGGAAAAGCTACGATTAAAATTGCAGAAGAAATGCTTTATGAAATTCGGGATGATATGCTTTACTGGGTTTCGGAAAATGATTTTAGCGGCAGACCATATTGGAAAAATCAGTATAAGGGACCGAAGATTTTAACAAATCAGTTAAGACCCGGGAACACGATTGTTGATGATGTAATTGCCGCAGAAGGTGATTGGTGGCACGGCTTTCCCGATGTAAAAAAATTTACGGAAATTGAAAAGGGATTAATTGAAATTGAATTCAGAGATAACGAGGTTTATTTCGCACCTGAAACAGTTATTCAGACAAGAAATATTAAACGGGTGCAGACAGGCGGTGCAATTGATAACTGCGAAAATGTAACGCTTGAAAATTTAAGAATTATGTCAATGAATTGCTTTGGAATTCTTGCACAAAACAGCAAAAATATTGAGTACAGAAATCTTGATTGCACTCCTAAGGCCGGCAGGACAGTTGTATCCGATGCGGACTTCTTCCATTTTTCAGGATGCAGCGGTAAAGTTGTTGTGAAAAATTGCAAGGCAAAGGGCGCTCACGATGATATAATAAATATTCATGGTACGCATTTGAAAATAATAGAAATAAACAGAAAAAATAACTCTGTAATTGTCAGATATTCTCACCCCGAATCGAGAGGATTTAATCCATATGTAAATGGTGATAATATTGAATTTGTTTGCGGTAATACATTGCAACCTTATTTTAAAACTAAAGTAGCTGACGTTGACCAGCTTAGCGATACTGATTTTAAAATATGTGTCGAAGCATTGCCGTGCATTGAGCCGAAAGAAAACGATGTGATTGAAAATACAACACGCACCGCAGAGCTTGTTGTCGAGGAAAATGTTTTTGAACAAATTCCGTCAAGAGCAATTCTTTGCACAACCCGTAAGGATGTTACAATAAAAAATAATATTTTCAGAAATATGGGCGGACCTGTTTTGTGCGTTGCGGATGATGCGAATTTCTGGTTTGAATCGGGCAGAGGCGGTAACATTTATTTTGAAAACAATACAGTAATTAATTGCGGTGCAAGAGAGCTTGATAAGGGTTGCGATGTGATAAGATATGAGCCTGTGATTATGGATAAAAATTCAAGAATTCCCGTTCACAAAAAGCTCGTGGTAAAGAATAATAATTTCACAAACACAAATGGCGATGAATACACAATTAATCTCAATTATCTTGAGTCGGCAGAAATCGAAAATAACAATTCAAACGTAAAAATAAATGTTTTGAGTGATGGTATTGCGACAATAAAACAATGTGATATAATGATTAGGAACGAGGTGAATTGAAATGAAAATAGGAATATTTTTTGATAACGTAAAAGAGGCTTATTCAGATATTGATGACGAGTTGGTTTTGCTCGAAAAAGTAACGGAAATGGGATATGAATATATCGAGCTTGATTGCGATATTCTGATGGAAAAATCGCAGGAGTTTTTTGATAAAGCGAGAGAGCTTTCGATAGGCTTTTCCGTTTATGCTTTTGCCGATGAAAATTGTGTAATTCGCAACGGAGTTAAGGCAAAGGATTGTCTGCAGTTTTTAAATGAACACGATGTGAAAAATCTTATGATGGTTTGCAAGCCATCAGATGAAAATCAAAATGCAGAGGAAATAAATAAGAAAATAATCTGTTCGCTTAATCACCTTTGTGATTGTGCGACAAAATATGACGTTCAGATATTAGTTGAAGATTTCGACAACAGTATTCCCTGCGGAAGCTGTGAGGATATGCTCTATTTCGGAAGCAATGTTCCGAAACTGAAATTCACATTTGATACAGGAAATTTTGCTTACTTTGGTGAGGATGAACTTGCCAGCTTTGAAAAGCTGAAAGACCGAATCGGTCACGTTCATTTAAAGGACAGAGTTTCATCAGAAAATCTTAAGGTCACTACAACAGGTAAAGGCTCATTGCCGATTGAGCAAATAATAAAAAATCTTTTGAGTAATAGCTATGACGGAACAATGTCTGTTGAAATGTTCGGAGCAAGCAATGAGCCGGGCGAATTAATTGAATCACTTAATTTTGTTAAAGAAGTAATAAAATACACAGTGGACTAAAAAAATAAGTACGAAAAATAACGGAAGTGTAACTATGAATTTTGATAAGGTGACGGAATGCTTAGACTCGTTTGTTCGTGATAAGTTTGCACCCGGTGTGGATTGTATCGTAACAAAAAATCATAAGAGAATTTACAGATATTTTGCAGGCAAAAGAGATATAGAAAAAAACATTCCGATTGACGGAACTGAAAGATATCTGATTTTTTCAATGACAAAGATGATAACCTGTGCTTGCGCACTGAGATTGCTTGAAGAAGGAAAGTATCAGCTTGACGACCCGATTTCTGAATATCTGCCCGAATTTTCCGAAGTATATTACAATGCAGAAGACGGCACACCCGTTTTGTCAAAAACCGAAATCACTGTACGTAATCTGTTTACAATGACGGCAGGCTTTAATTACAATATTCAAGAGCCGATTATATGGGATGAAGCTAAAAAAGACGGAAGCAACACACGTACAATTGTCGGTGCTTTTTCAAAGCTCATGCTCGACTTTGAACCCGGTACACGTTTTCAGTACAGCCTTTGTCACGATGTTTTGGGCGCTTTGATTGAAATATGGTCGGGTAAAAAACTGCGTGATTATGTTGACGAATATATTTCAAAACCGCTTGGAATGAAGAACACTTTTTTCTGCAAATATTATAACGAAGATGTGGAAAATCTTGCACATATTTACAAGGTAAATCCGTATGAGGATTTTGATAACCGACCGATGTGGAATCCGTACGTTTTCTCCGATGATTATGATTGCGGAGGCGGTGGATTAATTTCCACTACAGAGGATTATTCGTTGTTCCTTGATGCAATGGCAAATGACGGAATTGCAGAAAACGGATACAGGGTATTAAACAAAGAAACGATTGACCTTATGAGAACAAATCAGTTGTCGGGAATCCTGCTCGATGATTTTGAAAAAATACAAAAGGGCTACGGCTACGGACTCGGTGTACGAACTCATATTGACCCGTCGAGAAGCAACTCGCTTAGTCCTGTCGGTGAATTCGGATGGGATGGTGCGGCAGGCGGATATTCTATGGTTGATACCGAAAATCATATAGCATTGACGTATTTTCAGCACGCATTGAGCTGGGACAGAGAAACGCATCGTAAGCTCCGAAATATCTTATATGAATGTCTTGATAACGAAGGAGAATAAGCTATGAAATTGTATACTATCGGAACCTGTGCAGGAACAGAGCCGTTTCCCGGATTCAGACACACTTCCCTTGCAGTAGAAACCGAATATGGTTTATATTTCATTGACGCAGGTGAAAGCGGAGCATATAATGCTCATCTTATGGGTCTTGATTTGCTGAAAACAAAAGCAATTTTTATCACACATCCGCACATGGACCACGTCGGCGGACTCGGAAATCTTTTGTGGTACATCAGAAAGGTCGGATTAGTAAGAAAACAATCTTTGACGAAGGACGATAATATTGATATTCTGACTCCTTGCATCGAAACAGCAGAAGGATTTCTTACTGTGCTTACGAATACTGAAGGCGATTTTAAAATTGATTACACGCAAACAGTGAAAAAAGTGCGTGAGGGTCTGATTTTTGACAACGGTGATATTTCGGTTTACGCAACCCATACTGATCATATGCCGAAGAAAAATGACGAGTATCAATCCTTTTCGTACAGACTTGTTCACGGTGATAAAACAATAGTTTTTTCGGGTGATATCCGACGTGAAAATATTGATGATGTTCTTCCCGATGAGTGCGATGCATTTCTGATTGAAACAGGACACCATCAGATTGAGGATGTTTGTCAGACAATCAAAGACACAGGCAAGAAGGTAAAAAAGCTGATTTTTGTTCATCACGGCGGATACATTATGCGTGATGTTGAAGGCGCACAGAAACGTGCAGATGACAGCTTTGAAAACGCAGTAATTGCACGTGACGGAATGACATTTGAATTTTAAGGCGACTTAATTAATATACATAAATTTTGATAGAAAAATATCCCTCGGATTTTTGTTCCTGAGGGATATTATTTGTTATATGATGTTTATTTTACTGTAAATAATTGTTAAAAACATTGAAACTAATTCATAAAGTCCGCATTTATTTAAAATTGCTTTAATTATCGGCATATCAATTGTATCAAGTATTCCGTTTTCACTGACAGCTGTTGTTCCGCTGCCGTCAAGGCTGTTTCCGTTCATTATTGTAAAGCCTCGGGTTTTGTAATTGAGCGGAGTCTTTGTATCTGCGGTGTAGCAGACCGTGAAGTGAACACATTGCTTTGAAACTTCAGGAATTTTTCCGCTGAATGTGATTTCCTTACTTTCTCCCGGAGCAAGCTCAATGCCGAGAAGACCTGTGTTAAATTTCAGGTTGAACTCGGGACAGTAAATTGCGGTAATTGTAACATTCTTTTCCTTAAGAAGATTTTTTATCGTGATTGAATTTGTTTCTTTGTCAATCATTCCTGCCGTTTCGGAATTCAAATCAAACCATATTGTTTCGGAAAGATTGTCAGAATACAAAAATTGCGGATGACTTTTGTCAGAATAAACATCTGTTATTCTGTCGGTTAAAAGTAAGGTCATTGCAAGCTCTTTTGTGCAATCGCTAAACCACGTCCATCCGTGGAAATTGTGGATTGAGAACCATGTGTTGTCTGGAAGGTAACAGGTAGAAGCATCAATTGTCATATCGGGTGAAACCTTGTATTTGCCATTCCACTCATCAAGCTGTGTATAGCCGTCATTGAATCGTTCGCCGTAAGGCGCACAAGTTGCACCGGTTGCAGATGAAACAGGAATAATTCCGTCTGCATAAACATCAAGTCCGCTCATCATTCTGTCGCCTGTACCCGTGATAATAGATATATTCATACCGTTAGCCTGGCAGGCACGGAGTTTTTCCGTTACCTTAGGAAGAATGTCATAATGAAAATGATCACTGCTTTCTGCGAGCGGTGCACACTCGGGCGAGCTGAGATATTCATCTCTTAAATCCTCATAGTATTCTGCAGGAACAAAATCCCATATACTCTCCCAGTAGCCGAGAGAATCGGCAAGGTATGGGATGAGTGCATCAAAAATATTATCAAGGAAACCAAGCTCGTTTGCGCGAAGAAGCCATTCGTAATCATCTTCCATAAACATTCCGTGTTCAACCATTCTCATAATTCCCTGCTCATCAATGTGAGCATTTCGTGAGAGAAAATCAGAGGCAAGTGCAGAGCCACCGATTGCAGGTGAAGAAAGAACAACATTGTCAACGTCCATCTGCTCACCGTAAAGTGTGAGGTAGGTTGCTGCTGTCTGACCGCCCTGACTTATAGCAAGAATATTGACCTTATCGCTGCCGCTGTATGCTTTTACATCTTTAATGTATTTGTTGAGCTGACCTGCACAATATTCCATACCCATTCGCCAGTCGACATTGAAGTTATAAACATTTTCTTCACCAATATAGTCGCAGATGATTTCTGCATTTTCTCTGTCATGAATGCTGAAGCCTGCATCCTTTTCGTCAAGAACATCAGTTCTTGTATCTTTTGCGGCAAAGTAATACGGCTGAAGCTCGTACTTGCTTGTGCCGTCGGGATTGCATCCCATAAGCGGCCAGGTGTTCTTTATTTCTTCGGCAAGGATTTTTGCAACCCAGTTTGCATTGTCAATGCTCATAACTGCAAGTCCTGCACCGAGCTCATATATTCTGTCAAGCAGACGTGGAAGCAACTCGTCAAAGTTAAGTCCGTTCCACGCGCATTCTGCGGTTTCGGGATCATCACCATACATAAGCCATGCGGCACTGTAACCCGGTACAACAATTACAGGATAATCCGTAATTTCTCCCTTAATATTAACCTCAGATTCAGCGAAGGCACTGAATACAAATGAACTGAAAAGAACAGTTATACAAAGTAAAATTGAAAGAATCTTTTTCATGATTTTTCTCCCTGTTTATTAATGAAATAATCAGACATCTGTCCTGCTTTTTTCCAAAGCTTGTCGGCTCGTTTTACCCAATTGTCAAATTTGTCGGGCGTCTTCGGATAAAGTGCGTAGTGCAATCCGACCTTAACGCCCTTAAGTGCACCACCGAGCATTTCACCAAGCTCCCCGGCAGGCAGTTCCTTTGAAGCCATACCGCTGAAAATATATTTTATCATATTGAAAATTTCATCGGCTGAAATTGAAAGTGATTTTCCGTTACCGCAGAGTATAGGCTGTGTGAAAAATATATCGTGTTTGTACATATATTCGTCAGCACCGATAGAATGTTGCATAGCCTTTGCAAGAGCAGAGAGCATAAATGCAAAAACCGCACCTTGTTTTTTGTTGTATTCCTTGTTGACGCTCCATATTTTTTCTCTTGTCGGATAGCTTCCGTTTTCCATAACCTCGCTGATGATATCAACAGCAACATCGGCAAGCACAAGATTTGCCGCACAACCCTCACCATTGTTTGGTCTTGTAAGACTTGCGGCATCACCCATTGCGATAAAACCGTCAGAAACAAATGAATAAATTGCACGATGATACGGAGTTGTTCCGCATTCGATTTTAACTGTTTTGAACGACGGCAATTTGAGATTTTTCATTAGTGTTTCAAAAATCTTATCGCCGATTTTGTAGCTGACACAGGAGCCCATTCCGAGAATTGCATCTGCACTGTCATCACTCGGTGACAACCATGCTTTGTAGAACATCCAGTTGTGGGATGTGAGCCATTTCTCAATCGGTTCATCAAATTTAATGTATCGGAGTTTAACGAAGAAAACGTCCTTTTCGGTCAGCTCAAATTTTTCTATTCCGTAATTGTCGGGAAGTGAACGTCGCACAACGGCTTTTTTGCCGGAGCAATCGGCACATAAACGGCAGGAAACATCAAATTCGTCACCATTTTGTTCAAACTTTACTCCGATAATTTTATCGTTTTCATATACACATTCTTTGAATTCTGCTTCATACAGAATTTCCGCACCTGCTTCAACCGCCCAATCATTCAGAAGCTGAATGTATTCGCACTTGTGCATACCGATGGTTGAATCTGAATTGCCCGATTTTGCGTAATTTCCGTATGGAGAGAAGAATGAAACCGTATCGTATTCAAAGCAGAAAATTCCGTCGCCCTCATGTACCATGGGCAATCCGAACTGTTCCATTTCTTTTCTTGTAAAGTGGAATATATCGTAATCGTTGCTGATGTTTTCTCTTTTTGATTTATCGATAATCAGAACATTGTAACCATGTTCTGCCATTCTTCGTGCATAGTATGAACCCGCACAACCGGCTCCGACAACTATAATATCATAATCTTTTTTCATTGTATAACCTCGTTATGCAAAAATCGGTGTGAACATATTTCTGATGAACTGAAGAACAAATGAGAGGAAAGGAACCTGGTCGATTCCGATTGCTTCGATAACAGGCTCGGTTGTGTCACTTAAGCCGAGTTCGTTGAGCTTTTCAAGAACGAGTCTTGCAATTTCCTGATTGCCGACAGCGCTCGGATGTACTGTGTCGATTGCTATATATTCGGGATGGTCTGCCGTGAAAACGGAATTAACGTCAATCAGCTCAAAAGCATTCGGATTTTCATCAAGATATCCGATTATATTTCTGTTGACTCTTTCAACAGCAATTTCATAAAAGCTGCGGAGCAAATCAATTCTCGGATTGTAAAGAGTCTGCACAAGGATTGTGGCATCGGGATTGTACTCCTTGATTGTTCCGATAATTGTTGCAAATCGCTCTGCAAAATCCTCTTCGATATCGTCAATGATTTCGTAATTTCCGACAGCAACCATTGCGAATAGCTTAGGGAGATTCTGCTGAAGATAGTCGTTTCCGCCGATTGAAAGGCTGATAATATCCGCATTTTTTACACTTTCGGCAACCGCATCTGTACTGAGAAGCTCAATAAGGTCGATTGTTCTGTATCCGTTGATACCGAAATTTTCATAGTTGTAACCGTTGGTGTTCGCTACGATTTTTCCGAAGCAGGCCTCATCGCTGTTGTAAATTCCAGCACCATAGGCAATAGAATCGCCAAGTACAACATAATTCAGTTTGTTATCCTTTGCAAAAGACGGAATTATTGTCACAGACAAAAGCATTGCAATGGAAAGCAAAACAGAAACACACTTTTTAACTGACATAAAATTCAGCTCCTCATTGTTTATTTTGGTAAATTATATCACTTATGTGTAAATTTTACAAGAAATACATATATTATATTGTTAATAAAAACGTAGAAAATTAATATTCAATGTGATATAATTACAAAGAATTGTAAAATAACAGAGAAAATTCGGAGAAAAAGTATGGATAATTTTACTAAGCTCGCAGACATATTGGAATTCTTAATGCTGATAGGCTTCGGAATTTCGTGGCCGATTAATATTTCAAAAGCATGGAAGGCTCGTTCCGCAAAAGGCACAAGTGTCATATTTTACTTTTTTATTGTGATTGGATATGTTTTTGGTATTGTAAGCAAAATTCTGAAAATTTCAGCGGGTATGACAGTACCGCTCTATGTGATAATCATATATGCAGTAAATACCATTATGGTAACGTGCGGAATTATCATTTATTTTCGCAACAAAAGGATAGATAAAAATCAACAATGTTGAGTATGGTAGAATATTATTATCAGATTTCGGAGGATGACAAATGAAAAAGCACAATAATATTTTTATAAAAATGATTTCGATAATAATGACAATTGTCATGGTTATTACTGCAGGTTCTGTTACAGCGTTTGCGGAGGTTGATAAAGTTATGTTCAAGACTGATGAAAACGGTGGCTTTAAGGTGTTGCAGGTTTCGGATGTACAGGAGCATTTCACAACAGACGGAAAAAGAAAAATCCGCTCACGCACATTGAATACAATTAAAATGGCGGTTGATACCCTGCAGCCCGATTTGATTGTTCTGACAGGTGACAATATTCACAGAACAGAGAGTCTTGCAGATTTTGATTATTCCGTTAAAAAGCTCGTCGAGGCATTCAAAGGAACTCCGTTTGCCGTAACATATGGTAATCATGACCTTGAAAGAAATAAGGATAACGGAGTGTGCCTGACATACAGGATTGAGCAGGAAATTTATGATAAATACGGTGCTGTAGAGCTTAATCAGACAGGACTTAAAATCGATGACACTTCGGACTATTCAACCGCAAGATATGGCACGGGATATATTGATATTTATGATGCTGCGGGTTCAAAAATTGTGAACAGGGTTATTCTTGTTAATTCGGGCACATATGAGGTTGATTCTGAGAGCCCGGACGGAAATGTTGAAAACAGCGGACAGGGATACGGCAGACCGGGTGTTAATTCAAAGACCTATAAGGAAATTGATTATGATAACGTGGTAAATGCCGTTGAAAAATGGACAAGCGAAGATATTAAATGTATTTCATATCAGCACATTCCACTGCAGGAATTCTTTACGAGCGGAATTATTGTTGAGGGTGAAGAGGGTGATGTTCTTATGAACGGTCGTCAGCCCGAGCCTTTTAAAAATAAGTATTACAAAAACGCAGTTAAGGACACAGTAACTAATCAGTTCGTTGAGCCGTGCGGATGCTCATATTACAGCACAGAGGCTCTCTATAAGGCATTTGCAAGTAGCGGAAACACATTGGCAATCTGCTATGGTCATGACCACACAAATACAATTATGGCTGAGGGTACCTGCTATGGTATGAAGCTCACACAGGGCTACGGCGGAGGAATGCTTGTTTATCCGTCCGATTACGGTGAGGACAGCCCGAAGGCAAATTACAATCCGATGGTTTGTCTGTATACATTGAATGGTGACAGCTTTGTTAAGGAAACAAAGACACACAATGCACTTTTGCGTGATTATATTTTTGATGGTTTCGTTTTTATTGCAATTAAATCAGCGATAATAAATCTGTTTAAATAAAAAGCAAAAACAGCTCCGATTGAAAAAATCAACCGGAGCTGTTTTCAGTTGTACTTGGTTAATGTGCCGGCATCATTGTAATTCCACTGCTTAAAGCCTGCTTCAATTACGGGGCTGTTATCGGCAATTGTGAAATCAAAATTTAACGGGTCACGGAAAAGCGGGTCTTCAAAATGTGCGTTGTTGTAGTAGCCTTTGATTTTACAAATCAGTTTTCCGGTTCGGTCGCTTAATTTCATTGATGTACCGGACAGGACATTTTTACCGCGTTTTAAATCCCAATAGAAATTGTTGTTATCTTTTATACTGCCTTTGAAAAGACTGTAATACATCGGAGCATTATTACTCAGAAGAATATTTGTATCAAGTGTCAATGCAAGATGGTCTTCGTCTCTCGAAAGTCTTAGCTGTGCTTCATCGTTGAGTGCAAAAATATTGTTGGTTACCATATTGTCCGCACCATAGTGCATATGGAAGCCTTCGGAAGAACAATCGTAGCAAAGATTGTTGAACACGTCGATTCCCGATGAGCCTTCGTCGAGGTAAATTCCCCAACCGCCGTAGCCTGTGTCACCCTCATAACAACCGACATTGTGAATAACATTGCCCGAAATAACGGTGTCGGGCTGCACACCGAGTGTATAAATTCCACCCATATCGGAGAGCCATCCTTGTCCGATATCGTAAATAAGATTATTTTTGATTTGGATGTTGTTTGTTACATTGAAGGCATATCCCCATACCCAGCCTACTGAAATTGCGGTGTAAAGTCCGTCATAAATTTCATTCTGAGCGATTTCACAATCTCTGACATTTATGTACAGGACACCTACGGCATTGTTGTAAATCTGTCCGTATTTATGAATGTTGCAATCCGTGACATTGATATTATATGATTGCTGACTTTCATTTTCGCTGTTAAGACCACGGATATAAATTCCGTTTGCACCGATATCGTAAAGCTCGCAGGAAGTGACGTTACAATTCTTACAGCATTCATCAAACATTACACCTGCGTTACCTGTTCTTGTGAAAAGACAGTTTGTAAAGTTGATTCCGTCGGAATTTTTTGCAGTAATTACACCAGAAATATCATAAGCAGCCTGCGGAAAATTCGGCTTGTATTTTGCATTGTTTACTATATCCGAAAGTCCCTGAGTAACAACACTTGAGAAATGGTGTCCGCTGGTGGTTTCCCAGTCGGTATCGGAAAAATCAATTCCCTCAAAGCTGATGTCCTTGCATCCGTCAATATTGATTAACTGCTCAAGATATGCGGCTTCTATAACGGTATTGTTTATTGTGTCACCGTCCTGCGGAATGTAATAGAGCTTGTTGTCTTCTCTGTCAAGATAAAATTCTCCGGGCTCGGAAAGTGCCTCAAAAACATTTTCGTAGAAGAATCTGTCACCCTCGCAGATTGTCATTGATGCAGGTTTTTCAACCGTAATTTTTCCTGTGGTTGTATCAGCTGTGTCAATCGGCAAAAGCTCATCACACCAGTAATGAAGAATTCTGACATCAACGTCATGAATGTTTTTGAAATTTTTTATTTCGTTTTTATCTGCACAGAAGGAATTCTGAATTTTGAAATACGTCTGCTCGGGGTCAGCGGCATCTTTGAGGTCAACACCTGCGACCGCAAACTGTCCGTTCTTCGGCCATGTCGGTCGGGAAAGTCGTTGCTCACCCTTGAAAGCTGAATTAAAAAATGTTTTATCTGTAACATTTGCGTCGCACACGAAGCAACGAACTCCGTTGACGGTTGATTCTGCCCATTGCGAATATTCTTTTGCACCTGAGAAAACTACTTTTTCATCGGGGAAAGAACGATAAGTTATGTTTGAAAAATCTGAGCTGTCAAAGTTTACGGTTTCATCAAAAACATATGTACCCTCGTGAAACCATACGGTAATTTTATCAGCAGTACCTTTAAGACTCTTTGCTTTTTCCTTTGCACCCGAAAGTGTTCTTAACGGATTTTGCAATGAGCCGTCATTAGAATCGTTACCGTCTTTTGAAACGATAATATCATATTCTCCGAGTGAATATTCACCCTCGTCGAACTCGACTTGTTCTCTTTTTTCAAGCTCGGTGTATATAGGTACTTCATAGTCGATCGGCTTTAATCCGACAGCACCGAAAATACTGTTGATTACTGTAACAATTGTAAGCAAACATCCTGTAACAGGCTTAGAAAGACATTTGAACATAATTTCACTCCTGCGTTTTTTCTTAATTATACAATATAAATTTTGTTAAATCAAGGCTGATAACGAAACAGAAAATAAAGAAAAATAATTTACAATAAAGTAAAAATATTATATAATGAACACATATTTTTAAAGGAGTGATAGTTTGCCTCCGAAAAAGATGAAGGAATTTAAAAAAGAAGAAGGATTTCCGAACGATGTTAAAAGTGCGTTAAATAAATGCGGACTTAACACCGATAATTTGCTATGCTCACTTTGTACTGATATGAATCGTGAAAGTGAATTTTCGGATTGCTTTTTGTGCTTCGATGAAAAAGGTCTGTACTATGCAGAGGGTGAGATAACCTTACCTAAAAAGAAGCACGACAGCTGTGATGTTACAATAGATAAAATAATAACTTATCCGATTGATGAGGTTGACGAAGTATACATTGAAAGAAATGTTTCAACTGCAAGACTTATCGGTAAGCACAATGGCGAGGATTTCCCTGTTGCATTAATGTCGTTTAAATGTCTGAGAGAAATTGACAAATTTGTTTATATTTTTAATGCGTTTAAAAACGGAACAGATATGAATGCAATGCCTGCATTTAACAAGGATGAATTTCCCGATTTTGATAAAAAGAAAAAGGATAAAGGAATTGTTTTTCGTCTTCTTGCTTTCTACAAAAAATATCTTCCGCTTGTGGCTGTTGTAACCTTTGCAATTCTTATTTGCACTGCGTTTCAGATATGGGCTCCGCAGATTGGAACAAGAGCATTGTTTGATGATATTATCGCAAATCCGAAAAGCTTATCTGCGCCCGAGCTGTTGAGAGCGTTGACTATACTTGTTGTAGAAATTTTTGCGTTGAAGCTGTTCAAGGTTGTGCTTGATTCCGCACACCAGTTTTTGATGGCATCAATCACGCCTAAGGTTGTTTACGATATTAAAATCAGAATTTTTACCGCAATGCAAAAGCAATCGGTTTCATATTATACTTCGAAATACACAGGCTCTTTAATGAAAAGAGTAACACGGGATTCAAGAAATATTTACTGGTTTCTGATTAATGATTTGCCTGATGTTATCGTTGATATTTTTATGATTGTCGGTATTCTTGTGATTATGTTTAACATGAACGTGAAGCTGAGCGTTCTTGTTCTGGTTACAACACCGATTTTCGGCGGAATGATAAAGCTTACAGACAAAATGTTTCACCGATTACATCACAGCCATTGGGTAAACGATTCAAATCTGTCTTCAATGGTCAGCGATAATATCAACGGTCAGCGAGTTATCAAAGCATTTTGCAAGGAAGATTTTGAGTATAAAAGATTTGAAAAGGCAAGTGAAAAATTGCGTTTTGCAGAGCAGAAGCTCAATATGCGTGAGGCTACCGTATTTCCGATTTTTCAGGCACTTATTCACATTGTGTCTACTGTGATTTTCGCATGGGGCAGTGTGATGGTTGTAAATGGTGAAATTACTGTCGGTGTTCTTTTGAGCTTTATTGTTTATGTTGAGATGATTCAGCAACCGATTAATTTCCTTTCGGGTGTTGTCAACCGATGGGCAAGATGTATGGATTCTGCTCAGCGAGTTTTTGAAATAATTGACAGCGAGCCGGAAATAAAAGAAAAAGAAAATGCTGTTTCAATGAAAAATATGAAGGGCTCGATTGATATTAACGAGCTTGAGTTTGAGTATGAGCCTGCAAGACCGATTCTTAAAAATCTCAGTCTTCATGTTGAAGCGGGCGAAATGCTCGGAATTGTCGGAAAGACAGGTGCGGGCAAGACTACAATTGCTTTACTTATTGCAAGACTTTATGACCCTAAGCGAGGAACGGTGAAGATTGACGGAGTCGATGCAAGCGATATCAAGCTCTCCGAAATTCACAGAAATGTCGGCATGGTTTCGCAGGACATTTTCCTGTTTATGGGTACGATTGCGGATAACATCCGCTACGCAAATCCTGATGCAACGATGGAGGATGTTATCGCCGCCGCAAAGAGTGCCGCCGCGCATGATTTTATTATGAAATTACCCGATGCTTACGAAACAAGAGTCGGTTCGGGCGGACGAGATTTGTCGGGCGGTGAACGTCAGAGAATTTCCATTGCACGTACAATTATACAGAATCCGAAAATTTTAATTCTCGACGAAGCTACTGCGGCGATGGATACTGAAACCGAGGGTAAAATTCAAAAATCAATTTCCGCGCTTAAAGAGGGAAGAACAACGATTGCAATTGCGCATCGTCTGTCAACGCTTCGGGAAAGCAATCATCTTGCTGTAATTGATAACGGAGAAATTACCGAGTACGGAACATATACGGAGCTGCTTTCCAAGAAGGGTCAGTTCTATAACTTATACAAAATTCAAAACGAAGCATTAAGTGCGATTGGAATAGGTGACTGATATGCTAAAACAAAATGATTGCAAATTCTCACTTAATAAAAACGGATTCCTGCAAGCTGAGATAAACGGGGAAAATGTCGGCAGAGTCAAAATTGTCTGCACTCAGCCGCTTACTAATCCGTATGAATATATTTCCGTTATCAGTATGGAAGATGTGGAACACGGAATTATAAAAAATATTACGGATTTTGATGACGAACAAAGGGAGCTTATTCTTAATAATATTAATTCAAGATATTTTTGTCCTGTCATTACCGAAATTGCTTCAATCAAAGATAAAATGGGCAGCTTTTATTTTGATGTTGTTATCGGCAAAACACCGAAGAATTTTATGGTACGTGACCTTACAAAAAATATACGTCAGCAAGGTAAAACAGTTACAATTACAGATATGGACGGAAATCGATACAAGATTGAGGATATAGACAAGATTAATTCAAAGAGCAGGAAGAAGCTTGAACCGTATCTTTATTAAGGAGATGATTACTTGAACAGTTCTTCAAGTAAAGTAAAATTTGATATTGATAAAAGCGGTAATTATTGCGACGGTGAGCTTGAATTCGATGGAAGAATAATAACTGTAACCGATGGAAAAGCGAAAAAGGAATTTGACGTTAATGAATGCGACGAGTTGATTATTCGTGGAGATATCGGATGCGGATATCTTGAATATAAGCCGAAGGGTACGGAAAACAACGATGACAATCTGCTTGTCTGCAATTTTACAATGGCTTGCATCAACGATGTCGGCGAATTCAGCAAGGTTGTTAATCACTATATTTTAACAGGTGAATTGACAGAGGTTTCGACAGAACAGAATCACGTTTGCCCGAAATGCGGAAGGCATTATATGCACGGAATGGATATGTGCATTTTCTGTGCCGATAAAGCTCATTTTTATAAACGTGTGCTGAGTGTTGCGAAGCCGTACAAGAAAAGCATTATTATAGCAATGATATTTATTGTACTCGCAGAGGCAGCGAATGCTGTCGTTCCGATAATTAACGGACACGTGCTTGATGATTATCTTTATTCGGGAAATAAAGGCGAGTCGGTTATTCACGGAATTCTGATGCTTTGCGCACTGATGGTTTCGGCAAAGGTACTCGGTCAGATTTTTCAGGTGTTAGGCAGACGAAGTGTTGCCGTGTACAGTTCGGGACTTTCACATTCTCTCAGAGTTATGGTTTACGATAAGATACAGCGAATCTCTCTTAAAAACCTGTCGAAAAAGACGGGCGGAGATTTGATGGGACGAGTTACCGATGATACCGAGGAGGTTAAGGACTTTATCAGTGAGGAAGTTCTGTATGCGTTGTATCAGCTTTCACTGTTTATTGTAATCGTTGCAATACTTTGTTCAATCAGTGTACCGCTTACGTTACTGGTGTTGATTCCGATTCCTATAGGACTTTATATTTATTATATGTTCCGTGTTACGGTACATATCAGATATATGAAGCAATGGAGATGCGAACGCAGAGGAAATTCCGTGTTGCGTGATATTGTGGAGGGAATACGAGTTGTAAAGCTGTTCGGGGCCGAACAACGTGAAATCAGTAAATTTGATGCAATCTGCAATCAGCTTTCAAAGATATGTATCAGCAACGAAAGATTGTGGGCGGTCACCTTTCCGTATGTAACCTTCTTCATCGGAATAGGCGAGTTTCTCGTCATATTCTTCGGTGGTAGAATGGCACTTGACGGTGAAATCACTGCAGGACAGCTTTTGCAGTTTACGTTATTCCTTGCATATCTTTACGGACCGATTGACTGGTTTTCAAAATTGCCGCAAAAGCTCGGCAGAGTGAATACATCATTGCTTAAAATATTTGAAATCCTCGACGAAAAAGAGGACATGGTGTACGAAAGTAATGATATTGTGCCGACAATGAAGGACAAAATTGAATTTAAGGACGTGCGTTTCGGCTACACAGCATATGAACCTGTGCTTAAGGATATCAACCTCACAGTAAATAAAGGCGAAATGATTGGCATTGTCGGTCATTCGGGTGTCGGAAAATCCACGCTGATAAATCTCATAATGCGATTGTATGACGTTGATGCGGGTACGATTTGTATTGACGGACAGGATATCCGTGATTTTTCACCCGATAATTACAGACAAAAGCTCGCAATTGTTTTTCAGCAGACATTTTTATTTGCAGGAACAATTTATGATAATATCGCTTATGCAAAGCCGAATGCAACGGCAGAGGAAATTATTAATGCCGCCAGGATTGCAAATGCACATAGCTTCATAATGAAGCTTCCCGATGGATACAACACACTTATCGGTGAGAATGCTCACAATCTCTCCGGCGGTGAGAAGCAGAGAATTTCCATAGCAAGAGCGGTGCTTCGTGACCCGGAAATTCTGATTCTTGATGAAGCGACAAGTGCGCTTGACACGGAAACTGAATATCTGATTCAGCAGGCAATGTCACGACTTGTAAAGGGAAGAACAACCTTTGCGATTGCACACAGACTTTCGACGCTGAAGGATGCAAACAGGCTGATTGTTATTGAAGACGGAAGAGTGGTCGAATCGGGTTCTCATACCGAGCTTGTTAAGCAGGGCGGAATATATGCCCGACTTGTTGCCGCACAACATCAGACCGCAAGATTGAAAAATTAAATTCAAAAAACTTCGATTATTATTTAATCGGAGTTTTTGTTTTTATAATGGCAACTGAGATGTTTTATTTTAGATGAGTAATTTGTACAATACTGACAAAACGGAATGGTACATTTACAATAAAAAGCCGAATAGTAACGAAATAGAAATAAAGTTGTTGATTTTATACAAACGATATGCTATAATCTTTTACACTAAAATGTAATTATTGTGTATTGTTGCCTCTTGGCGCAGTTTTTCTTGTAAAAACATAACGATAATTATGCGTTAAATATGTCAAATTCCTACAAATAGAATTTGACTTATAAATGTAAGATTTCCGAGCAAGCGCTCGGTAACGAAACAGGCAACCAACAGTATTGTATACATATAATAAATATGGAGATGTTCCGATGAGGAAAGTAATTAGTGCACTGCTGTGTGTGGTTATTTTGATTGGATTTGCTTCATGTAAAGGAAACGACAAAGAAGACGAGGTCTTTTGCGTGGCGGACGGCGGAAATATTACAGTTCTTTCGCTGAAGAGTGCCGACGGAGTTTTCGTTGAAAAGGGCAAAAAAGATGATGTCACGGGAGTTGCGACAATCATCGTAAAAAATAACAGCGAGCAGATGCTTGAATACGGAAAAATAGTTTTTCGTGTAAATGAAATTGAACGTGCGGAATTTATCATCAGTGCCTTGCCGGCAGGTGAGGAGTGCGTTGTGATGGAAACGACCGCAAGACCGCTTGAAGAAAAGGATGAATACATTCTTAATGCGGATGACACAGTGTTTGCATATTGTGAGGCAAGCACCGAGAATGAAAAATACACAATTGAGAGCGAAGGCTCAACCCTGAAGGTGACCAACAACGGTAACGAACCTTTGACGGTCAGAATAGCATATAAATACTATAAAGACGATATGTATTATGGTGGAATATGTTTCCGTGGAACATTTGAAAATATCGCTCCGGGTGAAACAATGGCAAAGGATAGTAGTCATTTTGACAAGGATTGCAAAATCGTAAATGTTACGATGGAGTAATCTCCAAATGATTTTTGAATATATCGCAATTACATAAAAACAGAGAAAGGATAGGTACAAGAAAATGAAAAAATTAATGAAACGAACATTGGCAATGCTTATTACCGTAGTAATGGTATTAAGCTGTATGTCTGCGTCCTTTGCGGTTATGGCACAGGCTGCAGGCTGGATTTACGTCGGAGGAAGCTCGGGAGGAACATATGAGCCTGTGACGCTTTATGTTAATACCGGCGCAACAACAATGACAAACGGAAAGACCTACCGTCTTGCTCTTAACAGTAAGACAACATTGATTAATGCGGATGCTCCGGCTACACTTACGACTGCAACAAGTCCGTTAAGAGCTCAGCCGAGTTATTACACATCAGATGACGGCTCGGACGTTATTTACACCACAACAGACTACTATACTGCAACTGATGCAGGTAGTGACTTTGCATGGAACAACGGTACTCTCTATAACGAAGCTAAAAATCAGTATCTTGTAAACAACAGCACTCGTACAATTAAGATGTCTGATACATCAATGGTATGGACTAACTCTGGTAATACTCTTTCATACAACGATGGAACAAGAGCAAGATATATCCGTAATACAAGTGGTACAACAATTAATTTGGGTACTTCCAACGATACTCTTGCTAAATTTACTTTCTATGAAAAGGTAACTGTTTACGAAAAAACAGGTACAGGCACAGCCACAGGTGAAGGCGTATACTATAAGTATGACGGTAAGACAGCCTTTACCGCTATTAAAGACAGTGCATTCACAGACACAGCAATCAAAAATCAAATCAGAGTTCTCTCTAAAACAGATGAATCAACTCCTGACGCAGACTGCGATGTTTACACAATAGCTGATGATGAGGTTACACTCAGCTGGAATGAGGCTGTTGATACATCTACTGTAGGTGAATATACAGCAACTGTATATTTCGGCAATGTTGCTCTTGATACAATTACTGTTTCAGTTCGTGAAGAGGTTGACGAAAATCTCAAGGCAGCTGACCCGTCAACATCAGATATTCAGAATGATTTCGTTATGACATCTGCTGATGATGGTAAGGTTACAACAGATAAAACCGTTAATTATAACAGTGACGAATACAGCGCATTCACAGATTACGAAAAAGACGAGTTCTCTATCGCACTTTCAGCTCTCGGTCAGACCTTCCCAACAGTTGAAACAGAAGAAACTGTTGGAATGGAAAAGCTCCACCCGGACGTTGTTTTCTGTATTGACGCATCAGGTTCAATGCGAGTATACAACGTAGCAGGCAGTACAACAGTTACCCGTGGTGAGGCAACTATTGAAGGTCTTAATTCTGCAATTAAAGAGCTTTATGCCGCAGACCCACTTACAAGAATCGGTATTGTTACTTTCTCAAACGACTATGAAGAAGAGGGAATCTATCTTCCTCTTGATGTTTACACTCTTCCTGAAGGCCAGACAGATTATGTTACATGGGGAGGAAGAATGGTTGCTTCTGCATCCTCTCCCTCAGGTACTACATCAACAAGATATAGCGACCTTTCTCTTGATGTTAGAACAACATCATCTGCCACATCTGTTTCACCTACAAAAATCAGTTCACCTCCAGGCTACAGCGGTTCAGGTACAACATATTCATGGTCTAACCCCGAACTCAGCTCAATGACAAAGCTCACAACTACTGCTGATGGTGCAACATATTACGCATATACCTATACCTCCAGATCCTACTACAGTACCACTGTAAACTATATGTGTTTGTATTCAGACCAGCACAAAATGCCTATCGCAAGATTGCAGTATAGTCCGGAAAGTTCATATTATACTAAAGTGTATAAAAACGAATACATCACAGTTACCTGCACAGGTACTTCTACAATTTCATATACGACAAATACTTATACAAAGCGCACAGGTGCTTACGCCTATTTCGAGTCAGTTGATTATATGGGTGCTACAAACTTCCTTATCAACTCAAAGGGCGAGGTTGTACCTCCTTCAGCACGTCATTTCGTCGGTAACATGGCAACATATACACAGGTAGGTCTTCAGGCTGTTGAAAATATGTTCAGTGAAGCAGAGGGAAAAACAGGTCGTGCTCCGGCTATTGTTCTTATTTCAGACGGTGTTCCGACACTCGGTAATACAGACGTTAATAACCCGAGTCTTAAGCATATTCCCTACGGCACAACAGGCTCAACCTGTATCGGTACAGGTGCTTCAAGTGCAACTTATGCTACAACCTATCTTGTAGATTGCGGTTTCTACACAATCCAGACCGCTATGAAGGTTAAGAGCAATGTTAATAATATGTATACGGCAACCGGTGCTCGTGACTGCTTGCTTTACACAATCGGACCCGGTGTTGACTACATCTTCGGTAAAACTGTTCTTGACCCATCAGCAGAGAACGTAGCTGCTGCGGCTCTTGTAACAACTGCTGATGATTCAGAATCAGAATCCGGTGTTGCAGTTCCGAGTGAGCTCGCTGCGAAGATTAACGAGGCTTATTCTGACCTTACCTATGTTGATTACTCTGACTGGTCATTCCTCGGTGAAATGACAAGCGGAGAGCTTACAACTGCATTTAAAAAGGTTGTTACTTCAATCGCAGGTAACAACAGCCCTGTTCAGAATATAATTAAAACTGTTGCAGGTGCAGGTGAAATTTCAAGTGCTGTTGACTTTACAGATACTATCGGTGACGGTATGTATCTCAGAAGTGAACCGATTTTAAGATTCAGAAATCAGAATTACACCAGCACTTCTAACCAGGTAACAAACAACAGCAACGGCTCATCAATTGTTCGCTATAGATATGCCTATACTATTAAGGATGATACCCAGTCGTATAACCTTGATACAATGGTTATCACAGTTAAAACAAATTCGGACGGAACACAGGTAGTTTCATGGTATATTCCTGCTGAACTTCTTCCGTTGATTATCTTTGATTCAGTCAACGATGCATATGTTGCAACTGACCCTGTAAGACTTTTATACAAGGTTGGTCTTACAAATGAGGCAAAGGATGCAGGTGGTACATACTATACCAACAGTACCGCTGAACCTGCAAACGCAGAGTATACTCCTGTTGTCGGTGACCCGTATTACTACGACAACGGCGAAGGCTCAGACGGTCTTGTTCACTCAGTTCTCAAAACAAACCTTGACTCAAGCGAGGATAAAACAACTAACGTAACTGAAACAGCAGAAACTTCAATAGATACAACCATCGAAACAAATGGTGAAGCTATTTCAGAGCTTGGTAACAATGGTATTATCGAGTACAATTATGAAAAGATTGCTATTACCAAGGTATGGGATGACGGCAACAACGTTTCAGGTTATCGACCGAACAGCATTGATGTTACTGTTTACCGCAATGGTGCAGTTTACGGTGACACAATTACTCTCACAGCAGCTGATTGTGAAGTCGGCAAGGATGCAAACGGCAATGATACATGGAGCTATGTTGTCAGAGATCTTCCGGCATCAGACGATTATGAATATACAATCGCTGAAACCGCAGTTAATAATTATGTAACTACAATAACTTATTCAGATGACGGAGACGCAACAATTACAAATGCTATCCCGAGCGGAATCGTTTCCTACGAGCTTTATCTTGTTGACGTTAACGGTACTCCTATAACTCAGAATGGTGTGGCTACAACATTTGAGAACAGAACAGTAATGTCTGACCTCGAAACAGTTAAGCTGTACATGGGTTCTACAGAAACTATTGACCTTGACGAGCTTCAGAAACTTCTTCCGAGAGGATATAAGCTCTATAACACAAGCTCTTCATACACAGAAACATTTAACGGTAATAATTCCGGTACTGTTTCAATCAGCGATACTACAAGCACAACTAAGGTATTCTATCCGACAACTGCACAGACAGGTGCAAACGGACAGGTAACAGGTATTACTGACTATACCGATGTTAAGGTTGCTTTCGCAATCAGAAGAATAGAAATCAATCCTGATGTTGTTGTTCTTGACTACGGCAAGACAATTTTTACAGAGCCTATGCTCAACGATACTGATTTGTTGGGTAACTATAAGATTGACGGTATTCTCGCAACAGCTCCTGTAAGTGGTACTGTAACAAAAGACAGTGTTAAGCTCAACAATGGTGTTGCAGCAGTTCAGACAGCCTCTGAAATGGTACCTGACGGAACAGTAGCAGCAAGCTGTGGTATGCCGACAGGTTCTGCAATTGAGTATTTCTATTACACAGATTCACCGGTAACGGTTTCAACTACAAATACAACATCAAAGGCACGTTATGCTGTAAATGCTGACGGTGCAGTTGTTAAGTATGCCGCAAACAGCACAACAGGTACTACACTTGTAGCTTCAATGGCTGCCGGCGACTACTATGTAGACACAGATGCAGAAATCCTGTTCTTTGTTCATGGCTCAACAATGGAAATGTATAAGGAATTTGAGTCAGACAGAACAGAAACAACAACAGAAAAAGAAGTAACAGAAGTTGTTACAGAAGTAATTGATATCAATGCTCGTGTTTCTTCAACACAATATTCTGATTTGACAACACTCTTCACATATAACGGAGTAACATATCGTGCATGGTATGGTAGTAGTTATGCATATCTTTATGACCAGAATAATACTCAGTTGAAAGCATTCAGCAGTAAGGGTTCGTCATATACTATTCCAGATACTTCTTATACAATTACAAGAGTTAGCTCAAAAACTCAGTTGACCTGCGTATATCCTAAGACATACGTTAAGACTGTAACAGAAGTAACAATAACTCCTAAGTTTACTGCAGCAATTCCTTCAGGCGTTATTTACACACCGTTCCAGTATATGAGCAGTATCGACAGAGTATATTATTATGTTTCACCAAACGGAACGGAAAATAATAACGATTCTAATGACAGCGAGCTTCTCTATTCTACAATCACTTACATCCCTGCAACATCTGTTTACTACGAAGATGACTTCGGTGGCAGTGCAGAGAACGGCGGATTGTACATTGAGTACACAGGTGACTGGTACACAGTAACTGACGATG
>DCGX01000038.1 GCA_002315505.1 Ruminococcaceae bacterium UBA1767
CTTCTGAACCTCTGCACCGCAGGTGTCGATTGACTCAATAGTGTGTGACTTTGACGAGCCTGTTGCGCCACCGCAACCGTCACGACCTGTTGAACCTCCGAGAAGAATAACAATATCACCTGCATCCGGACACTCACGGCGAACATTTTCAGCCGGAGTTGCGGCAATAACCGCACCGATTTCCATTCTCTTTGCGGCATAGCCCGGATGATAGATTTCGTCAACAATGCCTGTTGCAAGACCAATCTGATTACCGTATGAGGAATAGCCTGCGGCGGCAGTTGTAACAATCTTTCTCTGCGGGAGCTTACCGTTCATCGTTTCGTTAATCGGCTTGAGCGGGTCAGCCGCACCTGTTACACGCATTGCGCCGTAAACATATGAACGACCTGAAAGCGGGTCACGGATTGCACCGCCGATACAAGTTGCTGCACCACCGAACGGCTCGATTTCCGTCGGGTGATTATGTGTTTCGTTCTTGAAAAGCAAGAGCCACGGCTCTGTCACGCCGTCAACATCAACGTCGATTTTAACCGTGCAAGCGTTGATTTCTTCGCTCTCATCTAACTTGTCGAGCTTACCCTGCTTTTTGAGTGCCTTGACTGCAACGGTTGCCAGGTCCATAAGGCAGATTGGCTTTGTGCGGTTAAGTGACTTTCTTACAGCAATGTACTCATCATATGTTTTCTGTAAAAGCTCGTCCTCGAACTTTACATCGTCAATAACTGTCAAAAATGTTGTATGACGGCAATGGTCTGACCAATAGGTGTCAATCATACGAATTTCAGTAACAGTAGGGTCTCTGTGCTCTGTCTTGAAATAATCCTGGCAGAACTTTATGTCATCGCAATCCATTGCAAGTGCATATTCCTTAACGAAATCAGCAAGTCCGTTTTCGTCAAGCTCTAAAAATCCGTCAAGAGTCTTAACCTCTGTCGGAATATCATATGCGATGTTGAGTGTCTTCGGAAGCTCAAATGAAGCCTCTCTTGCCTCAACGGGGTTGATAACATACTTCTTGATTTTATCAACATTTTCCTGCGGAATATCACCGTAAAGCATATAAACCTTAGCGGTTCTGATAAGCGGTCTGTCAGCCTTTGAAATGAGCTGAATACACTGTGCGGCAGAGTCTGCACGCTGGTCAAACTGACCCGGAAGATACTCAACAGCGAAGCAAATCGCACCGTCTGTGTCGATTGTGTCAGTTACAATGTCGAGCTGTGGCTCTGAAAATACTGTCTTTTTAGCATAGTCAAAAAGCTCTTCTGTTATATTTTCAGCATCGTAACGATTGATTATACGAATGTCTGTAACTTCCTTTATTCCGAGAAGTGAATTTGCCTCGTTTAATAATGCTCTTGCTTCGTTTGCAAGCTCATTCTTTTTTTCAACAAAAACTCTGTAAACCATTTTAGTCCTCCAAAGCCTTTAGCGCTCTTGCGCCAATGTCTTTTCTGTAATATTCATTGTCAAAGTGGATTTTTGCTACCTTTTCGTAGGACTTTTCAATAGCCTTTTCAAGTGTATCCTCAACGGAGGTTACACCTAAAACACGTCCGCCGTTAGTAAGGAGCTTACCGTCCTTAAGTGAAGCACCTGCAACAAAAACATTGTCGCTCACTTCATCGGAAATTGTCATCTCGAAGCCTTTTTCGTAGCTTTGAGGATAGCCTGCCGAAGCCATAATTACACATGCGGCATTTTTATCAGAGAATTTAACTTCAGTATCAGCAAGTGTGCCGTCTGTGGTAGCCTGCATAATCGTGAGCAAATCGCTCTCCAAAAGCGGAAGAACAACCTGAGTTTCGGGGTCACCGAAGCGACAGTTATATTCAATAACCTTAGGTCCCTTAGGTGTGAGCATAAGTCCGAAATAAAGGCAACCCTTGAAGGTTCTTCCCTCTTTGTTCATTGCCTCGATTGTCGGCTCGAAGATAGTCTTCATACACTCGTCGGCGATTGCCTTTGTGTAGTAAGGATTCGGAGCGATTGTACCCATACCGCCTGTATTAAGTCCCTCGTCATTATCCATTGCACGCTTGTGGTCCATTGAAGAAATCATCGGAACTACAGTCTTGCCGTCAGTGAAGGAAAGCACGGAAACCTCGGGGCCTGTGAGAAATTCCTCAATAACAACATTCTCACCGCTCTTGCCGAATTTCTTATTCTGCATCATTTCAACAACGGCATTCTTTGCGTCTTCTCTTGTTTCTGCGATAATTACTCCCTTGCCAAGTGCAAGTCCGTCAGCCTTGATAACTGTCGGAATCGGTGCAGTTTCAAGATAAGCGAGAGCAGACTCCATATCATCGAATACTTCATATTCAGCGGTCGGAATACCGTATTTTTTCATAAGATTCTTTGAGAAAACCTTACTGCCCTCAATTATTGCAGCATTTGCTCTCGGTCCGAAGCACGGAATACCCATTTCGGAAAGCTCGTCAACAAGTCCCAAAACCAACGGGTCATCGGGTGCAACAACTGCATAATCTATGCTTTCATTTTTAACATATTCTTTAATTTTTTCAATGTCAGTTGCCTTGATATCAATGCACTCTGCATCCTTTGCAATACCGCCGTTACCGGGAATTGCAATAATCTTGTCAACCGACTTATTTTCTTTTATTTTCTTTATAATGGCGTGTTCTCTTCCGCCACCACCTATAACTAAAACTTTCATAAAAGCTCCTTATTTGTTGAAAGGAAATTGTAAGCCAAAAAAGCTCTACGCCCCAATGACGGTTGGAGTTATTGTTGAGATTCTTCGTCGCTTTGCTCCTCAGAATGACATATTTGAATGTTTCGTAGGGGACGATGCCCACATCGTCCCAAAACCGGAACGAAATCAAAGACGATGGGATTGTGTGATTATTTTTTCCTTTGATCCCTCAGTCTCGCTCCGCTCGACAGCTCCCTTTTTCCAAAGGAAAACAGGAGCCTGTCAATTATATAATTAGTGATGGAACAATCTCATACCTGTGAATGCCATTGCCATGCCGTACTTATCTGCGCACTCTATAACAAGGTCATCA
Source organism: Ruminococcaceae bacterium UBA1767 (assembly GCA_002315505.1). Taxonomy (GTDB): domain Bacteria; phylum Bacillota; class Clostridia; order Oscillospirales; family Acutalibacteraceae; genus CAG-488. The sequence continues at coordinate 3,036 of DCGX01000038.1, forward strand.
CGGATTGAGCCGCCCGGCTCTGCGATGTAAGAAACACCGCTCTTCTTTGCTCTTTCGATATTGTCGCTGAACGGGAAGAATGCATCAGAACCGAGAGCTACACCGCTCTTTGTTGCAAGATATGCCTTCTGCTCCTCGTCTGTGAACGGCTCGGGCTGAGTCGTGAAATACTTCTGCCAGATTCCATCAGCACAAACATCCTCTTCATTCTTATTGATGTAGCCGTCGATAACATTATCTCTGTCAGGTCTGCGAATATCCGCCTTGAACGGAAGATTCAATACCTTTTCGCTCTGACGAAGGAACCATGTGTCTGCCTTGCTGCCTGCAAGACGTGTGCAGTGAATTCTTGACTGCTGACCTGCACCAACGCCGATAGCCTGTCCGTCAACTGCATAGCAAACTGAGTTTGACTGTGTATATTTAAGCGTAATGAGAGCGATAATCAAATCACGAACTGCGCTCTCGGGAAGCTCCTTGTTCTTTGTAACGAGGTTTGAAAGTAAATCCTTGTCAATTCTGAAATTGTTTCTGCCCTGCTGGAATGTGATACCGAAAACCTGCTTTGTTTCGATTTCTTCGGGAACAAAGTCTGGATCAATTTTAACGATGTTGTAACTGCCCTTACGCTTGCCCTTGAGAATTTCAAGTGCATCGTCATCATAGCCCGGTGCGATTATACCGTCGGAAACCTCACGTGCAATCATCATAGCTGTTGTCTTGTCGCAAACGTCTGAAAGTGCAACCCAGTCACCGAATGAGCACATACGGTCAGTACCACGAGCACGTGCATATGCACAGGCAAGCGGACTGTCATCAAGACCTTCGATATCGTCAACGAAGCAAGCCTTTTTAAGTGTGTCTGAAAGAGGAACACCGATTGCGGCTGATGTCGGGCTAACGTGCTTGAAGGATGCACAAGCAGGAAAGCCGAGAATGTCCTTAATTTCCTTAACTAACTGCCATGAGTTGAATGCATCGAGGAAGTTGATATATCCCGGTCTGCCGTTGAGAATTTCAATTGGCAAATCCTCACCGTTATTCATAAAAATTTTTGACGGTTTTTGATTAGGGTTACAACCGTATTTAAGTTCAAATTCTTTCAATTTTAATTCTCCTTATTTATTCTTATTGATGATTCTCTCATCTCTTTCGAGAGTTTCGAGGTCAACATAGTTTACGTAAAGTGAAATTTTGTTATCTTCATTGAGTGCATCCCAGAGCTTAGCTGTGAATTCATCAATGTCATTGCCGATTGCAACTCTCTCAGGCTCGCCCTGGAAGGTCGGAATCGGATTGCCGTCACAAACATATGTATGAATGAAGTGACCTAAGCCATTGAGTGACGGATATGAGAAGCTGTAGCGATTACAGGCTGTACCCTCCGCATCTGCTGACTTGAGAATACTCATTTCATAATCGAAATCACCGTCAGCAAAGTTAATTACACCGCTGATACGAGGTGTGAAGTTCGGTGCGTCAGGCTCAAATTCTCTTGATTTGAGAGCGCATTTCATACCCTTGCCGTTTACGAAACCGTCATAAATTGTATCTGTCTGGTCACCGTTGGTAACGATGAGCTTATTTTCGAACTGACGAACTGCAGCATAAATAATAAGGCTCGGGTCTTCAACCTTTGAAAAATCATAAGGCTCTGTGAATAATTCACCGTTCTTCTGAGTGAATACTCTGTTGCGGCTGTTGGCACTTCTGCCCATAATAAAATAAGCTGTAACTGCCTTTTTGCCGTCCTCGGACTTACCGATTACAATTCCTCGTCCAACGTAGGAATTATCCTTGATGAGTTCTGCGATGTCATTAATTTTGTAGATATTCATGCTTGGTTCTCCTTATATAAGATTTCTTTTGATACCTTCTCCACCGAAGCGGGAAGAATTATCCATTCAGCCTGCTCCATTACCCTTCGCTGAAGCACCTCGGGTGTGTCACCGTCGATAACATCAACTGCCTTTTGCATAATAATTTTACCGCCGTCGGGAATTTCGTTTACAAAGTGAACTGTTGCACCCGTAACCTTGACTCCCTTTTTCAGTGCTTCCTCATGCACCCTTAAACCATAGTAGCCTTTTCCGCAGAATGACGGAATAAGTGCAGGGTGAACATTGATAATCCTGTCAGCAAAGGTATTTGTAAATTTCTCACTTAAAATGCTCAAAAATCCCGCAAGAACAATAAGCTCTATTTCGTTTTCCTTGAGCATATTTATCATTTTTTCTTCAAAATCTGCCTGGTCAGCACAATCTTTTTTTGAAACAACCGCATTCTTAATGCCGTTATTTTCAGCACGTGTGAGTGCATAGGCTCCGTGATTGTTCGAAATAACAAGCTCGATTTTTCCGTTTTCTATTATTCCGCTTTTCTCTGCGTCAATGAGTGCCTGCAAGTTTGTTCCGCCGCCCGAAACGAGTACGGCAATTTTAACCTTTCTCATACTCTCACGCTTTCTTCTGATTCCATTCACCGTGAAGTGAACTTCTTCAGCATATTTTGATTCGCTCCTCTGATTTTTCAATCTTGCCGATTACGTAAGCATCCTCGCCGTTTGCCTTGAGGATTTCAAGAGCCTCATCCTTATCCTCTGCCGAAACAACAATGCTCATACCAACGCCCATATTAAATGTGTTGAACATATCTCTTTCGCAGATGTTGCCCTTCTTTGCCATAAGCTCGAAGATAGGAAGAACCTTAACTGCGCTTCTGTCAACAACTGCACAAAGTCCTTCAGGAATGCTTCTTGGGATATTTTCGTAGAAGCCGCCGCCGGTGATATGAGAAATGCCCTTGACCTTAACCTTTTCAAGCAACGCCATAACAGGCTTAACATAAATCTTTGTCGGAGTAAGAAGTGTTTCGCCGAGGCTCTTTCCACCGAGCTCTTCAACAGGAGCCTTAAGGTCAATGTTCTCAACGTCGAAAATCTTTCTTACGAGTGAGAAGCCGTTTGAATGAACACCCGACGAAGCAAGTGCGATAATAACGTCACCCTCTGCCATTTCTTTATTGTTGATAATCTTATCCTTGTCAACAATACCTGTGCAGTAACCTGCAAGGTCGTATTCATCAATTGGATAGAAGCCCGGCATTTCAGCAGTTTCACCACCGATTAAAGCCGCACCCGACTGTACACAGCCGTCACATATTCCGCTTACAATGTCGGCAATCTTCTCAGGGAAGTTCTTGCCGCAGGCGATATAATCGAGGAAATATAGCGGCTTTGCACCGCAGCAGATAATATCGTTGACGCACATAGCAACACAGTCAATGCCGACTGTATCGTGCTTGTCCATTAAAAATGCAATTTTGAGCTTTGTACCAACACCGTCAGTACCGCTTACAAGTACAGGCTTATTAATTCCTGTCAGGTCAAGCTCAAAAAGTCCGCCGAAGCCACCGACATCCGAGCAAACACCCTTTGTCATTGTGGTAGCAATGTGCTTTTTCATAAGTTCAACAGCCTTGTAGCCTGCAGTAATGTCAACGCCTGCTGATGCGTAAACATCTGATTTTGAATTTTCAATCATAATTCTTATTCCTTTCCGTTCCAACAGTATGTGCAGAGCTTGCACGGTTCAAGTCCGATTGCTTCAATAAGACCATCAATGGTCTGGAATTCGAGTGATGCGAGATGAAGCTTTTCACAGATTCTTTCTCTCATCTTTCTGCCTCGTTCTGTGCTTGTATCAATATATTCATCTATGTGAGCGAGTCCTACCTCACCCTCAAGCTCCATGATTGTGGCTCTTGTAATAAGCTCCATATCGCTGGTAGCACGTGAGAAATTAAGGTACTTACAGCCGTACATAATCGGCGGACAGGCTGAACGCATATGAACCTTCTTCGCTCCGCTTTCATAGAGGAATTCAACTGTTTCACGAAGCTGTGTTCCTCGAACGATTGAATCGTCAACGAACATCAGCTCCTTATCCTTAATGAGGTCATTGATAGGAATCTGCTTCATCTTAGCAATTCTGTTTCTCTCAATCTGTGTCGGTGGCATAAAGCTCCTCGGCCAGGTCGGAGTGTATTTGATAAACGGACGAGCAAAGCGGATATTAGAATTATTGGCATATCCGATAGCGTGAGGTGTGCCCGAATCGGGAACACCTGCAACGAAGTCCGCATTCGGCATTTCGCCGTTCTTTCTGTCGTTTTCAGCCATGATTTCACCATTACGGTATCTCATTGACTCAACATTGATTCCCTCATAATTTGCTGTCGGGAAACCGTAATATGACCAGAGGAAGGAGCAGATTTTCTTATGCTGAGTTCCTTTTTTCAAAACTGTAACACCGTCGACTCTGACTTCGGCAATTTCACCTGCTTCAAGCTCACGCTCCTGTGTGTAGCCGAGCTTTTCAAAAGCAAAGTCCTCAAACGATACGCAGTAGCCTGTTTCCTTGACACCGACGTGAACAGGGAGCTTACCTGTCTTATCTCTTGCAACGATTATGGAGTTATTCTCCGTCAGAATCATAATAAGAGCTGTTCCGTCAATCTTCTCCTGTGCATAGGCAATGCCCTCTGCGAAGGTGTCCTTCTGATTTATGTATGCGGCAACAAGCTCAGTAGTGTTCTGATTACCGCCCGACATTGTACCGAGCTGAGCACCAATAGTGGAAATATATTCCTTAATAAGCTCTTCCTTATTGTTGATAATACCAATAAAGCAGATTGCATATTTGCCGAGTCTTGAGCGCATAAGAAGTGGCTGAGGGTCAGTATCGTTAATCATACCGATGATTGCAGTACCCTTCATCTCTTCAAATATTGTATTGAACTTCGTACGAAACGGAGCATTAGTTATGTTATGAATGGCTCTCTGAAAGCCCTTTTCACTGTCGTATGCGGCAAGTCCCGCACTTCTCGTTCCTAAATGTGAATGATAATCAGTACCGAAGAAAACGTCACCTAAAACGTCAGTTTCGGAAACTGCACCGAAAAATCCACCCATATCAATTCTCCTTTAGTTAAGCTGTTCCATTACCTTTGCGTCTTTTTCAAGGACAATCTGTGCGTCCTTTTGTCTTTTATCCTTTAATTTCTGTGCAAGCTCAGGCTCTGACAAAGCGAGAATCTGACATGAAAGTAAAGCGGCATTGACTCCTCCGTTAATTGCAACAGTAGCTACAGGAATGCCCGATGGCATCTGAACTGTTGAAAGAAGAGCGTCAACACCGTCTAATGTATTTGATTTACAAGGTATACCTATTACGGGTAAGGTTGTATTGGCTGCAACTGCTCCTGCGAGATGAGCCGCCATACCTGCGACTGCAATGATTACACCGAAGCCGTTCTTCTCAGCATTCTGAGAGAATTCGCCTGCTTCTTTTGGTGTTCTGTGCGCAGAATATATGTGCACCTCATAAGGTACACCGAGTGACTTCAGCGTATCAACAGCCTTTTGTACGATTGGCAAATCGCTGTCGCTGCCCATAACAATTCCGACTTTCTTCATTGAGAAAACCTCCTTAGAAATATAAAAAGGACACAGTTAGGTTGTGGGAAATCTAACTGTGCCCAGACGGTCGGCTAAAGGGCAAAAGCCCTGCTCAATTTTCTGCTCCCTTGCAGTGCTCTGCATTTCCGTCAGTCACAGAAAACTTCTTAATTTGTGTTTAAATTTTAACATAGCTTAACTCTGCTTGTCAAGGAAAAGAGATGCAAAAAAAGAATAATTTATTTTTTTATTAATCAATGTTGACAAAGTATATATTATATGTTATTATCTTTAAAATGTTACTTTAAGTCGGTACAGAGATGCCACAAAGAACAGCAAGTGAATACTTCTTTTTATGGGTTTATTACTGCTATTCTTGTGGAGAATTGCGGTATTTTTTATTTTCGGAGGTAGTTTATGAAGTATCAGTTCGAGCAAATCAAAAATCATAAAAACGAAGCTCTCCCAAAATATTCCGTTAGTGTTACTGACGGTGTTAGTGCCGACGATATCGCTTTAAAAGTTCCATCAAAAAACGATGAATATATTATTCTTCCCGGTCTTGTTGATGTTCATGTTCATCTTCGAGAGCCGGGATTTTCTTATAAAGAAACAATCCTCGACGGAACAAGAGCGGCGGCTCACGGCGGATTTACAACAGTTTTTTCAATGCCGAATCTTTCCCCCTGTCCCGACACGGCTGAGCATTTGCAGGAGCAGCTTGATATAATAAGCAGAGATGCAGTAATAAATGTTCTTCCCTACGGTACGATTTCAAAGGGTGAGAACGGCAAAGAGCTTTCCGATATGGACAATCTGAGTGAAAATGTAATTGCTTTTTCCGACGACGGCAGAGGTGTTCAGAGTGACGATTTAATGCGCTCGGCTATGGAGAAAGCAAAAGCTCTCGGCAAGGTTATTGTTGCACACTGTGAGGACAACAGTTTGCTTTTCGGTGGCTACATTCACGACGGCGAATATGCAAAGGCTCACGGACACCGAGGCATCTGCTCTGAATCCGAGTACGGACAGATTGCGAGAGATATTGAATTGGTCCGTCAAACGGGATGCTCCTATCACGTATGCCATATTTCGACAAAGGAAAGCGTTGAGCTTATCAGAAAAGCTAAAGCAGACGGACTTGACATCACCTGCGAAACCGCACCGCACTATCTTTTATTGGATGACAGTTATATGCAGGAGGATGCAAGATTTAAAATGAATCCCCCGCTTCGTGACAAATCGGACAGGCTCGCACTCATTGAGGGTATCAAGGACGGCACGATTGACATGATAATAACCGACCACGCACCGCATTCTGCTGAAGAAAAAAGCCGTGGACTTGAAAAAAGCCCGATGGGTGTTGTCGGAATCGAAACGTCATTCCCGCTCGTTTACACATATCTTGTAAAAACGGGAATCATCACACTTGAAAAAGCAATTGAGCTTATGCATTTCAATCCGCTAAAAAGATTCAGACTTGAAGAAAACGAAAACGATTTCACAATTTTTGAAATTGCAAATGAATATACAGTCAATCCCGACGACTTTCTGTCAAAGGGACGAAGCACTCCGTTCACAGGCTGGAAGGTTTACGGCAAATGTATGCTGACAGTATGCAACGGCAGGCAGGCTTACATCTCAAACGAACTTACGAAAGGAAACTGAAATGAAGCAAAGTATTTTTGAAATTATCGAAAACACCGAAATTGCTTTGAACGTCTTTAAAATGTCGCTCAACGGTGACACTGCGGACATCAGAGCAGGACAATTTGTTAACATAAAGCTCGAAGGCTTGTATCTTCGCAGACCAATTTCCGTCTGCAATGTTGAGAACGATATTTTAACCATCATTTACAAGGTTGTCGGTAACGGCACAGATAAAATGAAGGCTATGACAGCAGGACAGAAGCTCGATATTCTCACAGGTCTCGGCAACGGCTATGACTTGTCGCTTTCGGGTGAAAATCCTGTACTTTTAGGTGGCGGCGTTGGTGTTCCGCCGATGTATATGCTCGCAAAGGAGCTTATCGCACAGGGCAAAAGGGTTACTGCAATCCTCGGCTTCAACAAAAAAGAAGAGGTTTTCTTCGAGGAAGAGTTCAAAGCTCTCGGTGCGGAAACTATCGTGACAACCGCTGACGGCTCATACGGAGTCAAGGGCTTTGTTACAGATGCGTTAAAAAATATCGACTACACTTATTTTTACACCTGCGGTCCCGAGCCGATGTTAAGAGCAATTTACAAAGCCACCGACACAAACGGTCAGTTCAGCTTTGAGCGAAGAATGGGCTGTGGATTCGGTGCGTGTATGGGTTGTTCATGCAAAACTATCACCGGCAACAAGCGAATCTGCAAGGAAGGTCCTGTTATTAAAAAGGAGGATATTATATGGGAAGATTAAGTGTTAACCTTTGCGGTATCGAGCTTGATAATCCGATAATCCCCGCTTCGGGCACCTTCGGCTTCGGCTACGAATTCAACGAATATTACGATATTAACAAACTCGGCACATTTTCATTCAAGGGTACCACAAAGGAGCCTCGCTTCGGCAATCCGACACCGAGAATTGCGGAAACTCCGTCGGGTATGCTCAATGCGGTAGGACTTCAGAATCCGGGTGTTGAAAAGGTTATTAGTGAGGAATTACCGAAATTAAAGGAATGCTTCCACAAGCCTGTTATGGCAAATATTTCGGGCTTCTCTATTGACGAATACACATATGTTTGTGAAAAATTAGATAAAGAAGAACAGGTCGGCTGGCTTGAAGTAAATATAAGCTGTCCGAATGTTCACGGCGGTGGAATGAGCTTCGGTACAGACTATAAATGTGCCGCCGAGGTTACAAAAGCGGTTAAGGCAGTTACAACGAAACCCGTAATTATGAAGCTCTCACCGAATGTTACGGATATTGTTTCAATCGCAAAGGCGTGTGAGGATGCAGGTGCAGACGCAATCAGCCTTATCAATACGGTTATGTCAATGCGAATTGATTTAAGAACAAAAAAACCGCTTTTAAAAAATGTGACAGGCGGACTTTCGGGCCCTGCGGTATTCCCTCTCGCTGTGAGAATGGTTTACCAGGTAGCTAAAGCAGTCAATGTTCCCGTTATCGGCTTAGGCGGTGTTTCAAGTGCAGAAGACGTTATCGAGCTTATGCTCGCAGGTGCTACGGCTGTTGAGGTCGGTGCGGCTAATCTTGTTGAGCCATATGCCTGCATGAACATAATCGACAGCTTACCCGAGGTAATGGATAAATATGGTATTAATAATTTAACAGATATAATAGGAGGAGCTTTATAATGAGCAAGGATGTAATTGTTGCATGCGATTTTTCAAGTGCAGAGAAAACCTACGAATTTTTAGACAAATTCACAGACGTTAAACCGTTTGTAAAAATCGGTATGGAGCTGTTTTATTCGGCAGGTCCTGAAATTGTTAAGGAAATCAAAAAGCGTGGTCACAAAATTTTCCTCGACCTCAAGCTCCACGACATTCCGAATACAGTTAAGAAATCCATGTCAGTTCTTTCCGGACTTGACGTTGATATATGCAATCTTCACGCAGCCGGTGGAATTGATATGATGAAAGCCGCTGTTGAAGGTCTTACAAGAGAAGACGGCACTCGTCCGCTACTCATTGCTGTTACACAGCTTACATCAATTAATCAGGAAAAAATGGAAAACGAGCTTCTTATCGAAAAGAATCTTGCTGACGTTGTTATGCAGTATGCTTACAATGCTAAAATTGCAGGTCTCGACGGTGTTGTTTGTTCTCCGCTTGAAGCAGGCAAGGTGCATGAGAAATGCGGTGACGAATTCCTCACAGTTACACCCGGTATCCGCTATGCAGACGGAAATATAGGTGACCAGCAGAGAGTTACCGACCCTGCAAAGGCTCGTGAAATCGGCTCTGACTACATCGTAGTCGGAAGACCCATCACAGCCGCCGAAGACCCTGTTGCGAGCTACAAAAGAGTTGTTAAAGATTTTATCGGATAAGGAGTAAAAACATATGGAAAAACTTATTGCAAAAGATTTACTTTCAATCAAAGCTGTATTTTTCAGCCCCGACAAGCCTTTCACATGGGCAAGCGGAATTAAAAGCCCTGTTTACTGTGACAACAGACTCACACTCACATCTGTAAAGGTTCGTACAGATGTTGAAAACGGTCTTGCTCAGCTTATTAAAGAAAACTATCCCGACGTTGAGGTGCTTATGGGTACATCGACAGCAGGTATCGCTCATGCCGCTATAACAGGTCATCTTTTAGGTCTTCCTATGGGTTATGTCCGCTCGGGCAACAAGGATCACGGCAGACAGAATCAGATTGAGGGCAAGCTCGAAAAGGGTCAGAAGGTTGTTGTTGTTGAAGACCTTATCTCAACAGGCGGAAGCGTTATTGAGGTTGTCAATGTTCTTCGTGAGGCAGGTGCTGACGTTTTAGGTGTTGTTTCAATCTTCACATATGGTATGCAGAAGGGTCTTGACAGACTTAAAGAGGCTGACGTTAAGAATATTTCACTTACTAACTTTGATGTTATCGCAGAGGTTGCCGCAGAAGAAGGCTACATTGCAACAGAAGACATCAAGCGTCTTATCGCATTCAGAAATAATCCGTCCGACGAAAGTTGGATTAATAACGCATAATTAAGGTGATAGTATGAACAATCTTATTGATATTATGCAGTTATCTGTCGAGGAAATCGACAAGCTGATTGAAACCGCTCTCGATATTATTGATAATCCCGAAAAGTATGCAGAAGCCTGTCACGGAAAAAAGCTCGCAACGCTTTTCTTTGAGCCGTCTACAAGAACAAGACTCAGCTTTGAAGCGGCCATGTATGAGCTTGGCGGTAATGTTTTAGGCTTCTCAGCGGCTAATTCAAGCTCTGCGGCTAAGGGTGAAAGTGTTGCGGACACAGTTCGCACGGTCGGCTGTTATGCAGACATAATCGCAATGCGTCATCCTAAGGAGGGTGCTCCGCTCGTTGCAACCCGTACAGCAGGTGTTCCCGTTATCAATGCAGGTGACGGCGGTCACAACCATCCGACACAGACACTTGCGGATTTGCTCACAATCTATCGTGAAAAGGGCGGCTTTGAAAATCTGACAATCGGTCTTTGTGGTGACTTAAAGTTCGGCAGAACCGTTCATTCACTCATAAGTGCAATGTCACGTTATAAGGGAATTAAGTTTGTGCTTATCTCCCCCGAGGAATTAAAGGTTCCGAAATACATCATCTCCGATGTTATTGAAAAGAACAACATCCCGTATGAAGAGGTCACAAGCCTTGAAGAAAATATGCCGAAGCTCGACATTCTTTATATGACACGAGTTCAGCGTGAAAGATTCTTCAACGAAGCTGATTATCTTCGCTTAAAGGATACCTATGTTCTCACACCCGATAAAATGAAGCTCGGCAAGGATAGTCTTTCTGTTCTTCATCCGCTCCCGAGAGTTAACGAAATCAGCGTTGCTGTTGATGATGACCCGAGAGCTTGCTACTTCAAGCAGGTGCTTAACGGAAAATATATGCGTATGGCACTCATCTTAAAATTGCTGGAGGTGGAAGTATGATAGTTGACCAGATTGAAGAAGGTATCGTTCTTGACCACATCACCGCAGGCAACAGCAATCAGATTTACAACGTACTCGGACTCGACAAGCTCGACTGCACAGTTGCCACAATACAGAATGCAGACAGTGTTAAGATGGGCAAAAAGGACATTATTAAAATCGGAAAGCTGATTGATATTGACCTCGATATTATCGGTTACATTGACCCGGGTGTTACGGTCAGTATCATTAAGGACGGCAAGATTGTCGAAAGAAAAAAATTAGCTCTTCCCGAAACAATCAAGGATATTATAAAATGCAAAAATCCCCGTTGCATCACTTCATGCGAACAGGAATTAAGACAGGAGTTCAAGCTCGTTGACAGAGAAAACAAAATTTACAGATGTATCTACTGCGAGAGCCAGGCTCCCAAGCATATCAAATAAGGCAAATCTAATACAAAGAAGGTATTTCGTATGAAAAGAAAAGATTTAAAGAAAATTCTCATCATCGGTTCAGGCCCGATTGTTATCGGTCAGGCAGCAGAATTCGACTATGCAGGTACACAGGCTTGTCTTGCACTTAAGGAAGAGGGCTATGAGGTTATACTTGTAAACTCCAATCCTGCTACAATCATGACAGATACAACAATCGCAGATAAGGTTTACATGGAGCCGCTCACACTTGAATACATTGCAAAAATCATCCGTCACGAGCGTCCGGATGCTATCGTTCCGGGTATCGGCGGTCAGACAGGTCTTAACCTTGCCATGCAGCTTGAAAAGAAAGGCATTCTCAAGGAGTGCGAGGTTGAGCTTCTCGGCACAAGCAGTGAGAGTATCGAAAGAGCTGAAGACCGTGAAATGTTTAAGGAGCTTTGCGAATCAATCAACGAGCCTGTTATTCCGTCAAAAATTACTTACGATATTGAGGAAGCTAAAGAGGCAGCTCTTGAAATCGGTTATCCTGTTGTTCTTCGTCCTGCATTCACACTCGGCGGTACAGGCGGCGGCTTTGCCAACAACGAAGAGGAATTGCTCGAATTAGGTCACAACGCTTTTGCTCTCTCCCCTGTTCATCAGGTTCTTATTGAAAAGAGCGTTAAGGGCTACAAGGAAATCGAATTTGAGGTTATGCGTGACTCAAACGACAAGGCTATCACAATCTGCGGAATGGAAAATGTTGACCCTGTCGGCGTTCATACAGGTGACTCAATCGTTGTTGCTCCTATCCTTTCACTTTCCGATAAGGATTTAAAAATGCTCAATGATTCAGCTATTAAAATCATCCGTGAATTGAAAATCGAGGGCGGTTGTAATGTTCAGTTCGCTCTTGACCCGAATTCAAGCAAATATTATCTCATCGAGGTTAATCCTCGTGTTTCACGTTCATCTGCCCTCGCTTCAAAGGCAAGCGGATATCCTATTGCACGTGTTACTGCTAAAATCGCAGTTGGTATGTCACTTGAGGAAATCCCTGTTGCAGGCGGTACAGCCGCTATCGAGCCGAGCCTCGATTATATTGTAGCAAAGTTCCCTCGTTTCCCGTTTGACAAGTTCAGCACAGTTCCGAATGACCTTTCAACTCAGATGAAGGCAACCGGCGAGGTTATGGGTATCGGTGCTACTCTTGAAGAGTGTATATTAAAGTCACTTCGTTCACTTGAAATCGGTGTTTGCCATATGAAGAACGCAAAGTTCGACTCCTACACAAGAGAAGAGCTTCTCGACTATATCAAAAACTTCAAGGATGACAACATCTTCGCAATTGCTCAGCTTCTGAGAATGGGTGAAAGCATTGAAAAGCTGCACGAAATCACTATGATTACCGAGCTGTTCCTCAACTCATTCAAGAAGATTGTAGATATGGAAGCAGTTATCAAAGCTAATGCCGGCGATATTAATGTTCTCAAGGATGCAAAGGTTCTCGGCTTCTCGGACAAATTCATTTCTTCACTCTGGAATATGCCTGAAACAGATATCTATGCTATGAGAAAGCAGAACGGCATCACTCCTATATTCCGTATGGTTGACACTCTCCACACCGGAAAGTATATTGCATATCTCTACTCATCCTACACAGGCGAAAACCAGTCACAGCTTACCGACAAGAAGAAAATCATTGTTCTCGGTGCAGGCCCTATCCGTATCGGACAGGGTGTTGAATTCGACTATTCTACTGTTCATGCTGTACAGACAATCCGCCGTGCAGGTTATGAAGCAATCATAATCAACAACAATCCCGAAACAGTTTCAACTGACTACACAACCTCTGACAAGCTCTACTTTGAGCCGCTGACACCTGAAGATGTTATGGCAATAATCGACTTCGAACAGCCCGAGGGTGTTGTTGCTTCACTCGGCGGTCAGACAGCTATCAACTTAGCTCAGCCGCTCTTCGACAGAGGTGTTAAGATTATCGGTACTGACTGTGCCGCTATCGAAAGAGCTGAAAACAGAAAAAGCTTTGAGAGAATTCTCCAGGAGCTTAACATTCCTCAGCCACAGGGTCGTGCTGTTACAACAATCGAAGCAGGCTTAAAGGCCGCTAACGAGGTTGGTTATCCCTGCCTTGTTCGTCCGAGCTTCGTTCTCGGCGGTCGTGCAATGGAAATCGTTGCCAACGACAATATGCTCAGCCATTACCTTAAGACAGCAGTTGAAATCGACGCAGACAAGCCTGTTCTTGTTGACCATTACATTCAGGGTAAGGAAGTAGAGGTTGACGCTATCTGTGACGGACACGATGTTTTCGTTCCGGGCATCATGGAGCTTGTTGAAAGAACAGGTGTTCATTCAGGTGACTCAATCAGCGTTTATCCTTCCTTCTCAATTTCAGATAAGGTTAAGGGTACAATTTTACAGTATGCTAAGAAATTAGGTCTCGGCATCGGCATCATCGGTCTGTTCAACATTCAGTTCATTGTTGACGAAAAGGACGATGTGTATATAATCGAGGTTAACCCACGTTCTTCAAGAACAGTTCCGTTCCTTTCAAAGGCAACAGGTTATTCGCTCGCTGACATTGCAACAGAAGTAATCCTCGGCAAGAGTCTTAAGGAGCAGGGAATCTTCGGCATCTATCCGGACGAGAAGAAGAGATATTATGTAAAGGTTCCTGTATTCTCATCGAATAAGATTAAAGGTCTTGACGTTTATCTTTCACCGGAAATGAAGTCAACAGGTGAAGCAATCGGCTATGACAGAAAGCTCTCACGTGCAATGTTCAAGGCTTTACAGGCTTCGGGAATGAAGCTCCAGAACTACGGTACAGTTGTTGTTACCCTCGCTGACGAGGACAAGGTTGAAGCATTGCCGATGGTACGTCGCTTCTATGATATGGGCTTCAACATTGCCGCAACAATCGGTACGGCTAACCACCTTAAGGAAAACGGAATCCGTACTCACGTACTCGGCAAGATTTCCGAGGGCAGTGAAGAGATTATTGATTTTATCCGCTCAGGCTTCGTAAGCTACGTTATCAACACACGTGCTGTAACATCGGGTGTTCACTATGAGGATGGTGTTCATATAAGAAGATGTGCAACCGAAAACGGTGTAACAATCTTCACATCACTTGATACAGTTAACATTGTTCTTGATGTTCTCGAGGAAATCACAAACTATGTATCAACTATTGATGCTGAATAATTGAATATACAGTCAGGGACGATAAAAATCGTCCTTTTTTTTCATTGTACAAGGAATGAAGTCAAAGAAGGAGGGATTGTTGGTACTTTATTTTCCTTTGATCCCTCAGTCAGAGGTAGCTTGATTGAGATTCTTCGTCGCTTTGCGACTCAGAATGACATACTTGCCCTACTTATTCATTATTCATTATTCACTATTACTTACCACTTCATTTAC
>DCGX01000071.1:0-7028 GCA_002315505.1 Ruminococcaceae bacterium UBA1767
ACATCGGAGCGGGAAACGCCATAGCACTCACTGTGACCGATAAATACTGCTGTTTTTTGCTTTGGCATATCAAACTATGGCACACCTCCTCCATAGGTATAGTTTTTTTCATTATAACATAAAATAGATAGAAAGTCCACTATATGATATTAAATAATATCCAAAAGTTATCTAATAATATTTATAATATTATGATGAGAATTTATAGGCAAGGAGGTATAGGCTAATGTTTGGCGAAAAATTGAAGAATTTGCGTACTGCTCAAAAAATGAGCCAAAAAGAATTGGCAGAGCGAATCGGAATAGCAAAATCCGTTATATCATTCTACGAAAGTGGAGAACGATTCCCGTCCTATGATGTTCTGATTAAAATATCCCGCATTTTTAATGTCACTACTGATTTTCTATTGGATGTTGAGAGAGGGCGAATGATTGACATATCCGGTTTGTCGGATGAAGATGCGGCGGTTGTTGCTTCGGTAATAGAAGCACTAAAAAGAAACAGCACAATAAAAAACAGTTAGGTGGACTCTTGCAGGAAAAACGGCGGGAGTCCATTTTTTGTTGACAGAAAGGATTATAAAAATGCTTATTATTCACAATTACCATATCACCCAAAAAAATATTACATAGCCGTAAATCACGATACCCCCATTTGCCCTGATTGCGGAGAGGCATTGACAGTTCGAGACAGTAAAAAAAGAACCGTCATTGATTCAGACGGTAACAAAGAGATATACAGCCTTCGGCGGCTTTTTTGCTCTAAATGTAGCAAGCTGCATTTGGAAATACCGGATTGCATAGAACCGAACAAGCACTATAAAAGAGTAATAATTGAAAAGGTTCGGAGCGGGAATATAGAGGATTGCCCAGCCGATGACAGAACCATATCCCGTTGGAAAAAATAACACACCCGTTTTGTCTATGGCTTTTCTTTACTTTTCATTATAATATTGTCGGAATAAGTAAAGGGAGGCGGTGATTATGTGTTTGACTCATCGTAATAAGCGAAAAACGGCGGTAATAATTGCAATTTTCCTTGTTTTATTCGTTTTATTGCTTTTGTTATTGCTTAATTCGTACCAAAATACAGAGAATACACCTTCAGAGGAAACAACACCGACACAAAAAACGCTTGATTTTGAGCCATACAACGAAAAAAGGATAAATATACCGGGTTTTTCTGGTATTCATCTTATGCCGGGACAATTAAATCAAACAGTCGGTTTTTATAATCCACAAGATAATAATTGCTATTTTGTTATATCGTTGTATCTCTCCGATGATACTTGTATCTATCAGTCCGATTACATAAAACCGGGAGAACAATTAACGGATATAACACTATTTCAATCATTACAAAAGGGAATATATAAAAATTGTCGGTTATGTTATCGGTGCTTTTCTCTATCAGATAAAACCGAATTGAACGGCAGCACACAAAATATAACAATCTCAACTAAATAACGGAGGAAAACGCAATGAAAAAGTTAATTGCAATCATTCTTACATTGGCTATGGTTTCGGCTATGTCTGTAACCGCTTTTGCCGCATCTGACCCACAAACAAATAACACACAAGATATGACCGTTACCGCAACAAGTTATTCAACCTTTGTATATTCTATTCCCGAAACATTAGAGGTTACATCTGCAAAAACATCTTTTACCGTTGGTATTACCAATTATGACCTTGCAGACGGATATTCAATTCAATTTACCACATATCAAGGAAATACGGATAAATTATTTACTATGACAAATAATGCCGATAATACCAAAACGGCAAATTTACAATTATTTGATGATTCAGCTGCATTTGTGGATGGGGATATTTTAGCCACCTTCAGCAAGTCCGATTTAGACGGAGGCACAAATACAAAAACACTTTATGCCGGATTTGCAGACAATCAAAATATCCCGGCTGGTACATATACCGGTGTCGTTTCGTTTAGAATTGATATAGTAATGGATAATGCCGGTTGATTAAACAAATAATGCAAAAATAAAAGGTGTTCCGCCGTAATTGGTTGAACACCTATTTTTTTATGCTATAATTTCAATAATATCATTTACGGTTTTTGAATCCGCAAATTTTGATAACAGCGGAATAATCAAATCTAACCGTTCTTTTTTCACTCCGGAAAGATGCCGAATATCCGACCAGTAAAATGTTGTTCCGTTCTTTTCTGCCTTTAATATATTATATGCCCACACAATACGCCTCGCCCAATTTTCGGGGTATGTCTCGGTATAGCGGTCAAATATGGCTTTACACTTCGGAAGATTTTCAAGCCTGTGTTTCGGCAAATCCAATTCACGGTATATCAGTTTCTCCGAAACCCGCTCCGGTCTGCCTGTCTCACTTGCCGTTCCGTCATAGATTTCACGGGCTACCCGCTCCAATATCGGGGCTGTATCTTCATCAAATACTGTCCAATCGACAGGCTCTTTGTCTCTCATATAGTGTATATCTTTCTCTTGCCGTATCTGTTTTGCTGTCAGAGAGGGATTAACAAACTGATTATCGGGAATATTCAAATAAAATCCGATTTGACAAACAACAGAAAAATCAAATCGTTCTCCCAAAAATAACCGCTGAATCTGACTCATACTTGCCGTATCGGGTATATTTAAGTGCTTAAAATATGTTTGTATATCCTCTGTGAGCTGCTTTGTATATTTGGTTCTACCGGATTTTTTCATATACGGGGTCTTGCTCATCGCATAATACATCACCGCACCAATAGGAATATCCTTTTCAAAATCCATCGGAGCATTAAAAACATTAGCTAAATATTCAGAATAGTTAAATTCAATAGGATTTGAAGCCATATTTACGCTGATATTATCGGTGTATTGTTGAGCGGGAAGAAACACAAAAAGCTGTTCACTTTTGGCAGAGACGGCGGAACGATGTAAATAACAACCGTGCTTATGGCAGATTTGCATATTTCGGATTTGATGAATCCTATGCCAATAAGCCTCCCCGTATTTCTGCCTATCTTCTTTTACGCAAAGAGGACAATATTTCAAAGCATTATCGGTTTCATTTTTTGGAAGAATAGAAAATAAATGATGTGCATCACAAAAATCATATGCCATATGGTACAATGCTTGTTTTCTCTGTTCTAACGGAATGAAGCGGGCATATTGCGGAAACATTGTATGATGCAAAACTAAATCTTCAAGGGAATACATTTTTTGAATCAAAGATAACATATCTGCTTGTAAATGCCCGATAAATTCAATACTTGGATTGTTGCACCGCTTAAAAAGAATATCACTTAAAGCCGCTTTATGCGTGATACAGCCCGAATGAACATAATAGCGGCAAAACCAACTGAAAATCAATTCATCCGGGTATATCTCCGGCATATAGGAAATCATACCCGTACCTCCTCTACGGCAAAATGTTCTTTCAACAATTCAACAATATCACCATTTTCAGCTTTTACCTTTGAAACCAAATCGGCAATGGTATTTTTCTGTGTTGGTTCATTATTGATTGAATCCGGGAGCGAGGTTTTCCTGCTTTTTCGTGTTGTTGTTTGCTTTGCTTGTTGAATACAAGGCGATATAAAGCTGTGTAACATCGACAGCCGCTTTTTGTATGCTTCGTTTAGGGTATCAATATTTAATGTTTCTATGCCGCTTAAAATGGCTATCTCTTGGGCATCGTGTATGAGAGATACAACAACGGAAACAATACCGCCGCTATGCTCATATAACCAGCGAATCAGTGAATCGGAAATATCCGTTTTATTTCTGACATATTGATAAGAAAAAACCGTGCAGCAAAAATCATAAAAGTATTGATTGTATTCCAATGATTGATATTGCAGTCCCAAAGACCGCCGTGCAAGCTGCATAGCCTGTTCAAAAAATACCGTGCTTTCAGGTGTGCCCACCATACAAATAGAAATACCGCTGTTATTGATTAGCTGTGTGAGCATTGAAACGAGGCTGTTACCGTGTTTATTGCCGACAACATTTTGAATTTCATCCACCACAAGTAAGCCGATATGATTGATTGCTACTTGACTGACACTGCCGATAAGCATATCGGTTGTAACTCTGATTTTTAATGCTTTGGGATAATAATCACTGCCGATTGCTTCATCAACTTTTCGCATAATTTCCAACAATAAGCCTTTTACAGAGGAATCAAACGGACATTGTACCACTACGCAAGGGATGATTTTTGTGTATGGCTTTTCTGTTTCAATAATACCGTTTTCAGATAATAAATCAATGGTTCTGTTAATTGCGGAGCTTTTACCTATACCGGATGTTCCAATAATTGTAAAGCTGTCAGAACCGCCCAAAATGCCGTTATAACTTTGTTGCCGTATGGCTTTATGGTTTTCATTGTATTGCTGTACTGCCTCTTTGGTAAATTTCTTTTGCAGGGAGCGGAGCAAGGCAAGATACAGCTTGCTGTATATTTCTGTTGACATCGGAGAGGGCAGATATATTTTGAATAAATCCGATAATGTTATAAGACGGGCGGCATCGCTCTGAAAGCGGATTGTATTATCATATTCCGGTAAAACGGTTAAAGCCGATAATAAACTGTCCCCGGTTTTCATTTTGGGCAAATACGAAATCAAATCAATCATTGACCACACCGCCTTCCAGATAGTTTATATGTGTTTTTGTCTGCTCTCGTTTGCGGTTAATGCGAATGCTTTTTGTATCTGCCGTTCCTTTGGAAATTGCTGTATCGGCAACAGTAATGATATAATCTGCAAGTGATATTTTCGCTTGCAAATTATCCCTTTCAGAAGCCTTTACAGCGGCTTTCTGTTGTGTTTTCATTGTGTCAACATCTGATATACCCATATCAGAAAATCGGCTCTCAATCAGCGTAAACGGGCTATATTTGCCGTTTTCAATAAGCCAAACCATTGAAACATTATCGGGATTGTAAGAGACTGAAACACTACCTCCGGTCAAATATCTTTCGTTGTATTGTTCGCTTTTATAGCGTAATCCGTTTGCAATTAAGCCTTTACGGGTAAATTTCCCGGTTGTTCTCGGCAATAAAGAATAAACCAATGTATCATAATCAACAGCTATGAGATTTGCACCTGTTTGATTTTTGCCGTAATTCCATATTTCGCTTGCATATGGTTTTACACCATCGGTAAGCATTTTTTCTGAGAATGGAAAATTATCAATAATACGCTGGCTGTTATAGAACACTATGCAGCGGAGAATGATTCTTTCAAAATCCGCCATCGTTAAGCAAGCATCTTTTCTGTAATCGTGTGCGCCTCGTTCTTGATAGTCCGGCTCTATTACGCCTTTGCCTTTTAGATATGGCTTAAATAATCCTTGTATCACATCAAAAAACTTTTCTACCGCCCCTTTTAATTCCGGTCTGTACGGTGGGAGATTTACCACAGTAACGCCTAAATCGGTTATCTGTCCGAAGGTGTCAGAAACATATTCCTTTCCCATATCGGTTACAAGCGTACCGGGGAGCGTATTACAATTCCACTGTTCCGGAATCATTTCTATTCCGTATTTGCGGCATAATTCCATTTTGTCGGATATGACATTTATCATTAAGTTTCGGAGACTGTAAACGCCACCTTCCCACGAGAGGGAATAACCGCAACAAAGCCCACTGTACGCATCTACGCAAGCCGTCAATATCGGTCTGCCGACAATGCCGCCGGAATCATTAACGAGGTATATATCGCAAATAGTAGCATCCAGCATTCCAACACCGACAGCGGGTGCAAATTCTTGAATGCCGTCTCCTAAAAGCGGTCTGTTATCCCGCTGATAACTTTTTATTCCATCCCGTGAAATAAAGTAATTCCGCATATCTTTGTGTTTTCGATAAAAATACCGGAATTGATAAAAGGACGGGTAATTATCCGTTAATTCACCGTTTGCATTGCAGTATTTTTCCTTTAACATCAATGTATATGCCGTGTTCAACGTGTTTCTTTGTTGGTTATAGAAATACTTATTCAATGCCCATCGGATATTTTTCTCATTCGCTGTTAGTTCTTTTTCGATAATGGTTGTTATCGGGGCAAGGGCAGAAACATTCTGATACACGAGATAGAGCCACAAATAATGATTGATTGTCTGTTTACTAATGCTTTTTTCTTCTGCAAGCCGTGATATTATCAAGCACCGTTGTTTTTTGTCGGTGATAAACGGCAAAACTCCGGCAATTAAAGTATATCGCTCATAAGCAATTTTCCGGCTTTGTATATCTATATCATTTATATCGGGGAGCGGGGTATTCAGTTCATCTGCACCACAAGAAAAATAGCCGGAAATAGAATCTATACTTTTCCACTTTGGAATAGTATGATTCTTGCAATCAATGATAAAGGCTTGACCGTCTTTTATTTCCAGAATACGAATAAGACTATCTCCGCATTTTCTCAAATCGTTATTCCGCATTGATAACAAGCCCCCAATCTGTAACGCCACGGTTAAACCAATATTCTTTTGAAGCATCCAAAAGTTTGACGGTCAGCGGCTTTGTTAAAAAGCGGCGGTCAATACATTCCCGTACCATAATCGAATTATCCGATTTCACGCAGACGAAATCGGAGGTGTATTCTCCAATATCCAATCCGTCAAGCGGTACATTACAGCGTATTTCCGTTATTGTACTGTTTTTTTGTAATATATCGGCATAGGCATAACCGATAGCATCAAATGTTTTACAAACATCCTTACATTTAGGCAAATTCCGTTTTTCGCATCTGCCTTTGTAATTTTTCTTTCTCATAAGCAAAACCTTTCTTGTTTTTTATCAACCCATTTTCCCAAATCCATTCCCAAAAATGAAATTAAACCTCCCAAAAACAATTATTCTTCCCAAAAGCAGAATTGGGAATAGAAATATTTTCAAGAATGAAATCGAAAAAGTCTTGATATTCCTGCATTTTTCGGCGTTTTCGTAACGAATAGCAATTTCCCAAAAACACGGTTTTGAAAGATTACTATGTTACGGGGCAACCCCGATTATCATTTTCGGGGCAACCAACACCAT
>DCGX01000071.1:7144-7876 GCA_002315505.1 Ruminococcaceae bacterium UBA1767
GGATTTCTCCTACAAGGTCAATTTTTATATTTGGTTTTGCCTTTGGTTTAATGTCAGGCTTTGCCCAAAATCATGAAGAAACTTATTTCCTGCCATCGGCAATAGCAGCCTGTGCTGCTGCAAGACGAGCGATTGGAACACGGAACGGTGAACATGATACATAATCAAGACCGATCTTATGGCAGAACTCAACTGATGTCGGGTCGCCACCGTGCTCACCACAGATACCGCAGTGCATTTCTGGACGAACTGTCTTACCCATCTTAACTGCCATATCCATGAGCTTACCAACACCTGTCTGGTCAAGCTTTGCGAACGGATCGAACTCATAAATCTTTGTATCATAGTAAGCGTTAAGGAACTTACCTGCGTCATCACGGCTGAAGCCGAATGTCATCTGAGTAAGGTCGTTAGTACCGAAGCAGAAGAACTCAGCCTCTGTTGCGATTTCGTCAGCTGTAAGAGCTGCACGAGGAATCTCAATCATTGTACCAACTTCATACTTAAGGTCTGAGCCTGCAGCTGCGATTTCAGCATCAGCTGTAGCAACAACTACATTCTTAACGAACTTAAGCTCTTTTGTATCGCCAACAAGCGGAATCATGATTTCAGGAACGATGTTCCAGTCAGCATGTGCCTTCTTAACGTTAAGAGCTGCACGGATAACAGCCTTTGTCTGCATAGCAGCAATCTCAGGATAAGTAACTGTAAGACGGCATCCACGATGACCCA
>DCGX01000071.1:7890-8197 GCA_002315505.1 Ruminococcaceae bacterium UBA1767
CCCATCATCGGGTTGAACTCATGAAGGCTTGAAATAAGAGCCTTGATATCTGCAACTGACTTGCCCTGTGCTGCTGCAAGAGCTTCGATGTCAGCTTCTTCTGTAGGAACGAACTCATGAAGAGGAGGATCAAGGAAACGGATTGTAACCGGGTTACCCTCAAGAGCCTCATACAACTTCTCGAAGTCACCCTGCTGATAAGGAAGAATCTTCTCAAGAGCTGCTTCTCTCTCTTCAACTGTATCTGCACAAATCATCTCTCTGAATGCAGCAATTCTGTCTGCCTCAAAGAACATATGCTCTGTAC
>DCGX01000071.1:8219-8510 GCA_002315505.1 Ruminococcaceae bacterium UBA1767
GACCGATACCTTCAGCACCGAGCTCTCTTGCCTTCTTAGCATCTGTAGGTGTATCAGCATTTGTACGAACCTTAAGTCTTCTGAACTCATCAGCCCATGACATGATTCTGCCGAATTCACCTGCAATCTCAGCGTCAACTGTAGGAATGATACCATCATAGATGTTACCTGTTGAGCCGTCGATTGAAATATAGTCACCCTCGTTGAATGTCTTACCAGCGAGTTCAAACTTCTTATTTTCTTCATCCATCTTGATGTCGCCGCAACCTGATACACAGCAAGTACCCATAC
>DCGX01000071.1:8630-51877 GCA_002315505.1 Ruminococcaceae bacterium UBA1767
CAAGAACAACCTTTTCTCCTCTTGCGTTCCAAGCTTCTGCATCCTCAGCTGAGAATACAATCTTACCGCAAGCAGCACCCGGAGAAGCACCAAGACCCTTACCTGCAGGAGTTGCAGCCTTGAGAGCCTTAACGTCAAACTGAGGATGAAGGAGTGTATCGAGGTTTCTCGGATCGATCATAGCAACTGCCTTCTTCTTGTCGATCATTCCCTCATCAACGAGGTCACAAGCGATCTTAAGTGCAGCCTTAGCTGTTCTCTTACCGTTACGAGTCTGAAGCATATAGAGCTTGCCCTTTTCAACTGTGAACTCCATATCCTGCATATCACGATAGTGATCTTCGAGGATAGCGCAAACATTCTGGAACTGAGCAAATGCCTCAGGGAACTTCTCAGCCATCTGAGCGATTGGCATCGGAGTACGAACACCGGCAACAACGTCTTCGCCCTGTGCGTTTGTAAGGAACTCACCCATGAGACCCTTATCACCTGTAGCAGGATCACGAGTAAATGCAACACCTGTACCGCAATCGTCACCCATGTTACCGAAAGCCATCATCTGAACGTTAACAGCTGTACCCCATGAATACGGGATATCATTGTCACGACGATAAACGTTTGCACGAGGGTTGTCCCATGAACGGAAAACAGCCTCGATAGCACCCTTGAGCTGTTCCTTCGGATCTGTCGGGAAATCTGTACCGAGCTTTGCCTTGTACTCATCCTTGAACTGACCTGCGAGAACCTGAAGATCCTCAGCTGTAAGCTCAACGTCCTGAGTAACACCCTTCTCAGCCTTCATCTTGTCGATGAGCTCCTCGAAGTACTTCTTACCAACTTCCATAACAACATCAGAATACATCTGAATGAAACGACGATAACAGTCCCAAGCCCAACGTGGGTTATTTGACTTTGTAGCCATTGTGTTAACAACTGTCTCGTTAAGACCGAGGTTGAGGATTGTGTCCATCATACCCGGCATTGATGCACGAGCACCTGAACGAACTGAAACAAGGAGAGGATTCTCAGCGTCGCCGAACTTCTTTCCTGTGATTTCTTCCATCTTAACGATGTACTCGTCAATCTGAGCCATGATATCATCGTTAATCTTTCTGCCGTCCTCATAATACTTTGTGCAAGCCTCTGTTGAAATTGTGAAGCCCTGAGGAACAGGAAGACCGATGTTGGTCATTTCTGCAAGGTTAGCACCTTTACCACCGAGGAGTTCACGCATGTCAGCATTGCCTTCAGAGAACAAATACGTATACTTGTGAGCCATAATATACCTCCAAAAAAATTATTAACAATTTTATATTGACAGGACAAGCCTATCATTACATTTGCTGAAAGATTATAACATATATTAAATATAAAAGTCTATACTTATTTCAAAAATTTTTATTTTTTGAGAATAATTTACTGTTCAAGAATAAATTAGATATGATATTTATTAAATATGCCAAAATAATCGTCAGAATCAGTGCAAAAACAAAGAAAACAACAGATTTATCAGTCGTGAACAGTGAATATGATATTCTTATTGCAAGTCCGTGAACAAGATATACCTCGTATGCTATTCTCCCCATGAAACTAAGAATTATATTATCGGGTTTAATGTACAGAACAATAAAATAAATAACAAACGGAAAGAAAACCGTTGCGAGCATATCCGAAAGATTCATTATTGTTTCACTGCTTATTTTCAGACCGTAGAGCTTTGCAAGGGAGCTTACGGAAAACAAAACAAAAATAATCACGAATCCGAGAATTTTAGTTACTGTTTTTTTCTGCTGTAATTTACTCTCTGACCCTGCAATAATCAGACCGACAGGAAAGGCAAAAAATGATGTCCACCAGCCGACAAAAAAAGCTAAAACAATCATCAGAGCAGTCAATAACGGTATATAATATCTTCCGCCGATTTTTTTTGTAAAAAACCAAAGTATGTATAAAACGAATATCGCACCGACAAACCACGAGTTTTCGACAATCTCTCCGTGAAGAACGGCATTTAAAAGCACGTTTTTTAAAGTTACAGTCTGTTTGATATCAATGTCTGCAAAAACCGAAACGATGCTGTAAATCGCTTCACAAATCCAATAAGGAAGCATCAGCTTTATTATTCTTTTCAGCAGGACGGAAAAAGAAACTTCACTTTCCCCGTATTTTTTCTGTAATCCGTAGCCCGAAAGGAAGAAAAACACAGCAACAGCAAGATGTCCTGTATGATTAAAAACATAAAATATCATTCCGTAATCGACAAACCAACCCGAAATATGATTAAGAAAGATAATAATGCACAGTATTCCCCTGATTGCGGTGCTGTCCGAAATAGAAAGAGTCTGCGGTGCAGCAGCTTTATTAAATTTTAATTTCGGTAATGCCATAAGCAAAAGAATCATTACGGAAATATATTCAACCACAGAAACACCTTCTTTCAATATTAATAAAGAAGAATTTCAGGTTTATAAAATAGCCTTAAAATTCTTCTTTATTATTATGTCTGTTACAAATTATTTAGCAAGCTTTGAAACAAGATTATAATAAATGTTAAATAACCATTTAAAATATGTTTCCTGAATATCGAAAAGGAATCTGTTAAAAATCACTGTACCATCAGCATTTACAACATCACCGCTGTGATTTACAGGGTTCTTTCTTTCAATCTTTTCAATCGTAAACAAACCATCATCTGAATATTTAATGTAATTGATAGAATTATTGCAAAGACGGATAACACCGATTGTAAGCTCGTTTGTGCTTGTATCGCTTAATGTATTTCCCGAATATCCGATATAACCGAAGTTTGTATAAACAAAGTTGAGCTTTTCTTCAGTATAATTGCCCTCTCCGCTTTTTTCTGCATCAGGAATAAGAATTGTTTCACCCGGTGCAAGGAAGTTTACAGAACCGCCGATATAATCATCATAATCGCTTGAATGATTATGACCGAAGAGGAACGTGATATCGAGCTTCTCGCCTTCCTTATTAAGAACATCAAAGATATATGAAGCGAATTTATTGTCACCGCCTTCAGAACGGTCTGTGTAATGAAGCGGAACATGAGTCATAACAATAACAGGTCTTAAATCATTACTCTCAATCATTTCGTTGAGGTTAAATTCGATATCATCAGCGAGAGCCTTTACTTTATTTTCATCAAGCGGACGTAATCTCTGCATCCATGTGAAATCATTTTCATTGATAGCGTAAAGGCAATATTCACCCATATCATAGAAGCCTGTCTTTGTAAAGCCTGAGCTTGTGTTGTCATGGTTACCCTGAACGCAGACAAGATTATTTGTGTTCATATCAGGATAAACCTCGGAAAGACCTTTTCTTATCAAAGTAATACCCGGAGTTGCATAGTCAAAAAGAATCTTTGTGAAATCTCCGCCCATAAGCATTGAATGAGGTGTTTCAAGTCCGTCATTCTTCATAAGATAAAGAATGTTTTCAAATCTTTCATAAGCTCCGAAATACAAAGAATCCTGAAAATCGGAACCGGTAACAATACTTGCATATGCACCGTCATCAAATGCAGACTTCTTCGCAAATGAAGTGCAAGAAACGCTTAAAACAATAGCGATTGTCAAAGCAAAGGAAATAATTTTTACTGCAGTTTTTTTCATATCAATACCCCTTCTTAAAAAAATAATATATTTTTTGATATAATAACACATTATTCGGAATAAATCAAATAAATATATTTTATTATTTTATCTTATATGTTATAATGAAATATATAAATAGAAGGAAGATGTTTTATGTATAAGATTTCTGTTCCTATAATGACAAAAACACTCGACACATACAATAAAGACAGATACGCAGAGCTGTTACACAAAATGAAAGTTGATACGGTTTTTCTGTGTCCGTCAGGTGACAACAATTTATGGAAAAACTACGACAGTGAGCTGTCATCATTGAAACGAAATGTTGATTTTATGCACGAAAACGGTTTTACTGTCGGTGTATGGGTATGGACATTTGCTTTTTCAGAGAAAAGTGAATATACATATATGAGAAATTCAAAAGGCGTTTCGTCATCCTCTGAGGTTTGTCCGTCGGATAAACAATACCGAAAAAGAATGGGTAAATTCATTCAGGATGCCGCAAAATGCGGTATTGATGTTTTTCAGTTTGACGATGATTTCCGCTATGGACATATCGATATCGGCTTCGGCTGTCTTTGTGAAAATCATCTGAAGCTGATAAGTGAGCTTCTCGGAAAAGACGTTACATCGGAAGAAATGAACGAGCATTTACTCTTCGGCGGAGAAAACGAATACCGTAATGCATTTATTAAAGCAAACGGAATAATTCTCGAGGATTTCGCAAGAGAAATGCGTGAATATCTTGACGAAGTCAATCCTTCGGTTCGTATGGGATTTTGTTCATGTATAACCTCGTGGGATATTGACGGCACTACACCCGACAGAATTTCAAAGCTTCTTGCCGGCAACACAAAACCATTCTATCGTCTGATAGGCGCACCATACTGGGCTAATGAGAGAAACTGGGGAAACAGACTTGCAGATGTTATTGAACTGGAAAGAATTGAGACCTCAAGACGAAAAGACAATAATATCGAGATTTTCTCCGAGGGTGACACCTATCCCCGTCCCAGATATAAGGTTCCGTCTTCATATCTTGAAATTTTCGACAGTGCCCTGCGTGTTGCAGGCTGTACTGACGGAATACTGAAATATGCATTTGACTATTCCGCTTCACCTGATTATGAACCCGGATATATAAACAGTCATGTCAATAATCAAGAATTGTACAAGGACATTGATACAATGTTTTCAGATAAAAGCAATGTCGGAATCCGTGTCTGGGACAATCCCGAAAGGTACAGAACAATTTCCATTCCGAAAAAATCTGAAAATTCTTATCAGATACAGGATATTGCCTTTTCCGCTTCATCAAGGATGCTGAATTGTCTGTCTGTCCCTGCAACACACGAAGGCACGGGCTTTGCCGGAATTGCATTCGGTGAGGATATTCGTATTGTTCCGAAAGAAAGTCTGAATGACGGACTGATACTCGATATTGATGCCTGCCGAATTTTAAAGGAATACGGTGTCGATACAGGTATAAAGGATTTCGGTGAAGAAATTATTGCGAATGAAGAGATTTTTACTTTCAATAATGAACATATCGGTGTAGGTAATGCAAATTTCACTTCTGTAAATCTCGATAAAAAAGCAGTAATCGAAAGCTGTTTTGTAAAAAACGGAGTGCACTACCCTGCTTCGTACAGATACGAAAATGAAAACGGACAGCGATTTTTGGTTTTCTGCTTTAACGGATTTTTTAATGATGAAGCTCTTTTCAGACAATACACCCGTGCAGAACAAATAAATAACGCCGTAAAATGGCTCTGCGGAAAAAATATGCCGGTTATATGTAAAGGAAATCCCGATCTTTATATACAGGCGAAAAGAAATCAAAACGGCATTTGTGCAGGTTTGTGGAATATCTGTGCAGATAAAATTGATAAACCGATTATTGAGCTTGATTTCTGCCCTGATAGAGTTAAAACAATTAATTGTAAGGCAGAAATTGAGGATAATAAAATCAAACTGACACCATTATCAGCTTTTGAATTTTGCGCATTTGAAGCTAAAAAAATAACAGGAGGTAAACAATAATGTGGCAGATAGGATTCTTTTTCAAAAAGCTTTTGGCTACAATACTTGCAATTTTTACAATGATCGGCGGTGTGTTTGTTCCAGTACCCGTTGACGATGTTTGCATGATTGCTCATCGTGGCTACAGCGGAAAATACCCCGAAAACACAGCACTTGCATTTGAAATGGCGGCTGAACATGGTTCAGGTGGTGCAGAAACGGATATTCGACGTACTATTGACGGAATCTATGTAACAAGCCATAACAGTGAAGTCATTTTCAAGGACGGAACCTCTCTCGTTATTGAGGAAAGCACCTATGAGCAGCTCACTCAGAAGCCGTTGAAAAACAAAAAGACAAGGGATGAAGTTTATCTTTGTACGTTCAGGAAATATCTCGAAATAATGCGTGATAACGATATGATATGCTTCATCGAGCTTAAGGGTGAATACACCGATGCTCAGATTAAGGAGATATTCACTCTTGCCGAAGAAACATATCAGCTTGAAAAATGCATTTTACAATCATTTAATTTTGATAATCTTTTAAAAGCAAGAGAGCTTTTTCCGAATTTACCGCTTATGCTCACATATGGTACAAATGACACAAACTACGAAAGATGCTTTGAGTATGGCATTTCCATTGATACCAATCTGAATCAGTTATCTGAGGAAATGGTTGAAGGCTTCCATTCACGTGGATTGCTTGTAGCGGCATACACGGCTAATGATTTTATGTCACTTTGCTATGGTAAGAGCTTTGACGTGGATTTCATAGAATCAGACTATTATGCATAAATTATTTATATTGTTTTATTTGATTATTTTACATTTTTGATACAATAATATTATCACATACAGAAGGAGCGTATTATAATGACAAAGAAGCTATTATCCGTTATTATCAGTATCTTTATGGCATTATCCACCGCATTGCTGCTTCCTGTGCAGGTTGCAGCAAAACAGCCGACCTATATCAAGGATTTAATTATCGGTACCGGATTAAACCTTGAAGACACAATTAACAGCATAAAAAGAAAGGGTTATACACCTATCGAAAAAAACCTGAATAAAGGTAATGGCACTATCGTTCTTATGGGTTATCTTGAAACAGATAATAAGGACGAAGCAATTACAGATATCGCCGCCATGACAGAAAAAAGCGGATATTCATTCGCTCAATACGAAACAATTCTTCAGGAAAAAGAGGACACTGTAGAAACTCTTGTTGAAAAATTCAAGGATGCAATTGAAGAGTTCAGAGAAAATTATGACGCTGAGGAACCTGCCGCATTAATTGCATACAATATGCTTAATAAAATGACCAATGACGATATGAACAATATCGGTATCGGTGATATGCTTATAAGCGAAGACACAACCGAAGCTCAGCTGAAGACAGTTTTTATGCAGACAAGAACAGAGTTCCTCGTTAATATTGAGGAATACCTCGCTTTAGCCTGTAACTCAAACAACTGGATTGACGAGCTCGAAAACTGCGATAATGACGGAACATATGAGCCGACAATCGCCGATGATGCAAGACGCATTTATAATACTCTTAAAACCTTCCAGACAAGTATGAATGAATTCCTCCAGTTTGGTATTGACGAGAATTCAACCCAAGATGAAATTAACGCATTTCTTAACACAGCTACAGAAACCGAGAAGAAAATCTTTTCGATGTGTTTTTCATCATTCAAGATCTTAAAGGGAATTACATATCTTGACAGAAACTTATTCGATTTACTTATGACAGACCTTAATAGTCTTGATATGTCATTATTATATCCGATGGCAAGCTTAATGACACCGGGTCAGATTGCTACAATTGAATATATTCCGTTTATCACTTCTGTTACAAACAATTCTATGGATGAAGATAGCTGGGAAGAGCAGCTTAACACAATCTTAACAGATTCACAATATACCGAAGCTGAAAGCGTATCAGTATTTGCCGGAGTTGACAGAACAATATTTAATCCTCAGGGAATTGCAGTTACCTCTCAGGCATTGCTTCGGCAGAATGTTACTGCTGAAAGCATTGTTAAAGAAATCCCTCTTCTTGAGCACGAAGAGGCTATTTGCAGTATATTGGGCGCTTTATCTTTTATTTCCGTATTAGCTACAATCAGTTTAAAAACAAGTATAAAAAATCTTGCAATTTCTTTTACAACCAAAGAATTGAATCGTTTGAATATTTGTAAAGCGTTCCTTGACCAGG
Source organism: Ruminococcaceae bacterium UBA1767 (assembly GCA_002315505.1). Classification (GTDB taxonomy): domain Bacteria; phylum Bacillota; class Clostridia; order Oscillospirales; family Acutalibacteraceae; genus CAG-488. The sequence continues at coordinate 16,490 of DCGX01000071.1, forward strand.
CATACGACAGTCTTATCTTCAAATACACTACAATATTTACAAAGGTATATAATGTATGTCTCGGAATTACGATTGCAACAATATTAATTCTTCTGGCAGTAATTACAGCAGCTGAAATAATTAAAAGTAAGGTGCATCCGAAATACTCCGAAATGCCGAGAATAATCGTAGATATCGATATAACTAAATCTGACGATTACGTTTATTACTATGCAGTAAAGGATACTGCCGGAATATATGCTGATGTAAACGCGTGGGACGGAGAAAAATGGACAGGAATCTATTATACCAAAGATAAAGCCGCAGGAAACCCATTAACGGTTGAATGCCTTGTCAATTACGGTCTTGAAAACAATTCAGCCCCCACAAGCGCTGACAAGACATATCGCCCAGTTCATTACTTCGGTGAAAACGCCGCATATAACCTTAACAGAAATTCAAATTACAATAAGACCGTAAGTACATCAAACTACATATATATGTATTTTGTTGAGGCTTCAACAGTAACTACAGCATCTGTATTCAATTCAACTGCAGGATATGCACTTTCAGGCTTCGGCGGATTGCTCGCAGGTGCAGTTGCCACTCTTCTTATCACAGGTAAAAAGAATAAGAAAAAGGATGAAACAGTTCCTGCATAAGTCTGAATAATAACAGAATACGAACAGACAATAAGTGAATATTAAAAATAAAAGAAGAATTTCGGGCAATTGAGCTTAAAATTCTTCTTTATTCGTTGTATTAATATCTGATTAATTAATATATCTTGTTGTATTCCGCTGTACCGAGTCTGCCGAAGGTAACTGAAGTGCACTTACCGTTTTCGGTTTCAATGCAGTAATTACAGTAATATTTACCTTCATCACGATATACGAATGTATTATCATCTGCTGATTCATTATCGTTTCCGAATGCAGCTTTGATTTCATCTGCAGTTGAATTATACTTGATTCCGTTCGACAAGCCAAGACCGGGCAATTCTGATAAATCAGCAACAGCTCCGTAAACAGTACAATCGTTAATGTCCATTGATTTACCGGAAGTGTTTGCAAGTAAAACTTTAATGGTACTTTCTTCCTTCTTTAAATCAAATTCTCTAAGGCCCTGACCTTCAATCTTAGATTTTTCGCTCAGCTCTTCGCTGTAAATTGTCCATCCGTTCTTTTCAAAAACAGACAAAGTACACGGAAACTGATAATCCGCACCGTCAAGCTCAAAAGTACATTCACGCCAGTCATCTGAAACCGACTGAACATTGTCCGTTGCAGGAGGAATTGCATCATCAGAATCCTTGCTTTCTGAGCCGTTTGAAATGAAGAAAAGCAAGCCAACTCCGATAACAATAACAATCAGTACAGCGATTATTATTTTTATTTTATTCTTATTCCCTGTCTTACTTTCCTTAGCTTCCATAAAACAGCCACCTTTCAGTTGTCAGTTTATTTAAGATATGTCTCGGCATACTGTTCGAATAATACCATGGTTTTTTTGTAGCTTTCAGTATCAGCAATAAGTCCGTGACCTGCCGTAGGGTAAGTCACAAAGTCATGTGTTATTCCGTTTTCAATCAACGCCTTATCAAGAATCTCTGCCTGTGTAAACGGAACAATCTCATCGTTTTTTCCGTGAGCAATTACTGTAGGAACAGCATTTTTAATATAATACACAGGAGAAACGTTATTGTAATAGCTGATACCCTGCTCAAAATTCTCTTCGTTATACTCAAAGCCACAGCACAGCTGATTCACGTTAACAATCAGCTCGTTCATCATGTAATCTCTCTGAGTAAAATCACACGGTCCGCAGAATTCAACCACACACGCAGGCTCAATCGGAGCTTCATCCTTACGGGAATATGCGTACAAAAGGCAAAGATGTGCGCCTGCAGAAGCACCTGTGAGAAGACATTTATTGAGAGTAACACCCTGCTTTTCTGCCAAAGAACGTATTACCCCGAGAGCTGAGGTAATATCATCCATCATTCCGTCGCCGTCAACTCCCTCGTCAACGAAACGGTAATTCAAAGCAGCAGTAACATAACCCTTTTTGTTCCACTCAGTAATGTCATTTCTGTACTCTTTTTTATTGCCCATTGTCCATCCACCGCCGTGAATAAAAACAATAAGTCCTGTTTCTCCGCTTGCTCCTTTCGGAATTGAAAGGTCAAGTGTCTGTCGCTCTTCTGTGCCGTAAGGATAATCAATATACAGCTTACTATTTTTATAAATATACTGTGTTCCGCCGAAAAAAGCTGACACAATGGTTGCCATCGTAACAAACCAGCTTATTATTCTTCTGAAAAATAATACCATACTCATATTTATACATTATCAGTTGGCAGAAGCTATTGCAAAAACTTCCTTAATAACCTTAAGTGTGAACGGAACCATAAAATCAATATAAATCTTAACCAGTTCAATGAGCTTTGTCAAAAGAGCATTGTAATCAATGTCCTCAAGGAAGCTGTGACTGATTTTAACCTTTCTGCCCTGTGCCTGATTATAGCAATCGGGAATTTCGGGATATCCGCTGTCACCTACTTCAAAGCTCTCAAGATAGTCCTTGAACGCAATCCATTCCTTGATTTCGTTTCCGTTTTTATCCTTAAGCGATTCCTCGTAATAGTCAGCAATCTTATTTCCGTTTTCGTCGGTAGGATTGATTGAGATAATGCCCTTTGTAAGGTCATTTACCATCATAACCATATTGATTGCGTACATATTTGCAACAACCTTATAACGTTTGTTGTTTTCGATAGTTTCAAGAGCATCCTTGCCCTTATCAAGTCCGATATCAGTTACTCTTGTAAGAATAAGATTCTTTGTGTTAAAAGTATATTTAAGTCCGGAATAGCTCATTTTAATTGAGCTTACAAGCTCGCCTAACGAAGCATCAAGCTCAACAAGGAGCTTAAGCTCACGTCCTGTAATATATGCACTGACAAGCGGATGACCTGCCGAGCCGTCTGCACCTACACCGAGTGAGCAAACTTCAAAAGCATCGGCAATAGTGATGTCACCCTTTTTAAGAGAACTTCTTACTGTGCCGAGACCTACAAGCGCAACGTCAATATCGTTAATTCCGTTCTTTTCAGCTTCATAGATATATGAATCGGCAATCAGGTCGCCAAGCGGATATTCCTGATGAGTGTTGTACATTTCATCAAGTCCGATAAAATCAAAATTGCTGTGTGCGATTACCTTATCAAATGTTTCTCCGTCCTTAAGATAAGTATTATTGATATTCTGCTTATAAAGCTCAAATCTCGCCTTAGTTTCCGGGTCTTCCTTTACAGAAGAATCAAGTCTGAGAAGCTTATAGTCCTTAACAACAGCCTTACCCTTTTCCATGGAAATTGTGAGCTTACCAACATTCTTAAGATACTCACCGCAGGAAACAACAAGTGTATCATTTACCTGTACAGGTTCTGAATATTCTGTATGAGTATGACCGCTTATAATAACATCAATGCCCGAAACCTGCTTTGCAAGGTCAATATCCTCACCGCTTTTTCCGTTACCGTCTGTACCCGAATGTGAAAGTGCAATAATTATATCACAACCCTCAGCCTCGAGCTTTTTAACCTGCTCCTTTGCCGACTTGATATAATCAATGTAAGAGAAATCTGTCTGAATACAGGCTATTGTGCTGATTCCTACAAGACCGAACAAACCGATTTTATGACCTGCACATTCAAGAATAGTGTTTTCTTTAACACCGTACTCTTCACAAGCCTTTTTGAAGTCAGCCTGTTCTTCTGTAAGTTCACCGCTTAGGTCAATATTCGATTGAACAATTTGCGGGAGCTTGTCGCCCGATGCAATCGCTGCACGAAGCATCTGTGCCGCACCCTTTGCACCATAGTCAAATTCATGATTACCAAAGGTTGTAACATCACATCCGCAAATACCGAGATTACGAAGCTCGTATGCATCTGTGCTGTATGCAGCCTGGTAAAGTGTACCCATTGAGAAATCACCGCCGTCAATGAAAATTGTGTTTTCATCTGCATTTTCCTTAATCATTGTTGCCAGCTTTGCGGCACCGCCATGCTCGAGAATTTCTCCGTTATACATAGTCTTTGTCGGATAAAGATAATCATGGCTGTCATGAATAAACATGATGCTGAGGTCTTTACCGCCTTCGGCACTGACACCGATTACCACTGTTGACAAAAGAATTACAACAGCGAGAATAACTGAAATAATTTTTTTCGATTTTAACATTATTATACCTCCTTAGAAATTAATACTATAGATTATATCACAGTTTATTATAATAAATCAACAATTATTTTATTTTTTCCAATGATATGCAAGACGAGGGTCACCGTTTAAAAGATATATCACTCCGCAATATGAAAAGCCGTGCTTTAATATACAATGCTGCATCGTAAGATTTTCACGATGAGTATCAATACGCACGTTATCGCATTTTTCCTTTGCAAAGTTGCAGAAGCGGTCGAAAATCCCCTTTTCCTCACCGGAAGAAGCCACCATATGCATTGTTACATATGGCTCATCGTTCAGCCAGTTTCCGCCCTCGATGTAAGAATATGTTTCATCCTCTCCGAAAATCAAAGCAAATACACCGAGTATTCGATTATTGTTTTCATAAACATACAGCTGACCGAGATTAAGGTTATTTTCAATCTTGCTTACCTCGGGATGATTATCGCCCCATTGATTCGGATTTCCGCTGTTTCGCATATACTCACGGGCAATTTCATATATTTCAAGAATACGAGGCATATCCTCTTTCTGAGCCTTACGAATCATAATTATTCCTCATTTATTTCTGACGAATTCAACATTAAAGCCGTCTTTATTCAATGTAATATAAGCGAGTCCGAAAGTTACGTTTCCTCTATTACCTGTTCTTTCAGAGCCTACAACAACAGGAAATGTCTGAATTCCTTCGTTATCAAGCTCACCGCCGACCTCACTGATTCCCGATGTATGCAGATGACCGCTTAAAAGACAATCAGGCTTAATATTTTCACCAATAAGCTTTGTCCAACGACGAAAACGAGGTCTTTCAATATCGAACGGAGGCTCGATACAATATGTAAAAGGATTGTGGCAGATAACTATTTTTCTCGTTATACCCTCTTCTTCGTATTCCTTATTTTCAATGACGGATTTAATAAATTCCTCTTCATCCTCTCTGAAATACTCACAGCAAACCGTATTGCCGTATTCCTCATGTGAATCAACCTTATCCTCGCCCGTATCAAGTACAAGTCCCCACAACGAGCCAAGTCGGAAGGTATAATAGGTTTTTCGATTCTGAGTCGGGATATAATCCTCCAGCTTTTCGGCATAAATTCCTCTTAAATCGTGATTTCCTCTTGAAAATACAACAGGCTTTTCACCCTTTGTAATTGCCTGACACAATTTATAAATAATATTAAAATTTCTTACGTTTCCACTGTGGTCAACAACATCACCGTTAAGTACAAGTAAATCAATATCACCCTTGATTTTTTTAACTGCACCCATACAGGATTTAAAGTCACCATGAACATCGGCAAGATGACAGATTTTAATTTCATCCTTCGGCACAGGATAAAAATTGAAGGTTTCGCTCTCTTCCTCGTAGCATTCACTGCAATAGGCAAGCCTGTTAATCAGTGTTACAACACTAACGGTATATTTTCCGTATTTGTCAAGCTCACTCATCGGTACACTGATTTTATGTACAGGATAAGACGAGCGAAAAACTCCATTTGAATGGTCGCAGTAAACCTTATCACCGATTTTAATTTTTACCATTGCTTCTTTTCTGAACTTAATAATAATCTGATATTCATTTCCGACAGCAAACACAGACGGAAGATATACAAATTCATTATATTTCATAATCATCACGTTCCTTTATTCAGTTATCAATTATTGCAACACCATTATTTTTAAGCTCTTCAATCAGAGCTTCAATATTTCTTTCCTTAAAGCAAAAGCCTTTCATACCGAGCTTTTTACCTGTTTCGATATTTGCCACGGAATCATCAACAAAAAAGCATTCCGGTGCATTCAGCTGATATTTATCAAAAAGTGTGTGATAAATTGCTTCATCCGGTTTAATCTGATGATAATCTGCGGAAATAACGAAGCCGTCAAAATATTTGCAGGCAGGCACAAATGGTCTGAATTCATCAAACCATGCCGGACAATTTGAGAGAAGATAAAGTCTGAAGCCACTGTTGAACAGCCTTTCAGCAAGCAGATTCATGTTCTCAATCGGCGGCATCTGCCCTTCATGGTCAAAGAGTATTTCGTGAACTCTCTCGTGAAGCTCTGAAGGAAGCTTAGAACACATTATTTCTTCAGCCTTCTCGGTTGTTATGTCACCCGAATCCATCAGCTTCCACTCATCGCTTAAATAAACATTTTCATTTATAAGATTATGGAATTTCTCCTCGAAAAGCTCATTCATGCTTCGTTTCGGGTTGAAATCAACAAGAACTCCGCCCAAATCGAAGATTATATTTTTAATGCTCATTCACTCACCTTAATTAATTTATTACCTGTAAGTTTACCATATTTTATTTAAAATGTAAACACGATATCACCTGTACTAATAATTATATTTACATTGTAATTTTTTGTCAGTTATGATACAATAAATTAACGATTCGGATGTGATAAAATGAACGGAAATGACAATATTTATTCTGTTGAATTGACAAAAACAAATGCCGACAGCATTCTTAAAGGCAAAAAAATAATCTTTCTCGGAAGCTCGGTTACATACGGCTCAAAAAGTGATGGTGAATCCTTCGTTGAATATCTCGAAAAAGCTGACGGTATTATACCATACAAGGAAGCTGTTTCGGGAACAACACTTATTGATAACGGTGACAGCTCTTACATTTCAAGAATGAAAAAGATTAATACAGCTTTAAAGGCTGATGCCTTTATCTGCCAGCTGTCAACCAATGACGCTAAAAAGGAGCTTCCGCTCGGAGAATTCAGCGAAAGCTATGACATAAAAGATTTTGATACTTCTAAAATTGCAGGAGCAATAGAATATATTATCACATATGCTAAAAACACCTGGCATTGTCCGGTGATGTTTTACACGGGAACAAAATTCGAAAATGACCATTATGAAAAAATGATTAATTTGCTTTACGAAATTTCAGAAAAGCACAACATTTTTATTCTCGATATGTGGAACGATGAGGAAATGAATGCTGTTTCAGAGAAGGAATATGAGCTTTATATGGCTGACGGCGTGCATCCGAAAAAAGCAGGCTACAAGCTGTGGTGGCTCCCTAAATTTGAGGAAGCAATTATTAATATACTGAGGAAATAAGGGATATTATGAAAAAAGATTATCATATGCATCCGACAGTTGTCCAAAACCCCGAACGTTTTGACAGATTTGCCGAAATTGCGATTGAACGTGGAATTGAAGAAGTATGCATAACAGACCATATGCCGCTGATTGACAGCGTTCAGAAGGACAGAATACCTCACGGTAAGGTTGAAGAATACTGCGAAACGGTGCACAAAATACAGGAAAAATATGAAGGTAAATTGTCTGTCAAACTGGGAATTGAAATAGACTATCACCCGACAATATTAAATCAGATTGAAGCCGTGCTTAACAAGAATAATTTTGATTATATTCTCGGCTCGTCACATCTTAATTCAATCAGGCATCTCGACATTTATTCACAGAATTTTGACAAGGATGAATTCGCAGAAGCGATGCTTAAGAATTCACTACTTGCGGCGGAATCCGGCTATTTTAACACAATAGCTCACATTGATATGTACAAGTGGGTTTATACAAATCAGGCATTTACGAAAAAAGACACAGTACTTCACGAAGAGCAGCATATGGAAACAGTATCAAGGATTCTCGATGCTGTTAAGAAAAACGATATGTATCTTGAAATGAATGTACATTTTGCCGCAAATACCGACAATATGAGAAATATTTATCCGAGTGATATTATTATGCGTGAGGCATTGCGGAAGAATGTTAAATTTGCTTACGGCTCAGACAGCCACCGACATGAGCACGTTGGCATTCTGCTCGATTATCTTCACGAAAACGAGCCATACAAAGCAGCAATTGAAACGTGGGAACAATAAAATGCTTGCAAAAAACAGGCAATTTTGTTAAAGTATAATTAATCTTTATTACGGAGGTAAAATCATGATGAAGCTTGGTATGATAAATAATCGTCCGACAAAGGAATCTCTCGGCTACGCTAAGAGTCTCGGACTTTCATTTATCGAAATGTGTAACAATAATAACGAAGAATCAGCAGAATGTACTGAGAAAATGGCTCAGTATACAGTCGATGTTAAAGAAGCAGGACTGACCTTCGGCTCAATCGGTCGATGGAATTCCGAAATGAATAAAGGTGGCAAAATTGATGAAGCGGAATTTGCTATTGTCAATCAGAATCTCAGTGACGCAATTTCCGTAAATTGTCCGACCTTTGTTTGCGGATGCAATTATGATGAATCTGTTTCACTTTATAAAAACTATACAGTCGCTATTGAGATTTTCGGCAGAATGATTGAAAAAGCAAAGGGCACAAATACAAAAATTGCCGTTTACAACTGTGACTGGAACAACTTTATCAACAACGAAGACGCATGGAAGATTGTTCTCGGTGAGCTTCCTGAGCTTATGATTAAATTCGATGCATCTCACAGCTATAATGCTGACAGAAATTATATGAAGGAAATTTCCGACTGGGGCAATCGATTCGCTCACGTACACATCAAGGGTACTGTACGCACAGGCGGAAAATATGTTGATGACCCGCCGGCAGGAATGGATGACCTTAAATGGGGTTCAATCTTCGCTGCACTTTATGCAAACGGCTATGACGGATGCCTTTCAATCGAGCCACACTCAAACGCATGGCGCTTCGATACAGAACGAGGCAAAGCAGGAGTTAAATATACCGTAGATTTTATTAATAAATTTATACTTTAAAAAACATCCCGACAGATTTGAAAGGTCTGTCGGGATGAAGTTTATTTAACAGTAAAAATATTTTATAATTTTAAAAAAAATCATTTAGTATGACAAACTGCTTTCATAATACCATTACTATTAAAGCAGATATCAACTACTATTGATTCGCTTGTACCATCATTGTAATAAGCTGTAAAAATCAAATTGTCGGTAATATCACTAATTTTTATTTCCTTATCATTTTCTAACTGCTCTATCATTTTGTCTGACGGTGTCCAGCTTATTCCAATATTTTTTTCTGCTCGGTACTCTTCTCCTGAAATCGTGAATTCATTTACGATTTCAGCTTCATCATACATCTGTGAATTCGTTACTTTTGTAAAAGATCTTTCACCTTTTCCGGAAATAACAATTTTATCAAGATTCTCCGGGTGTTCAAAAACAAAACCAAATCGGTCAACTGAATATACACTATAGATACTTTTGCCACTTTCAGAGAGTGTTACTCTGGTAGTTTGAATACCATTTGCATTTTTGTAATATGAATCTATTTTATTTTTCATTTCTTTAAACAAAGCATTTTGCTCATCAGCACTCAAGCCATCTGTTCTTTCAATAATAAATGCACAATTATACGGAATTTTAACATCATATTTGTTTTCGGATTTAACATCAACTACTTCACTTGTGTTCTCTGCTGCATTTGCAATTACAAGTCCGAAATCATGAGATTCATTACCACTGATATTAAAGATTCCAACTGCAAACAGAGCAATCATTAAACAAGCTGCAACAGGGTATAATATTTTTTTATTCATAGGTATAGAATTTTCCTTTCTTTCATTATGTTTTGAATTTTCATTGATGATTGAAGCCAACATTCTATCCTTTGCGGACTCGTTCGGTTCAATCTTATTCCATGATTCAATTATTTTTTCGTTTTTCATTTAAAATCGTCACCTAACCTTTCCTTGAGGATTTTTCGGGCTTCATGTAAGTAATTACGAATAGTTGAGCGTGGCTTATTCAAAATATCTGCAATCTCAACACTTGAATAGCCCTCATAATAGTAAAGATAAACTGAAGTTTTATATCTGTCAGGCAAATCCATTACTACCTTTAAAATATAATTATTTTCAGTCTCTTTTGCGAGATTATTATATGATTCAGCCTCCAAATGATCGTCGATACTTTCGCATCTTTGACAACCAGAGCGCAGGAAGTTTTTGCAAATATTTGTTGATATTCTTATAAGCCAAGCTTTTTCATGCTCCGGATTTTCAAAATACGGTTGCAATTTTATCAATTTAATGAAGGTGTTCTGTACAACATCCTCTGTGTCAACCGGATTTTTTAAGTAAGCAAAGCATATACGATAAATCATTTTATAATTTCGTTCATATATTTCTGTAATTTCTCTGTTCGTACGCAACAAAGATTTTGACATCTGTCGTACCCTCCTTTCACTAATAATACAATTGAAAGTACAAAAGTGTCGGATAATATTTATTATTTATGTCTTATTTAAAATAAAATAGCATTTGAAATGACGAAAGTCAAATCAAATGCACAATATCATTTTTCTTTTAGCAAATCATTCGAATGTTTATAACGTAATTCCTCAATGCAGATTTAGATACTAATTTGTAATAAAAATGCAAAAAACAACCGTGGTCATAAACAACCACGGCTGAAAATAACCTTATCTAATTATTAGAATTTCGTTATGAAACATAAATACTAGCTGGCCAAATCTCAAAAATGCAAGTAAAATTCAATTGTCAACTGCAACAGGAATTATTGTTTTTCAGATATATACTCTGTGTAGCTTTTTTCAAAATCAACAACGTCAACATCATGATGAGGTACTTGCTCCTCGGGCGGTGGGAATTTCATATAATCACCATAAACATGCTTTAAGAAATCGTCATAATTATCAGGAAAAACTACATCAATATTTTCAAATTTTCCGGCACTCCCCTCGCCGAAAAAACATTTGGGATAGATTTCTTTTTTGCCCCATGCTCCGCCGTGACTAATAACATAATCACATTCCGTGCATTTATATTTTTTAATCATTTTTTCAAAGCTCTTTATAACCTTTGACGGAGAAAGCACAGGGTAACAAATTGCAGCAACAAGCTTTCTGATTTTTCGTTTTGCTGCACTCTCCTCTAAATTCCATTTCGGACTGCGATAAAATTCCATTACTTTTTTTTGGATTGTCAACTTCTTCTGTGCTGTCTTTGATTTCGGATAACCGTCCAAAACAAAAACATCAATATATACGCCATGATTTATATTCAGCTTTGCCGATGTTGTTTCGATATACGTGGTATTACTATCCCTGAGCTTTGCAAAGGTCTGCAAATATTCCTTATCGGTTTCCGTGGTTTGTATGAAGTATCTTTCGGGAAGATCTTTCCTGACGTCAATAAGAAATTTCTCATAATCCTCACGAGGCATTGCAACATCAATATCATCATCCCACGGTATATATCCACCATGTCTGACTGCGCCCAGTAAGGTTCCGCCCACGCAATAATATTTCAGATTGTATTTTTTGCACACTTCAATAAACAGCTTTAACAAATTCAGCTGAATGGCTTTTAATTTTTCTCTGTCAATATCTTTGTTGTCCATTGAGTTTATCCTTTCTGAAGCATTTTACGTTGCAGACTTAACCTTATGAAATTTATCGAGTAATTTTTTTCCTTTATTCAAAGAGCCGAAAATAATCTTCTTCTCGTTTTCATCAATTCCGAACCAGAACAGAAATGCAAAATATATTATAATAAATATTATACATTTAAGAACGAAAAACAACAATGTGTCCTTTAAAAATACAGCTAACGGAATACACGGAAGAGATGCCAAAATTCCGGCAGGTAAAATACCCTTGAAAATAGAACGGAACATTCTTCCTATTTCCATTTTAAAGGTTTTTGCGTAATAGATATTCATCATAAAGCCGTGTCCGACAATAAGGGAAATAATTGTTCCTGTTGCCGCACCCCAAAAGCCAATAAACGAAACTAAAATAACCGATATAATTACGTTCAGCACAGCCATTATCACCAGCACGGTTGAGCGATAAATTCTCTTCAGCGTTGCATCAAGAATTGAAATAGCGGTGTTCTCAACGAGCGGTATTGTTACAGGTATCATCAGCATTAAAATAACCCAGTATGCGTCCATATATTTTTCGCCTATCCAGATACTGATGAAATTTCTGCCAAACAAAGCGAAACCGAAAATACAGGCAACTGCAATTATCGCCTGAAATCTTCCGGGTAATATCACAAAATCCGTAAGCTCTTTTCCGCTTGCATTTTTAGAAACCAACTTAGTTGCCTTAGGCAGAAAAAATGTCGGTACAACAGAAATCAATGAATTATACACTCCGTAAACTGCAAGTGCTGATGAATACATTGTAATTATCGCCTTTTCGCTGATATAAACCCCGAGAATCATTGTATCAACATTGTTGTTAACCTGATTAACAACAGCCTGCAGCAGAATTGCTGAGCCGAAAAGGACAATTTCAGTAATCTGTTTTTTATCAAAGCTCGAGAGCTTCGGGATTTCCTTCAGATAACCCATTGCGTAAAGTGCTGTAAAAACGAGAACTGCAAGTGACAGCACACATTCAATCATTACAACAGACAATGCACCGAAGCCGATTTTAAGCAAAACAAATATCATGCCGACTTTTATTACTGAGCGGCACAATGGAATTGCAGAGCTTACAGTAAATTTTTCGTTTCCGATTATACATCCGCTGAAAGCATCGGTGAGCATATGAAAAACCGCAGAGCCGACAAACAAAACGAAAATTTTTCTTCCGAGCAATAACGTATCTGCCGAATAATTAGCACCGTACATTTTCGGAATCATCATATACATTATCACGCCTGCAATAATGACAAACAACGACATAACGGCAGAAGCCAGCAATGACAGAGCTATCGTGTTTTTCTTTTCTTTTTCCGTAAATTCGGGGATAGTTTTATACTTAACTATACATCTTGTTACAATTGTAGAAATACCTAAATGAAACATCGATAACGGTCCTGCAAAAGATTGCATAACCTTGAAGATACTGTAATCAACATCTCCGAATGACGAAATCATAAGAGGAGTTAAAAATATATTTAACACCATTCCCACAATTAAATTTGAATATGATAGTAATATTCCGATTTTTTTCTGATTCATTTGCTTGTTTTTCTCCGATATATAAATCTTTTACAAGTATTTTTGGCTTTTTCAGTTAAGGATTGCGGATAAAATTTGTTGCACGAAGCTGTAATTCCGTTTTTCAGGCATTCATCAACAAATTTTTTATTTGCATTTATTTTTTCTTCAGATGAAACCGTTTTTTTATTGTTGTATACTGCTTTTGAAACATCGAGCTTTTCCAATGTGTATTTATCACTCAATGCTTCAACGACAGCTCTGCCCTTTTCGGTATTGCAAAGTACAAGCGAAATACCATCATCGTTTTTCAGTTCTGTATATTTCTTGTAAAGCCAGAAGTCAGCAAGAGTGATATCAGACTTATGATTATCCGAAAAAATACAATTAAGGCAGTTTACACGAACGGTTTTCTTGCCATACAAAAAGCTTCTTAAATACTCGTCCTCGGTGCCCAATCTGTTATATTTAATTCCGTTTTCAAATTCAACGAGCATAGCGTGTCTTTCCCAGCCGTGTGTCTTAGGCCTGAAATCAACACATTTAACCTTTGAACTGAATTTTTTTTCAAGGTAATCAATATAGTCGCTGTAAATCTTGTGTGACGGCAGACCTCCGCAGGCAAAATCAACTGTGATAAGATTTTCGTTATCACAATTGAGATATGCTTTCAGACCTGCAACCTGACAAGGTGTTCCACAAAATAAAACCTTTCTTTTCTGATTTAAAAACACATTGATCTCACGAAAGCTTTCACCGACTGTACTTTCAACATATTTACTTTTCTGTAAATCACAAAGCTCACTTTTATCTGTGTATGAAAATCCGACACTTCTGTAATCGTCTGAAAATGATGCACCGAACACCACTCCCGACTCCTCAAGCACCTTACAGGCAATTCCGTAAAAAAAACCACCGCTTGAGCTTTTAAGAACAACTTCATTGTCATTCGCCCATCCTGCATATGCGGACAAAACATCAGATTTTTCACTCGGAGTAACCGTCGGGCAGTGCTTATAGCATAGTGAACAATCCACGCATTTATCATTATTGACAACCGGATAATAAAACAAATCCTTCTCTTCAAGCGTTATTGCATTATTCGGGCATGAATTTATACAGCTTCCGCAATTTGTACAATCTGAAATTTTTGAAATATTCATTCAATCACTGTCTTTCTGAGATATTCCATACTTTTTTCTTTTTCGTGTTTTATTTTATTATTCGTTTTTGCATAGTCAAAATTAAATTTATCAAGCTCATTTATTTTAGCCTTCGGAACAGAAAGAGTGTTCAATAAATTTTCTATTCTTGACGGAGATGACGGATTAATTATCGCCGAGAATTTTTTATTAAATATTGTTGAAAATGCAACACCGTGGAATGACGAAGTAACGATATATTCCGCATTATCAAAAAGCCACAGGAACTCCTCTACCCCGACATCATACAGATATTTATCAGCATAAACCCTTGAAACATCATGACATATTGCGTATACTGGCAAGCCTGTATTCTTCTTCAACTGCTGAATAAGACTTTTGCAATCATTGTTCCAATAAAGCATATATAATAAAATATATTTATTCGCAGTTTTATACGGCTTCTCATATATTCTCCAATCATCGGCACTCATCAAAAACGTCGGGTCGATGTTAACGGAAATATCCTTATCAGTTAAAGGAGCCAAAGCATCGAAGCACTCCTGTTCTCTTACTGATATAAAATCAAATCCTCGGAGCTTTTGTGAATAAAACTCCTTATTTTCATCGGACAATTCCGTGTTGCCCATGCTGGCGGCATAAGAAATACATTTGCCTTTTTTTACAAAATCAAGGAAAAAAAGCGGAACAATTCGTCCCGGATTCCATATCTGGTCACTGCCTGCAATGTAAATACTTTCAGAATTGTCAGCACTTGCTATACTGTCATCATAATATTTAATATCTAAATTTGAATTAATGAATGCTTTTCTTTTAGAGTATGCACACTCGATTTTACGATTAACAAGGCTTCTCATCATATTACGGGCAAGCTGCTTTATTGATACTTTTTTCTTTATATTTTGTTTTTTCGGCTCGACAATAATACTGCTTTCAATTCCCAAAGTCGAAAGTGCTTTGTTTAATCCGAAGGATTGCAGAATCGAACCGATACTCGTTTCGGTGCAAAAAGTAACGATTTTAACGTCAGACATAATAAAACTCCTAATATTACAGGTCAACCGTTGTTTGATAATGCTTTAATCCAATTATCACGGATTTTATCACATTTACTGCACGGTCCGAAGGCATATAAATCATCCGCTTTCCTGCCATCCAGCAGATACTGTGTCATTTCTACAAATCGTTCTGCCGCAATTTCGGCATTCCAGATTTCTGTTATGGTTTCATAGGCGTACCTGCCCAATCTGTCCTGCTCGTCCGGATTACCCAAAAGATACTTTATCTTTTCACATAAAGATTCCACATTACCCGATTCATATATCAAACCGTTTTTATTATTTTCCATCAAAAACGGAACAGAGCCAATCATATGTGAGGCAACCACTGTACAACCCGAATTCATTGATTCGTTGAGCACAGCCCCCCATCCCTCCTGACGGTCGGAAGTGAATAAATATATTCCTGTTTGTTCCATCTTTTCACGAACTTTTTCAGGTGGCATTGAGCCGGTAAAGCTGACACAATCCGACAAGTCAAACTCATCGACGAGCTTATTAAGTGTTTGCTCCATTTCCCCTGTACCGACTATCGTAAGGTCAAAATCATACCCGTCTTTTTTCAAGAGCTTTGCCGCTGTGATTGCATCATCCGGATGCTTCCAGTCAAGAAATCTTCCGCACCACAAAATGCTGCTCTTCTTTTTTTCGGACAAAAGCTTTTCAATATCATAATGCTTGTTCTCCGGGAAATAGCCAAATTTATAGCTCTTTCCGTTAAAAAGAAGCAGAGAATTATAATCAGCCGACGCAAAGGCACTCGCACACAGTAAATATGTGTTCTTGCCTCTCGCAGTCAGATGGTAACGTAAAAAAAGTAGAAGCTTTTTTATTGCACTTTTCTTTTGTCTGAAAAGACGTTCCGAATACTTAAACATCAGCTTTCCTTCTGCAATGTATTCTTTAATATACTCCTTTGGAGCGGAGCCGAAAATCACAGCATCACTGTCTGAAATAATTCTTTTTGCCTTAGCAATTGAAGCAGGGTCACTGCATTCAAGCAAATACTGTGCGGTTATTTTTTTGTATCCGAGCCTTTCTCTTTCCTGAGACATCTGAGCTGTGGAAATAAAGCAATAATCACTACCGAGCATTGAAAACAATTTATCCGAAAACGATTTCTGGTGGTGATTAAAATAGTTGGATACAAAGGTAACTTTCATAAATGCCTCCGCTTAGCGAGTTAACACTATTCATTAAAATACAGCTTCATATATTCATCGTATTTTTCATCTGCATCATATTTTTTCGCTCTTATTCTGCAATTTTCCTGTGAGAAAGGAGCTGATGCTGTTATTCTTTTAATTTCATTTTCAAGTGATGAAACATCGTCCTTTTTAACTACAGAGCCGCAGGTTTCATCTATTATCTCTGCACTTCCGCCTGCATCAAACGTAATTACAGGTGTTCCGCAAGCCAATGCCTCAATATTTACTGTCGGGAATGTATCCTCCTTTGTCGGATTAACAAACACATCCGCAGAAGAATAAATTTCCGCCAGTTCTTTTTTACTGCTAGTATGGTGGATGGAAATAATGCTTTTCAGTAAAAGCCTGTCAACCTCACAGTCTGTTCCGACTAATACAATGGTGTATTCTTCAGAAGACAAGTCCTCTGCTAATCTCAGAAAAACATCAAGACCTTTTTTGTCTGTCCATTGTGATGCCACACCGAGCAGTATTTTCTTATTATCATTAATATTATAACGGGACTTAAAATCCGAATTCATCGGTCTGAAGGTTGATAAATCAATTCCGTTATTGATAACAATACATTTTTTATTTTTCAAAAATGAGTTTACGACATTATTCCTCATCCATGCTGACGGAGCAACAACGGTTAAGTCAACACATGATAAGTATTGCTTCTTTAATTCATACAGCTTTGAGCTTTTATCGAAAAACAAAGAATAATCTTTTTTTTGCGGGCACTGTTCACACCTGTTCTTCCACTTTTCGCATCCGACAGTTTCAAAGTGCATACAATATCCTGTAAATGCCCAGCAATCATGAAATGTCCATATCACACGTTTATTGTTTTTTGCCAACCAGTCAAACAAAATGTCCAGTGAGCAAGCATGAGAATGCAGGTTATGCAAATGTACAATATCAGGATTGATATTATTTAACTGAGCAATCAATTCTGTTGTACTGTTTTTACCCTCAAAGCCCCAATTACCGTAAACACGTGATTCAAGTACACCTTTTTTTATTTCAAAATTATTCGAGTATTTGATTCCGTTATCGTAGTCCGATGCTCCGAGACAATAAAGAATATAATTTTCCACTCCGTTGTTATTCAGCTTTTCACTCAGTGAAACACATATGTTTCCTGTACTTCCCGAACCGCACGTAGCATTTATCTGAACTACCTTCATAACACATCGCTCCAGAACGGTTCATAAGGATATACGTGCAGAGTGTTACTGCCTGTGTATGCTTTATAAAAATAATAGAATGTAAAATAGCATATCATTACAAGCTGAGCGAGCTGAACTAATTTTTTATATTCATCTTTTGAATATTCCGATATCTTCAAAAATGCAACCGGGACTAAAATAATATAATAATAATTAAAGCGCATTGCCAAAAGATTTATACCTGCAAATATTTGAAGAATCGTCGAGAACACCAAAACATTACGCAATCCGAATGCTTCATCATCCATGCTTCCTGAGTCGGGAATGAAAAATGAATAAGCGACAAACAACAGCAGCATAATGAATATTGAAACTGCTCCTGTCTGAGTTGTTGAGTAGCTGTAGTAATCGGAAATCAGACTACACAAAAATTCAAAAATAGGTGCTTTGAAAACATAAAATACTACGATAACAAACGCATAAATAATAAAGCTGTTAAATGCTTTTATTCTAACATGATATACCGGGTACATAAACAGTAAAACAAAGCCTGAATTATGGAATAAAACTGCAAGCGCAACAATAACAATAAACGGAATAATCTTTTTCTCTTTTGTGAATTTGTATGCAGGAGCCACAAAAGCCATAGACAATATCTGCCTTAGTCCAGAGAAATACATAGTAAATAATCCTATGCACAAAAACATTACAATCGCAAGATACGGATTATAGGTAATGTTTTTTCTGTAAAGCAAATACACAGGAACAACGGACAGAACTGCATTAATAATTAAAAAGCCTCTGAAATCAATTCCAATTAACGATAACAACTTGCCTAAGGCACAAAATCCGATTTCAAAATTCCCTTCACGGATTTTATCAAAGCTCGAATACTGCAAAGACAGATACCAGTTTTTATAATGCTCAACATCAACTCCGACTGATTCATTTCTCAGGCAAAGAAGTAAAAGCCAGATAAGAAAAAAACTACCTAATACTATATGTTTAGTTCTGAAATTCACCTTGAGTGATTTCTCCGAAAATGCGAACATTGCAGGAAATCCAACCATGCAAAAGAAAGGCCACATATATAAAATCCTTTCGCTAATTTGTTTTTACGTTTATGATCAATCTATATAACACTCTTCTGATAAACGGCCGAATCAATCCGTAAAATTTCATAACGGAAATACTGATTCTATTATTTGTCGAAACAAATTTCTTTGAACTTCGGTCATGAAGATATTTGTTTACAATTTCTCTGTTACCCTGCTTTGCATTATACAAAAGATATGTAAATATATATTTATTTGACTCTGAGTCAATAGCAGATAACTTATTAATAATATTTTCACTTATCTGCATACTTTCATCTCTGAATAATTTTCTGCCTGTTTGTGTAAGCTGTCCGTTATGAATACGGTTACAAACATCAATCTCTGCAATCTCATAAATATGAAATCCGACAGTAAGTATTCTGAGCCACATATCAAAGTCCTGAATGTATCTGAGCTTTTCATTAAAGCCTCCGCACTTATCAAATACCTCCTTTGGAATAAGAAGATTGCATCCACCAAGTGAGCCGTTTGACAACAGCAGATTAATACTGTCTTTTTCAGATAAATTGACATTTTTGTATTCTTTTTTATTGCCTGCCACTATATTTGAATCACAATCAATATTGCAGGAATGACTTTTGACTATTACTTTCTTATCGTTCAACTCAAGATATTTTTTTACCTGGGTTTCAATTTTCTCGGGCAGATATTTATCGTCATGTGACAACCATGAGAAGAAATCACCCTTCATCATTTTCAGTCCGTAATTCAATGCGGTTGAAACTCCGCCGTTTTCTTTTTTGTAATAA
Source organism: Ruminococcaceae bacterium UBA1767 (assembly GCA_002315505.1). Classification (GTDB taxonomy): domain Bacteria; phylum Bacillota; class Clostridia; order Oscillospirales; family Acutalibacteraceae; genus CAG-488. Next base: position 36,080 of record DCGX01000071.1, read on the forward strand.
CGTATTTTATCTCCGTACGACAAAGCTATGCTTTCGGTTTCGTCAGTTGAGCCGTCATTTATTACAAGCACTTCAATATTATCGTACGTTTGATTCAATGCACTGTCAATTGCTTCACGCATATAATTTGAGCCGTTATAAACAGGAATAATAATCGAAACCAAAGGACTATTATTCATAATAAATCACCTTTAATTCTTTTTCAACACTATCAAACGAATAGCTTAGTGCAAAATTATAGTTTTCCTCAGCCTGTCTTTGAGCTGATTCCCTGTCACCAAGTATATCAATTATATTTTTTGATAATGTATCAATATCATTTATATCAACAAGACGTTTTTTGTTCATTTTAAACAGTTCGTTGTGACCTCTGTTTTTTGTAGCCACAACAGGAGTTTTAGAAAGCATTGCCTCGATAATATTGAGTCCAAGCCCTTCTCTGATACTGCATGAAACCGACAAGTCACATACCCGCTGATACATTTCAAGATTCGTACAATAGCCAAGCAACCGAACTTTTTTCTGCAGCCCGAGTTCATTAACAAGGCTGATAAGATTATCTTTTTCAGGACCGTTTCCAGCCAAAAGCAAATGTGCATCAGGAAACATACGTACAACCTCTGTCATAGCCTTAATAGCCATTGTCTGATTTTTATTAGGAAGAAGCTCACCTACACTAAGTATATTTTTTCCGCTTAAACCAAGCGATTTTTTTATTTCCCGAACCTCAGCTTCGCTTCCGCATCTGTAGCGGTCTGAATCAACACCCGCTCCGTGAATATGTTCAACGTTACACGAAAATTTGCTTTTTGCAAAGGCATAATCCTCTTCGTTAATTGTAATCAGCTTATCGGTCTTCTTGGCAAAGTATTTTTCAATAGGATAATAAATAAGCCAGTTCTTTTTCGGAGCATTCTGATAAAAGTGGAAACCGTGTGCTGTATAGTACACCTTCGTACCTTTTTTTCTTTCCTTACTGCCTGCAAGTCTGCCTAAAATACCTCCAACGGGAGTATTACAATGAATAACATCATAATTTCCCTCACGAATAATTTTCTTTAGAATAAAATACGCTCTTATGTTTTTATATGAAAAAGGAGAGCGTTCAAACGGAACTTCAAAAACCTTGTCTGCAAAATCAAGCACAAGCCCATTTTTTTCTGCGAGATTATTATGGGCTGCCACATGAATTTCAATATTTCCACTTTTACGAAGCATATTTACCAAAGGCTTATGAAATTGACAGATATGGCTCTGAACTGTAGCAATCAGTAATACTTTCATTGCATCCTCTTCTTAATATGGTAAAAATTTATTAATATACAGATATGCTGTTTCCAGAACAGCACGCTTTTTGGTATGGTTTACGTCAACAATTGATGCTGTAGCCTCATCTATTCGGGCATCCAGATTTGATCTAATCATTGTATAAACGGTATCATTGATTCTGTCATCCTCGGGAACACTAAGCAACAATTCGAGAACAAGCCTATTATTGTAAGGAACTGTAATTTCATCAGAAAACTGTTGCTCACAAGTAAGACAGATACCATCTCTGCTCGGCCAATGCCACTCCCAGTAAAACTGATCCTGCCAAGGTATCGGATTAACAGACGATTTCTGATAATACTTCTGAATAAAATCGGCAAATATTTTATCGGTATCTTTAACAAGAGAGCGGTTCAGAAGCAGGAATTTATAAAAAGACGTACAAATTCTTGCAGAAGGATTTTCTCCGAAATCCTTTTTTCCTAAATATCTTTTTGAGTAACGGGAACGACCTACCTCGGATGACCACGATTTAATTTCCACATCAAAGTCATTTTTCTTATCAAGATATAATCTTTTTCTGACATCGTTCGGATTGTTATAGCGAATATCACCGCAGTTCCACAAAAGCACTGCACGTGCAGCTTCTATATTTTCAAATTCAGAATCATCATAAGGAATATGATAATAAGTAAACGGGAGCTTCAATGAATCACAAATCATTTGTGCAGCATCAGCATCGGGCTTTTCATTCAGCTGTGAATCATAGCTGAAATACTTAAATTCAGAATACAGCTTACAACTTGAAGCAAGTGTTGTTTTACTGTCGCAGCCGCCTGTCAATGAGATAGCCGGACATTTCCATTTTGCGGCAATACAAGCCATAGTTTTTTCAAGAACACTAATAAGTCTGTCACAAATATCATCAATGCCGATTGACAACTGATGCGGATAATAAAATCTGATTTGTTCAATCTTTTTATCAATCTGCAGGTAATGATTAGGATTAACACGTTTAACTTCATCGAACTGAGTAATATTACCCGGAAGCTGATAACCGAAATATTTATATGTTTTACACTGCTTTAATTTTTTCATATAAGCAGACTGTTCCAGCTCAAGTAAATCTCCGATTAAATTTGAGTGAGAAGATATGTAAATTTCGGAATTATTATCATAATAAAAAGTCGAATAAAGTCCTACCGCATCACTGAATACTTTTACCGCAGAGGAGACAACTACTATTAAGGTAAATACACCGGTCAACTGATTAAAATAATCTGAAAATTCCGAAAAATTCGACGAATATTTTTTCGCAAGATTTTTCGCAACTACATCCTCATCTATTTCATTTGTAAACGGATTAAACGCATTACCGATTATCACAACAGACACGTCATTACAAGACTTTACGTAAGCCTTAGTAAGGCTGTGATAAATCAGCTTGTACGAGCCGATATCAACGCTTGTCCATTCATTATAAAAAGGATACTCAGCCGGATTGATTTTCTGATTTGTAAATAAAAAACCTCTGCAAAACAATTTCGACTTCAAGTAATTATTCTTTTCAACAATATTTCTGATAGTTTTATTATTCATTAAATCCTGCCAGCACTCTCTAAATTCTTTATTATTAAATTCGCCAGTCTTTCATTATTATGCTCACCGACAAAGCTGTTGTGCGGAGTGATAATAACATTTTCCTTTTTCCACAACGGATTATCCTGTTCCAGTGGTTCACTGTCAAAAACATCCAAAACAAACACAATGTCATCTCTACAAAGCAAAGCATCGTTTTCTAAAATTTCACCCCTGCTGATGTTAATAACAATGGTATTCGGCTTCAACTGATTGATTTTTTCCTTATTGATAATTCCTCTTGTTGCATCGTTCAGCGGCAAAGTTAAAATAACAACATCCGCAATTTGCAAGCCATAATCTAAAGCAACCGTTCCGTCAAACCAATCAGTCACAAAATTATCGACACCGATTACATTGCACCCAAAAGCCTTAAATCTTTTTGCACACTCAGTGCCGACACTTCCACATCCAACCACACATATGGTTTTGTTATAAAGTTCTATTAAATTTCTGTTTTTCTCCCACAGGCATTTATTTTGCTTTTCAAAAAAACCTTTTGAATCTTTATAAATATCAAGCACCTTTGAAACGGCATATTCTGCCATGGGAATACTGTAAACACCACGAGCATTGAAAAATCTAATGTTATGAGAATTGACATAATCCATAGGAACACGTTCAGTTCCTGCACTCGTAACATGAATAAATTTTAAATTTCTGAAATTCTCTATACTGTGATACAGGAAAAATCCGTTGCAGATTATTGCATCAAAATCGTCACACGGCGGACAATCATCCTCGTATTGCAAAATGCTGACATCATATCCAAGCGATTCAATAGCTTTTATATTTTCACTGTTGAATTTCCATGCTCCGGTGACAAGAATTTTCATTGTTCGGCAATTCTCCTGATAATCTTATTTGTTTCAATTCGGTTATTTTCGTAATCCTCCGAATGCTCTGCACAATAGGCTTCAAAATCTCGGATTTTATGGGTTTCGGTATTAAAAACACGCTCAACTTCATTTATATCGTCAATTTTTTCTATATCACAAAAAGAACGGGATAATATAGCCATTGAAGATCCGAGTCTGTATTGTTCTTCAATAACACGCTCCGATTTTAACAAGCCGTTACCGAGAGAAGCAATTCCTCCGAAGCCGTAAGGACAATGGCCCTTGATTTTTTCACATATTTTGTCAACCGTTCCGTCCTCAAGCACCTCAAACATAAACTTTTTATCATATCCCATGCTCAGATCGTTGATTCCGATATGAATTTCATCAATGCCATCTATTTTTAAAATTTCATCTAACAAATCAACTGCTTCAGGTGTTTCAAGAAGCAGCATTTTTTTGCATCTGTTGTCAACACAATCAACAAAAAATCTAACTTCTTCAATGGTTTTGAAATACGGAAGCATTATTATATCTGCTCCTGCATCAATTACACCATTTATTTCAGCTTCAGAGCCTGGATATATTTTATTTATTCTGACCAACAATTCGGATTTAGTAATAACCTGTCGTATATTTTTTACATCCTGAATTGTATGGTGATTTTTTACGGTGTTCATGCCATGCTGTCTTTTTTCCTTGCCTATATATTCCATGTCGACAAAAATCCTGTCCACACCTGCATTTTCCGCAATTCTGGCAACCTCAGGCAGCTTTGTGATATACATTAGCTTTAATGCCATAATTTAACAACCTCATTTATTAACGGTTTCATAACTGTTTTCATTTGCTTCGTTTTTGAAAACCTTGAAAATGGTAATAAAAAATATTTTGCAATCAAGTAAGAATGATACGTTATCAACATACCATACGTTTAATTTAATTCGTTTGTGCCATTCAACTTCTTTTCTGCCGTTAATCTGAGCCCAACCTGTTATACCGGGTCTGACCTCAAACATTCTTCTTTGTTCAGCAGTATATTTGTCCAATGTCCACGGATGATATGTAAGCGGAGGTCTCGGACCAATCATGGACATATCACCTTTTAATATATTAATAAGCTGCGGAAGCTCATCAAGAGATGTTTTTCGAAGAATTTTTCCGATTTTTGTAACACGTGTATCGCTGTCGTTTGAATAAACACCGCCTGCTTCTGCACCTACAACCATTGAGCGAAATTTCAACATTTTAAAAGTTCTGCCGTTAAGTCCAAGTCTTTCCTGAACAAAAAAAGCTGAACCCTTTGATGTTAATTTTACAAGAACAGCTAAAATTATAAACAACGGAGATAATATAAGAAGTCCTGTAAAAGAAATCAGAATATCAATTAATCTTTTTACGAATTTTTTGTACATAATAGTCCTCAGATGTAAATTATTCAGTCTTCGTCAATCAAAGATTGTCCACCGCACGCCACGTGGAGGCTCTGAAATTTGTGCGGCACCCACCCGAGGGTGGGAATGCTGTCAAGCTAAAAGTTTTACAGCTTATTAAATTGACAGCATTATTAACAATAGCAAGAGTTATTCAGGAATAACCATCTTACCATCAGCATCGAAGAAATATCTGCCCGAATAGCCTAAGCCATTAGAAGAAGCAATGCTGAACGCATACCATGTGTTCTTAACAGCCTTCTTTGTGCTGTTGATGAAGTAGTAATTACCCTCACCGTCAGTTACAAGTCCCTTAGCTACAGGGAAGCCGTTTTCGTAGTAACGAATGTCACCGTTTCTTTCAACAGTAATGCCTTCCTTAACTACCATCTTACCGTCTTCGCCGAACTGATATGAACCCGGAGCTACCAAGCCGTTTGCACCCTTTGCATCGAATGCATACCATGTATTCTTAACAGCCTTCAATGTGCTGTTGATGAAGTAGTAGTTACCCTCACCGTCAGTTACAAGTCCCTTAGCTACAGGGAAGCCGTTTTCGTAGTAACGAATGTCACCATTTCTTTCAACAGTTATACCTTCCTTAACTACCATCTTACCGTCTTCACCGAAATAATATGAACCCGGAGCTACCAAGCCGTTTGCACCCTTTGCATCGAATGCATACCATGTGTTTTTAACAGCCTTCTTTGTGCTGTTGATGAAGTAGTAGTTGCCCTCACCATCAGTTACAAGTCCCTTTGTCACAGGAACACCGTTCTCATAGTAGCGGATGTCACCATTCTTTTCGAATGTAATACCCTCTTTAAGTACCATCTTGCCATCAGCACCAAACTTATATGTGCCCGGATATGCCAATCCATTAGCGCTTGCAGCTGAGAATGAGTACCAGCAATCCTTAACAGCCTTCTTTGTGCTGTTAATAAAGTAGTAGTTGCCGTTGCCGTCAGTTACAAGTCCCTTTGATACAGCAACGCCGTCCTCTACATAATAAACGTCTGTTGAATCGATAACGATACCTGTCATACCTTCAGCCTGGCAAGCACCATCGCATCTGTTATTAGCCTTAACGAAATAGTATTCATCGTTGAGCTGATACAGCTTCATGCCCTTTTGCTGAACACCGTCGATAAAGAGCATATTGTCAAATACTCCGTTGTATGGTACTGCCTTACCATTGTTTGTACAATCGTAGCAGTAGAATGTTGTGAAGTCATTTGAAGAGTGTGTTGTAAGAATCTTTGTCTGCATACAACCTGCATTGTTGAAGAAGTATGTTTCACCATCAATTTCAACCTGTAAGTATACAACATTCTTAGATGTATTCTTATAGTATGCAGGACCGTACCAATATCTGTAATAGCTGTACCATTTCTCCCATACACCGCTGTTCGGAACACCGTTTGTAAAGTTGAATGTAATACCATCGGTTGTTGTTACGCTTCCGTCAGCGCCTTCAAGTGTTTCGGGAACGAAATACATCCATACATCGTCAACATCGTACCAGCCTGAAACAAGTGTACCGAGCTTTGAGAAATAAACCTTGCCTTCGTTCTCGACAAGACCGGTGTAGATATCGCCCTTAATACCATTTTCAACTGTATAATATTTACCATCTACGAGTACGTAATCGTTAACGAGCTTACCATCCTTATAATAAGCACCATCAACCAATCCGTCAGCCAAAATGCCATCAAAATATGTCTTGCCGTCAACTATGCCTGTGAATGTCTTGAGACAATCTTTGCACTTCATAACACCATCAACAAGAACATAAGTATGTCCTGTTGCAGGAACTACTGTGCCCCAGTCAAGTACACTTTCGCATCCACAGTCTTCATGTCCTGTGCATTCAACTGTAGCTGAGCCTGTATTATACGAAGCTCCGCAATCGCAACCTACACAGAAAACTCTTCCTGTATAACCTGCTTCTGTACATGTTGGAGCCTTGCTCTCAGTCTGACCAGCAACATGAATATGACAGCTGAGCTTACCCTGACGAATTACATCAGCATATCCTTTTACATAGTCACCCTGTTCTGTAACATATCCTGCAGCTCTGTAACGATTCATCTCAGTTAGTGTATACATTACATTTGATGCAAATGTGATTACAGAATTGTCAACATAAGTAACCTTTGCTGAAATAACTTCAACTTCAATTCTAACGAGTCTGTTACCGTCAGAATACCACTGACCATAAGGCGTCATTGCGTAACCGCTATCAACCAATCCCGGATTTGTAGAAACTCTTCCTGCATCAATCATAACCTGATCGGTATAACCCTGAGTAGCCCATACACGAACAGGAAGAGTAGCAATAACATTTTCACCTGTCAACTCAACATCGCCGGTTCTTGTAATTGTAATTGTTGCAATATTGAAAGGATCAACAGAATATGTTGCTTCAAAACCATAAGCAACCTCCATACCATCGAGTTCCCAATCACTGTTATTATCAAGGTCAACCTTCATGGTAATAGTGTCAACATTTTCAATGTTCTTAGCAATCAAATCATAGTACTGAACTGATCCGCAAAGAACCAAGTTTGCATCAGGATCCTGTTTTGTTAAATAAACATCACCTGCAGTTTCACCATTTACAACGATTTTCTTTTCAATTGCTCCGACATTTCCTGCATTATCTGCAATCTCAAAGCGAATATTATGAACACCGTCGCTAAGTGTTACATCATCAACTAAAACAGTACCATTAAGGTATGTAACTTCCTGTGGAAGTTCGTAACCGTCAACATAAACAACTGCAGTTGAACCGTTGATACCGGTGTTATTTGTTTTAGTCGTATTATCAGCAACCTTAGCCGACAAAGAAACAGAATTTGTATTGATTGTCTGACCGTTAATTGTCACATTTTGATCTGCAACGCCTGTTGTTGAAACATAGGCACCGCTGAATATCGGATTCTCTCTATCTTCAACTGCAACAGAATAATCTGCTGTAATATCATCAATATAGAATGTAATTGAATCACGATACGGATTCCAAAGTTTTTCATTTGGGTCATTTTCCTGAACAACAATTGCATCTAATGTGCGCATATTTGATACATTGACAGTCAAATAATACCATCCATCAGCAACAATGCCCTGAGAAGAATTAGCAAATGACTGACCGAAGAATAATTTATTAACATTTAATCTTGATGCAGCAGTAAGCTTAACACCCTGAACATAACCACGATCATATGTTGTTGCACCATTCATATCTCTGCCGTATATAAGAAGCTGAGTAGAATTCATATCTGCTGTGTCGATATAAACCCACATACCTATTGCAGTAGCGCCTTCTACATTAATAGGCTCCATAAATGCAGCCTCACCAATCCATCCGGCAGGTGTTGAACTTGTCATATCTACCGTAAACGCAAGAGCACGATTGCCGTTCTTTACCTTACCTGTGGTTTTGTCAACAATTTCTACAGAACCTTTTTCCATACGACCTACAGGACCAGTATGTGAATATGATGTGAAAGTAGACCAGTTTTCTAATGAATAGTTATCTTCAAAGTCAAGAAGCACCTCAGAGCCCTTGCCGAATGTCAATGCTACTGTTTTGTTGATTTCTTCGTGACCATTTAGTTTAACGGTCAATGAGCCACTTGTAATACCTGAATTTTCTTCACAAGCATAATACTCAAAGCCTTCAACTTTTCCTAACGCTGAATCACTAAGTTCAAAAACAAAATCATTATCATTTGTCTTAACTATGTTCTTTCCATCATTTACTGTTGCAGTAACCTTCAAAGTCATATGCTTTCCATAAGGAACAACAAATGAATCACTCTGTAAAGACAAAGCCTCAGGAATTACAACATTTATTTCTTCTGTACCTACTACCTTGTTACCAACCTTAGCTGTAATAGTAGCCATGCCTGCAGCTGTTGCTGTAAATACACCATTAGCATATGTACCGTTCTCAGCAAAATATTCAATATCTTCCGGAATTTCCGCAGTTGTACCTGCAGGTGAAACACCTGTTACCTTAACAGTAGTTGTTGAACCAACTGTAAGATATTCATCATTAGCGATCATTGAAACATGATCAAAAACATCTGATGGTGCTGCTGTGGATGCAATCATCAAACCTGCTGAAATATAACGCTCAGAACCATCTGAAGGACTATTTACAACGGATACTGTATTTTGACCTTCTTCTTTAGCAGCATATGTTGCCGATCCGCCGCCATCAAGGCTCAACGCAGCAACACAACCTGCTTCAAGCATAATATCAGCCAAGCCCTGTCCACCTGTACCTGCTGAATACGGTGCCTGGTTACCATCAACTTCAGCAAGAACAACCTTACCGTCTGCTGTGATACCAACAGCACTATGCGGATAAACAGTTGAACAATAATTTGAATATGGTGTTACACATTCACCATTCAAAATAAATACGCTTTCGCCACCGATTGCATGAACAACATGGTCTTTAACAGAAGCCCAATTTGATGTTCCGCTATCTTTCATAATAACTGCAGTACCATCATCAAGGATTGCAAAGAATCCGCCGTAGCTACCCTCACCGATAGATACACCGTCAAGAACAGTTCTACCTGAAGGCTGACCTGTTGTCATGTTGTAAAATGAAGCATTTATACCAGCAACCGCTGAATAATACTCGCTGACAAATTTGTCTCCCGATTTAGAAGCATCTGAATAATAGTCATTTGCAAAATTCATTTGCTCTGAGAGTTTTGACATACCAAAAGTTTTTGTTGAATACTGATCTTTATAAGAAGTCTGTACTAAAACATCGTCTCTTGTAATGTCAGCTGTTGCAACATAATACACCATTTGCTTACCCTGTGCATTGTAAGCGTAATTTGTATATTGTGTTACACCGGGTGCAAGATTTTGCTCTGTGTGTTTAAACACAGCATGTGTTGACGACTCAAAATCGTACTGATAGTTTGCAATTTCAGCAAATACTGTCATCGGTAAAACCGAAACAAGCATCATTACAACAAGAACTGCGGCCAACACCTTTGAAAAAATCTTTGATTTCTTCATATTTTATCCTCCTTAACATTTTTATATAAGCCCCTCAATAGGAGTTATATACTGCATAGTTTTCATTTCACTGCGGATTACACGTCTAATCCGCAATTATTACTAAACCTGTCACTCCTTCCAATTTGAAGACAGGCTCACAGTGACAGACTTGAAAATTATGATTCTTTACAGAACACTTCTACAACTGTTTTTGTAACAGCGTCCGTATCGGGATAAAATTCCATATACTCCTCACCCTTTATATAGTCACCATCAATAGTCACTATCGGTTTGACGGTGTATTCACTCAGCTTTTCGCTGAGGGTCTGAAGCTTATTGACATCCATATTTGAAATCATATTTTCAGAGACCTTTGCGACTGCGGTGGATATAAAATCATCATCTTTATTTACTTTCGTCATGATCTGATCATATAGCTGTGTCAGATATTCTCTCTGACGAGCCATACGATTCGTATTTGTCTGATCACCGACAGTATATCTTCCTCTGATATAATTAAGTGCGTGTTCACCCTTCAAGGTAACCGTTTCGCCCATAACAAGCGTTGAATCAACACCCGAAAAGTCATCATTTATCTGCACCGTGACTCCGCCTGCAAGGTCGTTAAGAGTCGGAACAGCGCTCATTGTCAGAGAAACATAATCATTGATTTTTATATTCTCAAACATTTCAGATACTGCATCGGCAGTATTTCGACAGCTTACATTCTTTCCGTTGCCGTATGTGTGTGCCAACGCAATCTGAGAAACCTTTGTATCAATAGTATTTCCTGCAATACCGAGTACGTTAATTGAAGTCATCGTATCACGGCTTATTTGTATAGGAGTACATATTTTTTCATCGTTATCAATTGCCAGAAGAATCAGAAAGTCAGCCTGCTGGTCATTTCTGAGAGCATCGTCACTTATCTCATCTTCGTACGTGTCAAGGCCTATAAGCAGAACCGATTGCATATTATCCTTCAGTTCATAGACCTTGTCACGATATGTAACCGTCTTCACTTCCTGACCTTCGGACGGCAAAAAGCTCGAGTGTTTTTCCCAATAGCTTATGCCGACAAAAGCCGATGAAATAACAAGAACAACCAATGCAATAGCCGCAGCTCTTCTCAGATATTTAATTTTCTGTCTTTTGGTTATTCTCATATTTTTCACCTCTTATGAATGCTTTCTTTTTCTTGTCAATACAAGGAATACAATCAAAGCACATGATGCGGCCAATGCAAATACCACATAAATCAGATACGGAAGAAAATCACCTGTTGACGGATTATCAATGTCCTTCTGACCGTTATTTGCGCTTGTATTATTGACAACAATAGCAAATGCACCGAGCTTATGAGATGAATACTGAAGATTTCCTCTCTCGTTTATCTTTGCATTTTCGATTACAGACCATTCGCCGTTTGTATAGTTCATAAGTCCTACAAAGTGGTCAAGGTTATCAGACTTGATTTCAACATTAAGATTACCATGGTCAGCAGTAACAATCTTGTCTGTGATAGCCATGTTCTTTACAAGATAATCCTTAGCCTTTGCAAGTGCAGCCTCAAATTCCGGATTCACCTCAAGTTCTTCCTTTTCAGGATACTTTGCAAGGAAGCTGACCTTACAATTGTCATTTGGCTTGAACTCGGTTTCAACAATAGTTGTTGTATCAACTACATTATGAGTATGACACTTTACCATATAAATATAGAAAAGGTCTGCTACAGCAAGGTTTTCTGATGAAATACCCATTTTCTGAGCTAAAACTTCAAGACCTGCCGTTAAGTCTGTAAGTGCTTCTGCGCTTACAATCTCTCCGTAAGCAAAAACGAACTCATCTTTTTCTGCTTCGGGAAGCTCATCTTTCTGTCCGTAGGACTTGATAACAAGCATACCGTCACAAGTTTCATCATCGTTGTGATAGCTTACGATTTCAGGACAGGCAAGGGCTGACGGACTCTCAACAAAATTGTTTGGTACCGCTCCTGCTGTAATACCCATGCATAAGATTAATGCTGCTGCGAGGATGACTGATAATAATTTTTTCATAACAATTACTCCTTTTCAAAATATTTTATTATTTAATAATTCTTCTGAAAAATTAATAAAACCTGTTAAAAATTCATTTCCCATTTTTTTATTGATTGCGTCATACGCAATATCAATATTGGGCTTTCTTGAACTGAAATTATGTGAATCTGAACCTATCACATGAATATATCCTTCCTTAAGGAGCCTCAGTGCTTTATTTTTACTGAAAATTCCTTCAAAAAAGGATGCGTTTGATTGCATTATGACACCGTTCTGCAGTAATTGACGCCATATTGTTTCCTTCTGCAGAAAGAAATATCTTTCAATATGAGCAATAATCACATTGATATCTCCCCTGCAAGTCAGAGCTGTAATGCTGTCAATTGTTGTCTTTGACCAGCTTGTGGTCGGCATCTCAATCAAAAGTAAATTCGTACCCTTAATGCACAATTCATTTATATTCTCAAGATGTTCTATTCCCGAATAATAACTTACTTCTGCACCTAAAATAATTTCCGGAGCATTTTCAAATTTCTGAGCCTCAACGAGTGAAAACGATTCTCTTCTGTCTTCGAGAAATTTCTCAACAGAAGTCTTGTCGACATCGAAGTGAGGTGTTGCAACCACCCTTGTAATCCCCTGCTCGTGCATCAGATGCAGCATTTTCAGGCTTTCTTCAACATCACTGCTTCCGTCATCAATTCCCGGAAGAATATGAGTATGAAAATCAATCATTTTATTTCGTATCCTTATAGTAGGAATTCGAATAATACTTGTATGATTTTCCGTACCTTCTGTATTTGCCGTAAGAACCGGTTTCATCTCTTGTCGCATTCATTACACAGCCCAAAACATTTACATCTGAAAGCTCAAGCTGTCGAACACAATTTCTGAGTTCTGATTTATCTGTATAATGCTCACGAATAACCAGAACCATTCCCGAAAGCAGCTTTGAAATTGCAAGTGCATCAGTAACAACATTTACCGGAGGTAAGTCTATTATTATGTAATCATAATACTTTCTGAGTCTTTCAAGGAATTTTTCCATCTTTTCCGAGCCGAGAAGCTCTGAAGGATTCGGAGGTATATCTCCGCTCGGGATAATTTCCCAGTTTTCAAGAATCCCTGAGCGATAAGTCGTAATTCGCTGCAATTCCTTGTCAATCAACATATTTGTAAGTCCGGGAGTATTTTTTATCTGCATTTTTTTAGCAATACTCGGTATTCGAAGGTCTGCATCAATCAAGAGAATTCTCTTCTTTTCCTCAGCCAGCGCATAAGCAAGATTAACTGCGGTTGTACTTTTTCCTTCACCTCGGATTGAACTTGTAATACCGATTATCGGGCAATTAATTCCATCCGGTAAGGTAAAAGAAAGACTTGTTCTGAGCATTTTATATTTTTCTCTTGCCGAAAAGTTCATGTTTTCATGAAGAGTATTCTTCGTTGTGTCTCCGGCTACCGAAGAGCTGACGTTTTGACGTTTACTTTTAAACACTCAATCACCTACTATCCTTTGAATTATTTCTTTTCTTATCTGATTTAGTTTTGTAATAGCTGTAATAGCCGTATTTCTTCCCGCTATCACTCGAAAGATCCGGAATGCATACAAGTATAGGATAGTCATATGTTTTAATAACGTATTCCTCGTCGTGAATTGACGAATCCATAAAGTACAATACAATAACAGCAAATACGGAAATTATAAAGCCCGCAAAGAAGCCCTTGAGCGTATACATTGTAATACTCGGTGAAACCTTTTGAAGGTTTGCTTCTCCTGCGTCAAACACTTCCATCGAGCTTCCGTGAATTACCTCGGAAATTCGCTGTGGCAGGAGCTCTGCTATACAGTTTACGATTTTCTTTGATAAATACGGGTCTTCGGACGTAACAGTAATTTTCAAAACCTCGGTATCATTTACGGATTCTGACTTTATCATTCCTGACAGCTGACGATAACCAATGTCTAAATCAGCCTTTTTAATTACCTCTTCCAGTGTTGTTCTGTTGTCGAGGATAATGGCATAAGTTTTTACAAGGCTCTGAGCGGCACTGATTTCAGAAGAGGAAATACTGAAATTCGAACTGCCGACACTGATTGAACTGTTATTAACATAAAGCATTATGCTCGATGTGAACTGAGGCGTTATGAAAAAAGCGGCCGCACTGAATCCGATTCCGGCAGTTATCACTGAGCAAATTAATATAATCCACGCTCTTTTCCAAACAGCTTTTAAAATATCCAGAATATCAATCGTTTCCGAATTGGATATTAAATTTCTTTTTTTCTTATCGTCCATTATTGCATTTCCTTACAAAGTAAAGTAGTAGTTTTTAATATCCCTCTCCAAGGATTTCGAGTAATTTTATATTTATTTTCTATTAGAAATATTGAATTAATCGTAAAAAACATTTCTGTCGCAAACTACTCCATATTCTCTGTCATTTTACCATGTTTTTTTTAAAATGTAAATCCTTTTAGAAAAAAATTTATTAAATAACAAATTAAAAGAAAAAAACATCCGCAAAATCCCCAGGGCAAGTTGATTTGCACAGTAAAGTTTTTGAATAGATTGATAATTATATATCATAACAGTAAGAAGAGAAATGGGACATTGGGATTATACTCGGATTGCCGCATCATGCGTTTATAAAACATAGAGTTTATATATTGTATTGAAGTTTGTAGATATTTTTTTACACTTTTTCATTATCAGAGATTTTATCTTCCGCACGATTCCCCTATCTTTCAAACGATACCCATTCTTACGCACGATTACTTTTGAATATTTTATCAAACAAAACAAGAAAAACCTCGGTAGAACAAAATCTATCGAGGCATAAATTTTTTGTAATAGTTTGAAAGAAGCCTGAAAACCGCTTGTATCAATGACATTAGAGCCATAGGGTGTGCAAATATAAGAAAAAACTCTAACCTTGAAATTGTATCAAGATTAGAGTTCTTATTTGTGTCTGTGTAACGGAAATCAAACTCCAAAATTTGTTTATCTTCTGCAGATTATATTTCTACGATTAAGAATTTATTACTTATTTATCTATTTAAGTTGGTTAGGTAATCTTTCTCGAATAGATTTGACAAGGTCATCATCATGTGCACTATCAAAAAGTATATCAAGAATATAAAACAAGGTTCTTTATGTGAATATATTTCAAAATCAGCATTTTTGTCGATTTGCTTTTTTTCACAATACCATACTATTATTTTCAATACAATTCTAAGTCGAATGTTTAAGTCTAACAAGTTCTTAAAGGGCTGCTATGATCAGGATTTCCTATTTTTATCCATAAAAACAAGAAAAACCGTGATAAAATCAAGGTTTTTCGGGTTGGATTCTATTTCGTCACCCCAAGATGTGATAAACGCCCCTTTTGACAAGCAAAGAAATTTCGGGAAAACAGCGATTATGTTGCAATTTTGATTATACTTATGCGATTCCCTTTGGTATAGTATTTTTCGTCTTTGAATTTTATAATAAGAAATCCTCCGATAGTTATGATTTTACATCATTATACCGGAGGATTGTGATT